>JBARMQ010000201.1:0-14902 GCA_049802535.1 Bryobacteraceae bacterium | reverse complement strand
GGTCCTAATCACGGGTGCGGGGGGATTGATCGGTTCAGCATGCGCGAGCTTGTTGGCCGAGCGTGGCTGGCAAGTCGTTGGCGTAGACAACAACATGCGGCAGCAATTCTTCGGGTCGCAGGGCTCGACAAGCGCGGTGGTTGCGGACCTTGCGGCAAGGTTTCCGGAGGCATACCGGCATGAAGGGCTGGATATCCGGGACCGGCAAAGTGTCCGGGAATTGTTTCAGCGAGAACGCCCGGATTTTATCATCCATGCGGCAGCGCAGCCATCGCATGATAAGGCCGCTTCCATTCCGTATGACGATTTCGATGTGAACGCTGTAGGAACGATGAACGTGCTGGTGGCGGTACGCGATTTCTGTAAGGACTCGCCGATGTGCTTCACAAGTACCAATAAGGTTTATGGCGATCGGCCGAATTATCTTCCGTTAGTCGAGCTGGAGACGCGGTGGGATTACAAGGAGATCGACAGCATTGACGAAGGCATGTCGATCGATCAGTGTTTGCACTCGGTATTTGGAGCCTCGAAAGTGGCCGCCGATGTGATGTGCCAGGAATTTGGGCGGTATTTCGATATGCCGGTGGGCATCTTCCGCGGCGGATGCCTGACAGGGCCACAACATGCCGCAGTGGAGTTGCACGGCTATTTGAACTACATCGTATTTTGCGCCATTTCCGGAAAACCGTACACGATCTACGGCTACAAGGGAAAGCAGGTGCGCGATCAAATTCACTGTACGGATGTAGCGAACCTGTTCCTGGAATTCTATGCGGCGCCAAAGCCCGGGCAGGTTTATAACATGGGCGGCGGCAGATCGAATAGCCTATCGGTTTTGGAAACGGTTTCGGTTTTGAAAAGCATGGGGCATGCGCTGCAGTATTCGTATTCCGATCAGAACCGAATGGGCGATCACATTTGTTACATCTCGGACCTGACGAAGATCAAGTCAGACTTTCCTAAATGGAAGTTGACTTACGACCTGCCGACGATTTTGAAAGAGATTGTGGTGCGCTACGAACAGCAACTCGCTCCGAGATAGGAGGTCATCTTCGGCGTGCTCGCATTACGGCGACGGCAGCGGTGAACGCGGCAGCCGCACCCAGGAAT
This sequence comes from Bryobacteraceae bacterium, assembly GCA_049802535.1. Lineage (GTDB taxonomy): Bacteria > Acidobacteriota > Terriglobia > Bryobacterales > Bryobacteraceae > Bog-105. The sequence continues at coordinate 13,792 of JBARMQ010000201.1, read as the reverse complement.
GCAACGCTAGGAGGCTCAGGAGCTTCAGTGGGCGGAGCGGGATTCTCGCTGTCGGCGTCGGCCATATCAAACGTTTCGGAAAAGATGTTGTTGCCGGAGGCTTCACTCACGATGAAAATGTCGTTGACCTCCACGTTGGTTTGTTGAGTCAGGAAGGTTCCTTCCACACCGGGAACATTGGGATTGAAGCCGTGACTGGCAAACGTGCCGAGCAGCAGTCCGTTCAAATAAGTCTGCGCCTCTGAATTTTCGGGTGGAGCTCCGAAGCCCGGAGGGCGCAGTGTGGGTGGGGCTACCGTAGACGTAATCGACAGGTTGAAAGTTAGGTCGAGGATGATCGGCATGCCATTTTGCAGGCTGTTGCCGGTAGGTGGAGTGATTTGCTCGGTCAGTTGGAGTTGATCGGCGCCGGGAACACCGGCGATGACAGCGGTGAGATTCACTGGGGCCGGGCTGACGTTCGCGACGGTGAAATGAAGGTCGCTGATGTTCCAAGTAAACAGCCCGTCGTTGGTGATGACTTGACAGCTAGTGGGGCTCACCAAGGTTCCGACGTCGCAGGTGGATGCGAAGGCGGGTGCGGATATAGCGAGTCCGACGGTAACGCATGCCGTAATGAGCCACGGAAATCTAGACATGATCGGTTCAATCACGGTGCATCAGAGATGGTCTGTTCAGAAGAGAAGAGGGCGAGAGACCTTGAGAATCTCCGGCGTAGGATTTAGGAAGTTTCCGAGAGAGCGCGCGGGGATGCGGTCGCTCGGCGGCCCACGATGATGTTCGGGGAGACGCGGCACAATAAGGCATGCGACACGACCTGGTGACAGAGGCGCGCTACGAGGCGTCGGCATCCATTGACAGCCTGGGCACAGAAGACATGATGCGGGTGATCAATGCCGCTGACCGTGAGGTGGCATATGCGGTCGAGCGGGAGATACCGAATATCGCACTGGCCGTGGACGAGATTACCGATCGAGTGCGGAGCGGCGGCCGGCTGTTTTACGCGGGGGCGGGAACGTCAGGACGGCTGGGAGTGCTGGATGCGTCGGAGTGTCCTCCGACATACAACACGCCGCCCGAAATGGTGCAGGCCTTGATTGCGGGCGGTGATGGAGCATTGCGCCGCTCTATCGAAAATGCGGAAGACAGTGCCGAACAAGGCAAACACGATTTAGCGGCACGTGGATTTGGGAGCGCGGACTCGTTAGTAGGCATCGCGGCGAGTGGCCGCACGCCCTATGTTTTGGGGGCGATGGAGTTGGCTCGAACCATAGGAGCTTTGTGCGTCGGGTTGAGTTGCACGCCGCATTCGGAAGTGGCGCAGGCGGCAGATATCGCGATTACACCGGTGCCTGGGCCGGAGGTCATCACGGGGTCGACTCGGATGCGAGCAGGGACCGCGACAAAGATGGTTTTGAATATGTTGAGCACAGGCGTCATGGTTCGTTTGGGCTACGTTTACGGCAACCTGATGGTGAACGTGCAGCCTTCCAACGAGAAATTGACGGATCGGGCGCGTCGCATTGTGTCCGCAATTGCGGATGTGCCCTATGACGAAGCGGCGCGATGGTTGGATGCCGCGGGGTCCGTCCGGGCAGCGATCGTGATGGCGAAATGCGGCGTGAGCCGCGAGGATGCGAAGGATCGACTGTCCGCGGCGCGTGGCAGCTTGCGTCAAGCGCTAAGCGAAAATGGAACGAAGTAAATGGATAAATTTCTAATCACCGGTGGGACGCAGTTGAGCGGCGAGCTTCCCGTAAGCGGATCGAAGAACTCCGCGCTGCCGGCCTTGGCGGCATGCTTGTTGACGAATGAGAGTGTGGTGCTCAGCCGTGTCCCACAAGTAAAAGATATCCTGACCATGGAAAAGCTGCTGGGGCATGCGGGAGCGAAAATACGGAACAAGGCCGGGAAGATTTGCATACAGGCGGTGACGCTCGATCAACCGGAAGCGCCGTACGAAATTGTGAAGACGATGCGGGCATCGAGCCTGGTGCTGGGCCCGATGGTTGCGAGGACCGGACGTGCACGTGTTTCAATGCCGGGCGGATGCGCGATCGGGGCGCGGCCGATCAATTTGCACGTTTCCGCACTGGAGCAGTTGGGCGCGAGGATTGAGCAGTCGCACGGATATGTCGAAGCGCAGGCTCCGGATGGCCTGCGCGGCGGGAACATTTCGTTCGATCGCATTACGGTGACCGGAACAGAAGACGTTCTCATGGCTGCGGTGCTGGCGCGCGGCGAGACAGTGATCACCAATGCGGCTCGTGAGCCTGAAGTGGCCGACCTAGCGGCTCTGTTAACGAAAATGGGAGCCAAGATAGAAGGCGCGGGAAGCTCTGTGATCCGTGTGGAAGGAGTCGAAAAGCTGCATGGAGCGGAGCACACGATCATTGCAGACCGGATTGAAGCGGGTACATTTTTGCTGGCTGGCGCCGTTACGCAAGGCGATGTCGTGGTGAGCGGATGCGACCCCGAGCACGTGGCGGCGTTGGTCGTGAAGATGCAGCAAGCGGGCGCAGAAGTTACCGATGCGGGGCATGATGCTTTGCGTGTGCGATGCCGGAGAAGACCCAAGGCTATCGATATCAAGACGGAAGAATATCCGGGCTTTGCGACCGATCTGCAAGCGCAATATATGGCCTGGATGGCGGTTGCCAACGGAATCAGCTTCATCGCGGAGACGATCTTCGAAAATCGATTCATGCATACGCAGGAATTGGCGCGGATGGGAGCGAACATACGGGTGGAAGGACGTCAGGCGATCGTGGCGGGAGAGCATCATTTAACCGGCGCGCAAGTGATTGCTTCCGATTTGCGGGCGAGCGCCAGCCTGGTGCTGGCGGCATTGGTGGCGGAAGGTCAGTCGACGATCGACCGCGTCTATCATATGGATCGCGGCTATGAGCGCATTGAAGAGAAACTGGCCGGTGCGGGAGCGCAGATTGAGCGCGTGAAATAGGTCATGAGCACAGCAGTCAAACATCACAGCGAAGGCTTTCTGGCCCTGGTGCACGATGCGAAGAGCCGCATTCGAGAAATTGACATTGAGGAATACAAGCGGCTGCGCGAAGCGAACGAGGCGGGTCAGTTAGTGGATGTCCGCGAAGATAACGAATGGGATGCGGCGCATGCGGAAGGCGCCATTCACTTGAGCAAGGGCATTATCGAGCGAGACATCGAAACGACCTATCCGGACAAGGACACCAAGCTTGTGCTCTATTGCGGCGGCGGTTACCGGTCTGCGCTGGCGACGGATAGTCTAGGCAAGATGGGTTACCGGAACATTATTTCGCTCGATGGCGGCTGGAGAGCGATTGAAGCGTCAGGATTACCTATCGTGCGGGGAATGAATAATCTGTAATTGTCCATCCCATCGCGGCAACTAGAGCGAGTCCAGAAGCCGGTCATAACCAGCATGGGTGCCGATCCAAAACCAAGTGACCTCGCCGCTATTCAAGAGCCCGAGCGCCCGATATCCGAGCGTGATGCGGACCGAGTAAACAGGCTCGTGTGGGTGAACCCTTTTGAAGTTGAGACTGGGATGCGTTGGATCGTTCTGGAATCGGGCATAAGCCTTTCGAGCGACCTGGCGTATTTCAAGCGGGAGTTCGCGATAGGCGGCCCAAAAGCGCGGAGTCGCTCGTGATTTCAAATCTTTGCTGGGTCGAGATCGGTCGCTTGGCCGGCGGCCAGCTGGTTACGAGTTTCGGCAGCAAGCTTACTTAGCGCATCTTGGGTTTCGGAGAAACGCTTCTCCCAGAGCTCCTCGTCAGGAAGCTCTTGAAGTAACCAACGAGCGATGCGGTCTTGCTCCGCAGCTGGCAAGATAGCAAGTTTCCCAATCACCGCACCCAACATTTCGGTCATTAATTGAAGTATAGCCGTCTTTGAGACAATCGCTCCCTTCAGCATTGTCGAGGCCTCGGATGACCTGAACGCCGCGGCTATACACTGGAGCGATGGATCGGCGGCAATTCTTGAAGAGCAGTGGCGCAGCGTTGGCGCTGGGCGGACTTGGGGACCATGCGCAGGGAGCAATCGATGAGAAGCGGCGCAGGGTTGGTCTCATCGGGTGCGGATGGTATGGCAAGATCGACCTGCTCCGGCTGATACAGGTTTCGCCAGTAGAAGTGGTCTCGTTGTGCGACGTGGACCGGAACATGCTGGCGCAAGCGGCCGATATCGTCGCGTCGAGACAGCTATCGAAGAAGAAGCCGAGACCCTACTCCGACTTTCGCAAGATGCTGGCAGAGCGCGATCTCGATATCGTCCTGATTGCGCCGCCGGACCATTGGCACGCGCTGATCATGATTGAGGCAACACGATCCGGCCCCGACATTTGGGTACAAAAGCCGATCAGCGCTGACGTTCTAGAAGCCAAGGCAATGTACGAAGCCGCGCGGCAACACGGCCGAGTGGTCCAGGTGGGATTGCAGCGGCGCAGTACGCCGCACCTGGTAGAAGCCAAGGAGCGATATCTCGACACAGGCATGCTGGGGAAGATCGGCTTGGTGGAAATTTATTGTTACTACCACATGCGCGCAACGGAGAATCCGCCGGACACGGCGCCGCCCGAATATCTGGATTACGAAATGTGGACGGGCCCCGCACCCATGAGGCCGTACAACCGGCTAGTGCATCCTCGCGGATGGCGCGCGTTCATGGAATATGGCAACGGCATTGTCGGCGATATGTGCGTTCATATGCTTGACATGACGCGGTGGATGCTGGGTCTGGGTTGGCCCTCACGCGTATCTTCGACGGGCGGCATTTTTGTCGATAAGGCCAGCAAGGCGAACATCACCGACACACAAACCGCGACATTCGATTTTCCGGATTTGCGCGTGGTTTGGCAGCATCGCAGTTGGGGCGAATCGGCTGATCCAAAATATCCCTGGGGAGCCACCTTTTACGGCGACAAGGGAACGTTGAAGGTAAGCGTTTATAGCTACGATTACACTCCGCTGGGGAAAGGCGCACAGCCAGTTCACCGCGATGTCACCTATGAGTTCGATAAATACCCGGAGGACCGTACGGAGAAGGATCTGGAGACGCATGTCGCGCCGGCAGTGCGCTATCACATGCTGAACTTTCTGCATGCGATCGATACCCGCGGCAGGCCAGTTTCAGATATCGAAGAAGGGTACATTTCGACGGCGTCGTGTATTTTAGCGAATAATTCCGTGAAGCTGGGCCGCAGCATCGAGTGGGATTCGCAGTTGACGCGAGCCAAAAACGACGAAGAAGCGAACGCGTTACTCGCCCGCCCGTACCGCGAGCCATGGCAACATCCAAAGAACGCTTAAGCCCGGCGTCTACGATTTTCCAGTGTATTCGATCCGCCAGATCGATTTTGAAACGTCGTCGGTCACTAACAGCGAACCATCGGGCGCAGATGCCACGCCAACGGGCCGGCCCCAGGCATCGCCATCAGGCGTCACAAAGCCGGTCATGAAATCTTCGTAAGAGCCGTCGGCTTTGCCGTCATCGACAGGAACGCGAATCAATTCATAGCCGGCGCGCTCCTTCTTGTTCCAGGAACCGTGCTCAGCGGCGAAAATGTCGCCGCGATATTGCTTGGGGAACATCCTGCCTTCATAAAACATCATTTCGAGCGACGCGTTGTGCGGCTGGAGGAGCACATCGGGAACGATGACCTTTTGCGCCAATTCCGGGTGCTTGCCTTCGAGGCGCGGATCCTGATGATTGCCCATGTAGAACCAAGGCCAGCCATAGAAGCCGCCTTCTTGCACGTGGGTGATGTAATCGGGCACCAAATTGTCGCCTAAGTTATCGCGCTCATTTACGGAACACCACAGTTGACCGGTGGTAGGGTTGATCGCTAGGCCGACAGGATTTCGAATACCTGAGCCATAGACCTTGATAAATTTGCCATCGGGTGTGTATTCGAGAATGTTTGCGCGGTGATGCTCGGCGGGATGTGTGTCGGGATCATCGACATTGGAGCCGGAACCGACGGCCACAAACATCTTGGAGCCATCCTTGGAGAAGACGACATCACGGGTCCAGTGGCCGCCGCGGGGAAGGCCAGAGACGATGGTTTCGGGATCACCGGTGGCTTTTAGATCGCCATTTTTATAGGGAAAGCGGACGACCGCGTTGGTGTTGCCGATGTAGACCCATTGCGGGTCCTTTCCGATTGGATAGAACGCGATGCCAAACGGTTGGCTGAGTCCAGTAGCGAAGACGGAGGTCTGCTCGGGCTTGCCGTCCTTGGTCATGCCGCGATAGATCTCGATGTCACCATGGTTGCTTTCGGCTACGAACATGTCGCCGTTCGGCGCCCTGCGAATTTCACGGGGACCGCTCAATTTTTCGGCGAAGCGTCCAACTTTGAAGCCTTCCGGCACCATCGGCCAAGCTCCATCTGGTTGCGGAACCGCTTTGGGCGGATTACCAACCGCTTGGGTCGCGTAGGGTTGGGGCAGGTCGGCAACGGTGATTTTGCGGAAAGTGCCCGGTTTCTCTTTCAAATAGCTGGTAAACGCGGCTTGACCGGTAAGAACGTTCCTCTCATCATATTTCGATCGGGCAAAAACGAGGAACGACGCGCACAGCACAAGCGAACAGGCTACCGCAACGAGACGCATATTGTGTTTATTCATGCAAAACCTTTGAACAAGATCGGGATTGCCGATGACGGCAAGCTGAAGGGGCGTCTCCTAGGCCTAGAGGGTTACCGGTAGTTGAGCGCATGTCCAGTTGTGAGGTGATGTTTCGAGGCCGATCAGGCTAGCTTTCGCAGATCTTCGAGGCGCAAACGGCCCGTGTAAATGGCCATACCGATGGCGCAATGAATATTCATAGTGGTCAGGGCCTTCACATCCTCCAGCGTGGTGATGCCCCCGGCGGCAACCAGTTCGTGCTGAGTGCGGCGGCGCAGATCTTGAAACCAATCGAGATCTGTTCCTTGCATCATGCCTTCTTTGTCGACGTAAGTGCATAGAAAGCCGGAGCAATAGGGCTCCAATTGAGCAATGACTTCAGCGGCGGTGAAGGATGTCGATTCACGCCAGCCCTTTACAACAATGTGCCCGTGCATGCTGTCGAGCGCGATGGTTACGCGTTCGCTACCTACCTCGTCGCGGAGAGCAGTGAGAAATGCGATGTCCGGGCCGTCGGATGAAAATGCCGCAGTTCCGATAATGATCCGGAAGGCGCCTTGGTCCAGCAATTGGCGTGCACGAACAGGAGTTCGGACGCCACCCCCGGCGCGAACCGTAGCAGAATTCGCAATATCAGCCATAATGTGGTCATTCGAGCCTTTGTTCATGGCGGCGTCAAGATCGATGACTTGAATTTGCGGAAAGCCATGAAACATTTCGAGCATCGTTTGGGCCGATTGCGCTTCGAGAACTTTCTCGCGGCCTTGAACGAGCTGGACGACTTTGCCCTCCATCAAATCGATACAGGGGATGATCATCTAGCGGGCCTTACCGGAACATGCGCCGCTTCGAGCGCGCGCTTCAAATCGCCGACGGTGTATTTGCCGTAATGGAAAACCGAGGCAGCCAACGCGGCATCGGCATGTCCGTCTGTCAGGACTTCGACAAAGTCGGCGGGAATACCTGCGCCGCCAGAAGCAATGATCGGGATGGATGTGGCCGCGGCGACAGCTTTCGTCAAAGCGCAATCAAAGCCGGTCTGCACGCCGTCGGTATCCATGGAGGTTATAAGAATTTCGCCAGCGCCGAGGGTTTGACCTTGCTGCGCCCATTCCACAGCATTGATGCCTTCATCGAAACGGCCACCTTTCGTGAACACGTTCCACCGGGCAGCGCCATTTCGGCGAGCATCGATTGCGAGAACAACCGCTTGCGAACCAAATTCCAGGCTTAGTTCCCGAATGAGTTCCGGGCGGTGAACGGCAGCCGTGTTGACGCTGACTTTGTCCGCGCCGGACAGAATAATCTTGCGGGCGTCAGCAACGGAGCGGATGCCGCCCCCAACAGTGAGCGGGATGAAGACTTGTCGCGCGGTGCGGGCGACGACGTCGGCCATGATGTCGCGGGCGTCGCTCGATGCGGTGATATCGAGAAACACCAATTCGTCTGCTCCTTGAGCGTTATACCGGGCGGCAAGCTCAACTGGGTCGCCAGCGTCGCGCAGATCGATAAAATTGATGCCCTTGACGACCCGGCCGGCGGTGACGTCCAGACAAGGAATAACTCGTTTGGCCAGCATTACAAGTTCAGAAAGTTGCGTACGATGGCCAGACCGGCAGCGCCGGATTTCTCGGGATGAAATTGGACGGCATAGATGTTTTCGTATTCCAGGAGCGCCGAGTAAGGCTGAATGTAAGTGCAGGTAGCGGCGGTTGCGTGGTTCAAGGGCGCGTAATAGCTGTGGGCGAAATAGGTGTACGTCTGGGGTGGCAGGCCATCCAGAAGACGGCTGGGCCGAACCAGGTCAAGTGAGTTCCAGCCCATGTGCGGTACGCGCGCATCGCCTTCAAATCGTTGGATTGTGCCTTGAAACACGCCCAGACCCCGGCTGCCGGGTGATTCGGCGCTCATCTCAAACAGCGCCTGAAGACCAACGCAAATGCCAAAGAACGGAACGCCGGCCGCTATCTTGCGCAAGATCGGCTGGCGCAATTGCAGGCGATCGAGCGCACTCATCATTTGTCCGAAGTGGCCAACGCCGGGCAGGATCAATTTATCGGCCGGTTCGATGACAGACGCCTGCTGGGTAACGACATATTCGGCGCCTAACTCGTCAAGTGTGTTCTGCACCGATCGCAGATTTCCGGCGCCGTAATCGACTATGACGGTCATAATAAGCCCTTAGTCGATGGAAGCTGGTCCTTCAAACGCTCGTCGGTCGAGCAGGCGTACCGCATGGCGCGCGCAAAACATTTGAAGATAGCTTCGATCTTGTGATGACTTGAGCGGCCATACTGCACCTTGGCATGCAGGTTTGCTCCGGCGTGATGAGTAAAGCCGGTAAAGAAGTCTTCGAGCAGTTCGCTTTGCAGATCGCCCACGTGGACGACATCGACCTGCTGGTCGTAGACAAGAGCCGGGCGGCCGCCTAAATCGACGGCGACGAGAGCCAGCGTTTCATCCATTGTCTGGATGAAATAGCCGGCACGGTTGATGCCACGGCGGTCGCCAAGGGCTTTTGAGAACAGATCCCCGAGCACGATGCCAACATCTTCGACGGTGTGATGTTGATCGACGTCAAGATCGCCTATGGCCTTCAGCGTGAGGTCGAAAGCCCCGTGCTTGGTAAAGAGCTCGAGCATGTGATCGAGGAAGCGGACGCCCGTTGATATTTCGTAAGTGCCCTGCCCCTCAATCCGCAAGGACCCGGAAATTTGAGTTTCCTTGGTGATCCTCTCCACCTCGGCGGTTCTCATTTTTTCGCTCCGAGAACAAGCGCCTCTAATTCGTTAATCTCACCAATGACAGCAACTGCGCCAAACCCTCGCAGAAGACCAGCGATTTCGTCGTGACGTGGATGATCGACGGGCGTGACGCCGATGAAAGCAACACCGGCCGCCTGGGCGCTTCTTGCATCGTCCACTGTGTCGCCCAGGTACCACAGCGTTTGACCGGGGTAATGCTGCATGATCAAATGCAGCCCGTCAGGGGCAGGTTTGGGATTGGCAACCGATTCATCCGTAATGATCGGATCGAACGGAACATGGGCAGCGTAGCGCTCGAGCGTTACATCGGCTTCGTAGCGGGCGCGGCCAGTAAATATAGCGAGCGCAGCGTGGTCCATCAGACGGTCGAGCAAACCGGGTGACGGCATCCACTGCTCTTTTCGAATCAGGCCATTTCCATTTTCACCGAGGAATATCTGGTTGAAGTATGCGACGACGTCTGAGTAGTCGACTTGCTTTCCTCGATCGCTAATCAGGCGATGCGATAGCAGCCAATCGTTGTTCCAACCGCCGGCGTTCTTAAAGTCTTGCACCAGATCATGCGACACCAGCTCGCCGGTGAAGTGCTGCACAGTCTCGCGAATAGCTTCGCGGTAGGAGGCGGTCACTTCGACTAGAACGCCATCCATATCGAAGACGATGACGCCGGGAGCTTGATCGAGCGTCACCAAATCTGCTCCAAATCATCGAGCAGGCGCTGGATCTGGTCGCGAGTACCAACGGTGATGCGGACGCAGCCTTCGATTTCATAGCTGCGGTCGCGCACAAGGACGCCTCGGCTTCGCAATTCGTCGCGCACGGAAACAGCGCGATCACCCATCTGGCAAAGAACAAAGTTGGCTTGACTTTCTATGTATGGAATTTTGAGATGTTCCAGGCCAACATAGAGAAGCTCACGGGCAGCAAGGACTTCCTGCACGTATTCCTCGACGAAAGATGTGTCCTGAATCGCAATGCGGGCGGCCATAGCCGCGAGCGAGTTGACGCTGTATGGCGATTGCGCCTTTCGCAAGTAAGCCATGTTGGCGGGTTGTGAAAACAGACAGCCGCAACGCATGGCGGCCAGCCCATATACCTTAGAAAACGTCCTGCTGACGAATAGATTCGGAAAACGATCAAGCAGCGGTAACACCGTCACCCCGCTGAACTCGAAATAGGCCTCATCAATGAGCACGGCTGCGTTTGCGGCGCGGTCTAAGATCTTTTCAATGGCGGTGAGACCAATTCCGGTTCCTGTCGGATTGTTGGGATTGGCAATCATAATGGATCGCGTGTTGCTGTCGATGCGGTCAAGCAACTCTGCCAACGGGAAGGCTAACGTACCCGGAAGGTAATCAATTTCTTCAACCGTCGCACCGGCCAATTGACTATAAAAGCGATACATGGCGTAAGAAGGCTTGAGAAGCAGGACCTGATCGCCTGAGTTGACGTAGGTATTAACCAGCAACTGGATCGCTTCGTCGGTTCCATTGGTGAGCGTGAGTTCGTCAATGCTTGCGCCGAAATGAATGGCCAAATCCTCAAGCGCGTGTTGGTATTCGGGATAGATTGCGAGATCGTTGGCGCTCAAATATCGCTTGATGAAGTCGATCACATGCGGAGGAGCGCCGACGGTATTCTCATTGAAGTCAAGACGCAACTTATTTCGCCTTGCACCGGTGGGCGGATGGTAAGGCGCCATATCCAAAACGGACTGACGAGGCCTCAGCGTCTGCCGGCTCGTTTCCACATCAGGTACTAGTTCACTGGCCATGCCGAACCTCCACGGCGCGAGCATGCGCCTCCAAACCTTCCGCCCGAGCAAGAGTGGTGATAATAGGCGCTAAGTCTTGCAGCGCAGGCGCGGATAATTTTTGCACCGCAATCAGTTTCACAAAATCGGCGGCCGACAGACCGCCACGCAAACGGGCCATGCCATTGGTCGGCAGCACGTGACTGGGACCAGCGGCATAATCGCCGGCAGATTCGGGTGAATTTCGACCCAAAAAGACTGTTCCGGCGTTTTGAATCTTTGGAAGGAGCGATTCGTCGTAAAGACTGAGATGCTCCGGCGCAAGGCGATTGACGACGGCGATGGCGACGTCCATGCCGGGCGCAACGTAGATGGCCCCGCCTAAATCGATCGAGGCACGAGCGATCACGGCTGTCGAAAGAGTCTTCAACTGATGCTCGATAGCGTCCGATACGGCTTCGGCTAGGTGAGCAGAGGTGGTGACGAGAACGGCGGACGCTGAAGTGTCGTGCTCGGCCTGCGCCAACATGTCGGCTGCGATGACGTTTGGGTCGCCATCGGCGGCGAGGATCAGAATTTCGGTAGGCCCGGCGACGAAATCGATCCCGACTTCGCCAGCAAGCAATCTCTTCGCGGCCGCAACATACCGGTTTCCTGGTCCGACGATACGATCGACTCGCGCGATTGATTCGGTTCCAAAGGCCAATGCGGCAATGGCTTGCGCGCCGCCGACGCGAAAGACCTCCGTCAATCCCAACATGTGCGCGCAGCCTAGGATTTCAACCGACGGGCGCGGCGAGACAACGCAGATGCGCGGTACACGCGCGGTTTGGGCCAGAATAGCCGTCATCAGCAGCGTGGACGGCAACGGATAGCGGCCGGAGGGAATATAGCACCCTGCCGCGCTGAGAGGGCGAACGACCCACCCAAGTTGGCGGCCCGGAGCAAATTCGCGCCAGCAATCTTTCGGGAGTTGAGCCTCTGCGAACTGTTTAATATTTTTCGCCGCAGCCTGGGCGGCGTCACGCACGGCCGGGCTCATGGCCGCAGCTGCCGACGTCAGCTCTTCCTGGGAGACGCGCAGGTCGGCGGCTTCGACACCATCGAACCTTTTCGCATATCGCGCCAGCGCAGCATCGCCTTCGCGCCGGACTGCTTCGATAATTGGGGCGACTATCGCTTCCGCTTCGCGGTCACCGCCTTCGCGGCCGATGGTGGCATCTTCGGCATCAACGATGGGAACGATTCTGATCATTACATCCTCAAATCACGATCTTGTTGAGCGGATACTCGACAATGCCCTGGGCGCCGGCCTCTTTCAGTCGAGGGATGATCGTTCGCACCGTCGCTTCCTCGAGAATGGTGTTAACGGCGAGCCAATCGCCATCGCTCAATTGCGATACTGTTGGATTCTTCAAGGCGGGCAGCACCGACAGTACCGCGGTCAGATCGGCCTTTTGCACGTTAAGCATCAGCCCTACTTTGCCCAAGGCGTTCATCGCACCTTCGAGCAGCATCTTGATGTCTTCCAGTTTGCGGCGACGCCAATCGTCGGACCATGCATTCACATTGGCGATCAGTTGCGTGTTCGATTCGAGCACCGTTTCTAAGATCCGAAGCTTGTTGGCGCGCAGAGATGATCCGGTCTCCGTCACTTCGACGATGGCGTCCGCGAGTTCGGGAGGTTTTACTTCAGTCGCGCCCCAACTGAATTCTACTTTTGCAGCTACCCCTTTGCTCGCGAGATAACGGCGAGTGGTACAGACAAGCTCAGTTGCGATCACTTTACCTTCAAGGTCCTGCACCGTTTTGAAGGGCGAAGATTCTGGGGCAGCAAGGACCCAACGGACTTTGCCAAAGCTTTGCTTGGCATAGATAAGGTCGGCGACGGTTTGGACGCGAGCCTCGTTCTCCTCGACCCAATCGCGGCCCGTCAAACCAGCGTCTAAGACGCCATCTTCAACATAACGGGCCATCTCCTGGGCCCGGATGAGCATGCATTCGATATCGGGATCATCGATAGATGGGAAGTAGGAACGGCTGCTGGTGGTGATGTTAAAGCCGGCGCGGCGGAAGAGGTCGATAGTGGCGGTTTCGAGGCTGCCCTTAGGGATGCCTAATTTTAGTTTCACCGCGCGGCTCCATAGATGGCATCGGCATCGAAGACGGGTTTTTCCGTCTCGCGCCATTGCCCCTCGCGCCATGTGCGATAGAAACAGCTCTCGTAGCCGTTGTGGCAGACGCCAGGCTCAGACATTTGGGCCTGGACAAGTAACGCATCGCCATCGCAGTCGGTCGCGATCGACTTCAGTTCCAGAAAGTGGCCTGAACTTTCGCCTTTAGTCCAGAGTTTCTGGCGAGAGCGGCTAAAAAACGTCACGTGTCCCGTCGCAAGTGTCTTTTCCAATGCTTCGCGATTCATGTAGCCCACCATCAGCACGCGATGAGTGGTGGCGTCTTGTACGATTGCCGCGATAAGGCCGCTCTGTTTATCAAAGTCCAGAATTTCCGTCATTTTTCACGTTTATCAAATGGAAAGCCCGCCTGGAGAGGCGGGCTGCATACGATCCTAGTTAATGCCAAAAATTCAAACGCAGCCGCCGTCTTAGACCATCATGTGATGGGCGTGATGATGGCGATGCAGA
>JBARMQ010000200.1:0-3716 GCA_049802535.1 Bryobacteraceae bacterium | reverse complement strand
GATTTCGACCGTTTTGCCCGACTTGCAATGCTAGTTATACCTTGATGGCAGTTCTGCCCAAGGATGCCAACGTCGATGCCTATCTTAGCGATGCGGTAGCGCGCCACGACCACAAGGCATTCCAGGAAGCAAAGCAACAACAATTCAAGATCCGCGTTGGTCAGCAGAAGCAGAAAAAAGCCAAGTAACTTCCTTCTCCGACTTGGCGGCCAGCAGGTCACTTCTTAGGGCCTGCTGGCCATTACTATTTTTAGGGCCTTGGCGGCGGTAAGAGAGACGCTGGGGTCAATGTCATTGGACATCGATTGCAGCGCAGGAATGACATCGGGACCGTGGCTTTCCGCAAGCGCCCAGCAGAGGGCGACCTTTTCATCTTTCGTCGCGGAAGGAAGCAGCGGGATGATCGCTTTCCGCACATCCGGCCGCCGGCAGACCAAAGTTAAGTAACGTTGCGCATCATCGCCGCGGGCCTTCGAATCAAGGTTCTCAATAAGATAACGGAGCGGGGAGAATTCCGAAGTATCCAGCTTGCCTTCATTCACCAACGCATAAGCAGCCGCAAGATGGACGCTCGGATCGGCATCAGGTTCGTTGTAGGCAGCTTCCAGAGCGGGATAATCTTCGGGCTCGCGAATGCCGCCCAGTCCTTCGAGGGCGGCGGCCCGCACACCCGCATCTCTATCCGACAGATATTGATTGAAAAGAGGGCGATCTTCCGGAAGAGCCATCATCGCCAGCGCACCAAGCGCGGCACGGCGAACGCGGTTATTTTTGGCGCCATTGAGGGCGCGCCGCACTTCCGGCGCCGAATCGGTAGACGTGAGCACGCCTATCGTTTCTAACGCCGTGGTTTGCACGCGTTCATCGAAATCATTGGCTAGGAAAGCGACGCGCGGACCCGCGGAGCGATCGCCAATTTTCTGGAATGCGACCAGGCATTCAAAGATGATGTCCGATTTTTTCGATTGCAGCGCATCGATCAGGCCGGGAACTGCCGGGCGGGCGCGCAAAATGCCAGCGGCTAACGCAGCATTGGCGCGGACCTGACTATCCGAATTGCTGGCGGCGAGACGGCCAAGAGCCAATGCAACATCCGGCCGAACGGTGATACCGGGGTCAATGATTTCATCGTTTCGTTTCGCGAAGAATCCCTTAATTTGCCGGAAGCCTTTGGTGAACGATCCCGTGAGTCCGCTCTTGGCAACATAGCCCGGGTCGTAGAAGTTGACGATGCCGTCGGTCGCGCGGATCTCGACCTCAGGATCGCTGTCCGAGGTGGCTTTGATGAGAGGATCAAGGCTCCGTTCGGTGTCCAGTCGAACGATCGCCTTTACGGCTTCCACGCGAATATCGCGGTCGGGATCGCTGAGATAAGGCGCAAGTTGGGGAATCGCCTCCGGGTCGGATTTTCCGAGTTGGCGAATGCGATTCACTCGCTCTTTGTAACTGGCGGTGGTCTCGTCCTGCATCGGCTGCGGCGTGAACGCCGCCAGAGTTAGGGCAAGAAGCAGAGGCGCGACCAGACACACGGAGCCCAAACGCAGAGAAACCATTCGCATACTGAGACGGTACCATCCGGGAACCGTCTTATATCCTGGATAGAGAGAACATCTTATGAACAGCTATAGACCGCAAGTCACGACGTGGGACAAGCTCAGCGGCACGACAGTTTTGACGGACCATCGGGCGGCGGTCATCAAACAGACATACATGCTTTTTAGCCTGGCGGTCTTCAGCGCGCTGGCCGGGGGATATATCGGCGCGACGTCGGAGACACTGGCGAGATTTTTTTCGGGATGGACGGGTTGGATCGCGGCGATTCTGCTTTTGAACGTGGTTCCGCGCATCGCGATTGCCGTTCGGCACAACCCGGTGCTGGGCGTGAGCGCGCTGGTGGCGGACGGTTTTGTTTCTGGGATCGCCATTTCGCCCCTGCTGTTCGTGGCCGGCCGGGTCGCGCCTGTGCTGATCCTGGCTGCGCTGATGATCACGGCGTTCGTGTTCGTCGGAGTGACAGCCTATGTGATGCTGTCCGGCCGGCAATTTTCGGCCCCACGCGGCTTGATGACCGGTTTGTTCTTCGCCATTATCGGCGCAGTCATCCTGAATGCCTTCCTGAATATCGGTTTCGTCGGGATGCTGGTGAGCGCCGCCATCGGCGCCTTTGGCGTCTTCGTTTTGGTCTTTTCAACCAGCGGCGTATTACGCACGGCTGATGCTGACAGTCCGATACCGGGCGCGCTGATGCTGTTTGCGGGCGTGTTCAACGTGTTCGTGGCAGCCCTGAACATCTTGCTACGCCTTTTGAACGGCGGCCGGCGGTAAGAATTGAACTTTGAACAAGAACTAGAAACAGCGGTGCGCCTGGCCGAGCAGGCTGGCGCCGTCGCCTTAGAGTTTCAACGGCGGGGCATAGAAGCGGAAATAAAACCGGATGAGTCTCCGGTGACAGCCGCCGACAAGGCTTGTGAACGGTTGATCGTCGAAGGGCTGTTGAAGGCATTTCCGGGTGACGGGTTGCTAGGAGAAGAAGGATCGAATCGCGACGGCGAGCGCGGGCGCCGGTGGATCATCGATCCAATCGACGGCACCAAGGATTTCTTGCGCGGAATTCCCGTTTGGTCGATTCTGATCGGCCTGGAGCAGGACGGCGAAGTGGTGGCCGGCGTCGCCCATTGCCCCGGGCAAAACATAACCGCACGGGCATCGCGCGGCGGCGGCGCGTGGATCGGCGCTGAGCGCCTGCACGTTTCTCACGCCAGGGACCCCCATCAAGGAATTCTCTGCTTCAACGGCCTGCACAAGGCGGGCGTGGGAATGATGGGCCCGCGGCTGCTGGACTGGGCGAGCAAATTCTGGGCTGTGCGCGGTTTCGGAGGTTGTGTCGACGCGACGCTGGTGGCGCAGGGCCGGGCGGATGTTTGGATTGAGCCCAATGCCGCGCCGTGGGATTTGGCGCCATTGAAGATCCTAATCGAAGAAGCGGGCGGCAAGTTTGCCAGCTTCGCGGGAGACGCTTCGATTTATGGCGGGAATGCGTATGCGTGCGCCCCAGGGCTCGAGGCGTTTGTCAGAACGCTGGTGGAATAAGAGGGGCGCTAGCTGCTTTCACCAAGCAGTCTGTTTAGCTGAGCACTGAATTGAAGCTTCAGATCTTCAATGTTTTGATATCCGGGAAGAAAATGGCCCAAAGCCTTCAGCTTCGCCTTAAGCGCCCACAAAGAGGTTAGGTCCTCCTCTCGCGCGCTACCAGTTGTAATCGGAGCGTCCTTGAAATACGTGTAGATGCGAGGTTTGGCCGTGTTCTTGAACTGGCCGTAGGCGACATCAAACTCTTCCTCTGTAAACTTTCCCGCCTTCGTGAAGAAAAGGCAGACGATGATGTCGCAATCCCGTATGGCTTTGTTGTATTCATCCTGCAGACGAGTGGCAGACATGGCATCAAGAAAGCTTTCCCACCGGACGATTTCGAGATAAGTTCCTTTTTTTAAGAATGCGTCGTTCTGCTGACGGACAAAGAGGTCGAACGCATCACGGTCCTCGCGTAGCTCGGCGGAAGAGGCGAGAAAGATGCGGAGTGTGCGAGGCGTCGCCCAAGTGGGCAGTTTTCCCGGGCGAATACCATCCAGCAATTCGAGAACGCTCACATCTTCGTAGCTGATGGGGCATTCGACTTTCAGGCGATTGTCTTCTCTTCGGCGACGCAGATTCTTTTC
>JBARMQ010000199.1:0-2288 GCA_049802535.1 Bryobacteraceae bacterium | reverse complement strand
GCTCGAGAGGATGACAAGTACAAGGTAAGTCTGATCATCGATACCGTGGGATCTCAGTATTTTCAGGACAGCGATCAATCCATCGGCTCCACACCCGCTCATATTCCTACGTACACGGTTCTCGATCTGGCGGGAGACTATGTGATCGCCGGACATCTGCGGATTCTCGCCGGTATTTCGAATCTCACCAATCGCATCTATTATTCACGGGTTTTTCTGTTCGGCGGAATGCTCGAACCCGCCGGCGATCGGACTTTTTACGCCGGCGCTGCGTACGACTTGTAACTCTACGGGCGATCCCGCAATAGTTACGCATCGGCGAGCGTCGCGGCCGGGGACCCACACGTACGGGTGATTGCGTGGCGGTGATGGGGAAGCGGAATCAACCTTGGCAGTGTCTTGCCGAGGTTGGCTGAGCTGACAAGGACTCTCTGCTGTTTGCCTGCCAACCAAGCGTCTACACCCGGCATGGCTACCTCAGCGAGCCCGAACTACCTGCCGTGCCTACCCCGAACATTCCATTCAGCCGCTGGGCGATCAGCGCCGCCGCAGTAAAATCGGATAAGCGGAGCTTCGCGGCCCGCAGTATCACGAGTAATTTGGGTTCAAAAATCTCGATTGGACCCGCCAGGCCTTCGACGACCGCATTCCACTGGGTTTTGGCCTCTTCAACACGACCTAAGGCGGCGAGATCGTCGCCAGTTTGCAGTCTCGACCGAAGCAGCAACCAAAACGGTTGCGTATTCGACTGCGTCGCGACCTTTACATCGAGCGCATCGAGTACGAGTCGATCTAGTTGCAGCGCACGGGCATAGTCGCGTTCGCTATAGGCAATCGCTGCCTGCAATTGGCTGGCTTCGACATTGTACTCTTGCCATAGGGTGACTGTACTATCATGGCTGAGCGCGATTTTAAGTAGTTCGCTAGCCCGACGTTGCGCTTTGTCGGCGAGCTCTACTTCGTTGGTGTTCAACAGCGCTTCCGCAAAGTCCACCTGAGCAATCGCCACACTGGCATGCAGGTCCATATTGTCGCGCTCATTGACCAGTAGCGCTTCGGCTCGCGACGCCGCATCCCGATAACTTGACAAGGCCCCTTGAACGTCGCCGGATATCATGGCGAGTTCACCCAGCGATTCCAGGGCAACTATTGAAGAGAATTTTGCGTCGCGAATCGTAGGATCCTTTTGCAGAATAGTCTGATAAATGGCGAGTTCCGTCCGACGGTGAGCGCTGGTTCCGGCAAGGCGCCCTTCCTTGCGCAAGGCGTCTGCCAGCCACGCATGACCTTGCCCCAACACGTACTGCAAGTTCGAATCATCAGGGTGGGCAGCCGCCAACTCGGCATCGATGGCAAGCGCTCGTGTGAAGGCCAGCACGGCGTCGGTAGCGTGGCCTTCCTCCAAAAACAATGTTCCGAGCGCGCTTTGCGCATACGCAACTTCGGCACGCCAATCATCGTTCTTTGGATCGATAGCCGTCAATTTCTCGGCCAAGCTCAGATATGTGTCGAACGAACTCTCAGCTGCGGCCCGATCTCCCCGCTGATGCGCGATCTCGCCGACCCAGAAGACGTTTTGAGCATGATTGAATATGCTGCGTCCGTCTCCCGGCGATCGGGCCAGAATTTCTGCCGTAGCTGCCGATGCTTGCTGGAAACTAATCAACGCCTCATTCAGGTCACCACGCTTGACCCTAATTTCGCCCATAAGTCTCAAGGCGCGCGCCTGACGAGACAAAGACTGTGCATCCAAATTCGCCGGGCTTTGAGCGCCGTAGTATCGTAGAGCTTCACGGCCTACACCATCCATGAGCTCCAGTTGTCCACTTGGCTCAAGTTTCTTGCGCAGGTCCGTCAGCATGAATTCAATCAACCCTTCTGCGTGTGCGCGCTGAGCCTGCGCATCATTGCGGGCTATGAGCGCTTCCATGGCCAGGCCGCCCATGATCAGCATGCCGACGATAGATGCTCCCGTGATGACAATGAGATAGCGATGCCGACGCTGCCGATCTCGTCGAATGAGCTCATCCAGGCCGACACCGAGCATACCAGCCACGAGTTTGAGGGTTGTGACACGTCGCCCGTCTCCGCCCGGCCTTAAATCCGCAGCGATCGGTTCGGGTCCTTGCCCCGGACAATATAAGGCCGGCGGAAAGCAGTCTTGATCGGCACCTGACAACGTTCCGCGAGCGAGGACGGTCAAAATGCGCGATCCCCCATGTAAAGCACGAAAGCGCAAAATCTCTTCTTGCACCCAACGCGACTTGGCAGCATCGGGAGAGCACACT
>JBARMQ010000198.1:0-2596 GCA_049802535.1 Bryobacteraceae bacterium | reverse complement strand
GAGGACCAGTGCGTCGTAGACCGAGGCATCGGGGGCGATCGACCAGACTTGTCCCCCCTTTTGCTTCAGAATCGCGGAAACATTATCTGGCACTTCCATCAGGCACCTCCAAACCGCATGGACTGCGGTCTAGTATGCAGGAATTATACGCCTGATTTTCGGAGCGTAGACAGGTAAAACGGGCGTCGAGTCTTTGTGGCTTCAGCGGGATCCCGATGGCATGAGCTCAGCGCGTCCGCGGCTCGAGTTGAGTTGCGTATCGATCTTATGGATCGCTTGCGACAATTCGGCAGGCGAATGGATCTTCAAGATCTGTCCATTCAATTCGCGGGTAACAAAAGCAACCGCGTCCGGCATCTCGTTACCTCGATCCCAGGGCGGGTAATATTCGACGTAAAAGAATTCAGGCGTTCCCATCTTTGCCGGCGTTAAAGGCGAAGTTGGCTTTTGGTGAATGCGCGTGTTGGGGCCCAAGAACACGGCTGCGTCCGGGGGATTCGGTGATCGGATTTGTTCATTGACCAGTTGAGCGAGAAGATCGGACCATCCGTAGGGATGAGACACAACTTTATAAGAAACCTTGCCAAGTTCGAGTTCTCGGAGGCGGTCTTCCAGGGCGTACCAGCCGAGCCTGCTGAAGTGATCGTCCCGAAACACCTCCTGCTGCTGATCCAAATTGAAGGCAATTAGCTGAACCGAGCTCCAGGGCTGTTCCGTCAACAGAGAATACAGGGAATCGAGCAACAAGATGGTGTCCTTGGCATGAAGCTTGTGCGCAAATTGAAAGATGGGGGTGGCATCGAGAAGGACAGTGAGCTTCGGCCCTTGCTCGGACGATCTGACTTTCCCATTCCATCGGTTGACGAACAATGGCCCGACAGTACTGGGTTTCATAGTGAGAGCCGTGGTCTGCTCCGCGTGTGAGCGAGTGACCGCGATGCGCCAATGTTTTCGCAGCACCCGGCTGTTTTTGTCGCAGAGTATGAGTTCAACGGTATAGCGGCCCTCACCGAGACCGAAGCCTCCGCTGCAGTTGATGTTGGTTGAGACGTGTTTTAGATTGACGCGCGGCCGTAACTCGTCAGGCATGCGCGGAATCTCAAAACGGTCCCGTAGGGTAACGGGCTCACCGCGTTCGGGTGTTACCCGGACATAAGTAAAGATGGTATCGGCTTCGCCGCCAAAGATCCGCACCGGGCAATCGATAAAGTAGCCGCCGACAAAACGGAAGGTATAGTCCAGAAACGGGCGAGCTTGGGCAACTTCACAGGCTAAGTGGTCAGGCTTTCGGGGCGAGTTCAGCGCGCGATCGATCCGAAGCTTATCTTCGGCGGTCAGCGGCGTCTGGGCTCGCAATAGTTCCAACGACACCAGAAGGAGACAGCTAACTCTTACCAGCAAAGGAACCACCGACCGCGATTGTAGCGTAGGCAAAGGGAGCAAGAACGGGCTAAAAGCGTCGCGCTCCGCGCAATCCTGCTCAGTCGCGTGGGTCCGATATTTGCTGAGGAGAGCGGCTATCGGAGAGACGGCCTGCTCGCCGGACGGAGCGTTCAAGCGCGACTCGGGCACTTGCCGGCAGCTTGGACACAATGGCGGTCAAGAGACGGTATCGCCAGCCGGGTACGACAAACAATTTGCGCCGGCGCAATCCATTGAGCGATGCATCGACTATTTCATCGGCTGTCATCCAGAAGCCTCGAGGCGCAACCCGGCTTCTATCAAGGCCGGCGACATCGTGGAACTCAGAGTACGTGAATCCGGGGCACAAAGCCTGCACGGTGACGTTAGAGCCCAAACCGCGCAATTCAAGGTGAAGTCCTTCGGTGAACACCGTCATCCAGCTCTTCGTCGCGCAATAGCTGACGCTGCCGGGGCTGCGCACAAATGCTGCAACCGATGCTACGTTGACAATACCGCCGAAGTCGCGCGGCACCATGTTGTTCAAAGCTGCGTGTGTCAGGTGCATGGTGGCCATGACATGAAGCTTATGCATCTGTTCCTGCCCTGTGAGCGACGTTTGCCAAAAGCGGCCTTTCGTTCCAAAGCCGGCGTTGTTGATCAACAGCGCCAATCGGCCTTCGCCTTGAATACGCTGGGCAACGCCTGTAATGCCGTACTCTTCGGTGAGATCCGCCGGCAACACCTCGACATTGCAGTCGAACTGGGCCTCCAATTCATGGGCCAGGGCCTCAAGCCGATCTTTGCGGCGGGCGATCAGAAGTAGGTCGTGGCCACCCGCAAGCTTGCGTGCAAAAGCGGCTCCGATTCCACTGGATGCGCCTGTAATTGCAACAATTGCTCTGGGTGCTGGCGTCATGCCACTCCATCATATCTTCGGCGTTGCATCTGCTATCGTTGCGGTTTTAAGGCCTAATGCATTTTTCACAACTGGAAATTCCATGCGAAGAGGTCCATCTTGACAACGGCCTCACGCTGTTGATTCATGAAGACCACAAGACGCCGATCGTTGCCGTCAATATTTGGTATCACGTCGGTTCGAAGAATGAGAAGCCGGGCAAAACCGGGTTTGCACATTTGTTTGAGCACCTGATGTTTGGTGGCAGCGAACATCTTCCGGGCAGCTATATCGAAG
>JBARMQ010000197.1:0-26015 GCA_049802535.1 Bryobacteraceae bacterium | reverse complement strand
AAACTATTGTCTTTTTCATTGTTTTATTTCTCCTCGTTCTTATAAAGAGCGCGTTCCTTCAGCGCTTCTACACCTAATACGATTCGGGCCGCACTATAAGTTACTCGCCGAAAATGAAGATAAGTATAGGCGATTATCCTGAGTAATGCGATTATCTTAGTAAGTTTCTTGAATCTTTTTGGCGCTTACCGTAAGGCAACGGTGAAGTCGTCGGAGAGTGCTGTCGGGCTCCAATATTGCTCGATATATTGGATCACCAACTCCGTGCCTTGGCGATGGCTTACGAACGGAGCGTCTTGAGGGCCGTACATGGCGTCGGTCAAATCACGCAGAAGAATACAGCGTTCACCCCATTTGGTCATCTGCTTAATAGCGAATGTCCTGTTCAAGATGCACATGTTGGCGTGCACGCCCGCGTAAAAGATGGTCTGAATGCCGCGTGCCTGGAGTAGGTTGTAGATCTCCTGACCGTTATCCGAGATGTAGTCATTCGGCGCGATAGTTAAAGCCGCCTGTTCGCGACTCCAAACCCGATGTTCCTTATCACCAGGCGTGTCGCAGCCGCCATCGGAGTCGTCAATTGGCAAAGGGGGCGCCGTAATTTCTTTCTGCTTTGGAGGAGTACACAACGGCAGCGAGAGTATGTTCTGTCGTTGTGGCGCATCGGCGTAAAACGACATCGTGTCGGATGGTGCGTGGACGATGACAACACCTTTTCGTCGAGCGATTTCCAGCACTGGTTCTAGTCTCTTCGTGAGATCCGCGACGCGGGCATTCGCTCCCGCACACCAGTGTCTATCCCACATGTCGCAGATAACCAAAGCGCTCTTTGCAGGATCAAAGGCATAGTCGATATTGACTTCAGTCCATTGCCCACTGCCGCGAAACATTTCCACTCGCGAGCGGAGTGTCAAATGACGGCTACCACCGTCTGTGGCCCATGCTGTTAGCCCCCAAGCGATCGCCAAAATCGCCAGACACGCGCGTTTCATCATGCCTCCACCTGGTTGGTCTGGGCATTCCAACGCAACCGCCGGCCCTGTCTCAACGAGAGATTCGCCATTTGAACCACCAGTGCGGCCTGGAATCCTAACCGCACGGGAGCCGTGGGCGTTTGCCGTGTTCTAACACACTCGAGGAAATTCGCCACATGCAGGTCGGTCGCATGGCTAAAGCCCAATTCCGAATGCTGCGCCGTTTCCGGGCGCTCCTCATTTCCGCGTCGATACACCTTGAAATCCTCGCGACCTATATCGAGACGCGCCTGATCTCCATCCAGCTGGTTCAACTGATCGTTCTGCGGCTTATAATGCATCGCCGCGTAGTTTATTGTGAAAACGGCCAGAAAGTCTTCGGGATACTCCGCGATGACAACTTGCGACTCCGGTGTATCCACTCTTTGTTTGTGCACTCGGCCAGCTGACGAATTGACTGCCAAAGGGTAGCCGGCATTCATCAACAGGTGGATGCCATCGAACACGTGCGCGCCTTGATCGGCCACAATACCTCCCGAATATTCGGAGTACTCGCGCCAATTGCGAAAACGATCCGGGTCAAACGGACGATGCTCCGCGGGCCCCTGCCATTGTTCCCAATCTAATTTGCCTTCAAGTTGAGTGGCGGGCGCCGTATTGAGTGAATTATTCAGCCACCACGACCGGACCATGCGGATTTGGCCCAGAGAGCCTGATGCGACGATTCTCCGAGCGTTTAGAAACAGATCGTAGCTTCGGCGCTGCATGCCCACTTGAATCACACAGCGTGAGTTCTTCTCCGCATTCACCAGTGTCACCCCTTCTTCCGGAGTCCGGCACAATGGTTTCTCGACGTAGATATCCTTGCCGGCCGCAATCGCATCCATCACCATCTGGTAGTGCCAGTGTTCGGGTGTAGCAATCAGCACGGCTTGGATGTTCTTGTCCGCGAGGAGGTCCCGGTAATTGCGATAGCTGATAGGATGTGAACCGCCTCTCACGGCCTCTGCAAGGGCTTGTTCTAGATTTGGTTCATAGACATCGCAGATGGCGCCGATCTTCACGTCTGAGTGACTTTGGAAGACCTTCATCACGGCCGTACCACGGCCGCCGCTGCCGATGACCCCAAGTACCAGCTGATCTGATGGCGCGGCTCCCGCCCAAAGCAAGCCGCCGCTGCCTACGATAAATGCGCGGCGATCGATATTCGCAAGCAAGATACTATGTTCCTTTCAGAGGATTCTATGACAACCGGACTCAGCCGGCGCGACGCGCTCCTTGCCGGGATGGCGGGTCTTAGTTTCGCCGCGACCTCCGCGACGCGCAATCTAAAGATCGCGATCTTCTCAAAACACCTGCAATTTGTGCAAGGGGCTGAGTTGGCGAACACCGCGGCAGAACTCGGCTTTGATGGCGTTGACATCACTGTGAGAGCCGGAGGGCATGTGGAGCCGGCGCACGCAGCGGAAGAGTTGCCGCCGCTTGTGAATTTGATCCGGCGGCACGGATTGGAAGTCCCGATGGTCACCACCGACATTGCCGATGCCGACAGTCCTCATGCGCGAGACGTGCTGAAAGTGTTGGCTGACCTTGGAATTCACTATTACCGTTGGGGCAACCTAAAATACCGGGAAGATTGGCCATTCGCCACACAACTCGAAGATTTGCATAGGCGCTCTGCGCAACTGGCCACGCTGAATGCTGAGTACGGAGTCTGCGCGATCTACCATACGCACTCCGGTGTGGATCTGGTGGGTGCTCCGGTTTGGGACATTTTCCAAATATTGAATGGACTCGATCCGAAGGCGGTGGCCATCAACTATGACGTTGGGCACGCGACGGTCGAAGGCGGCCTGGGGGGATGGATCGATAGCTTCCGCCTTGCTGAGCCTTATATCCGTGGAGTTGCCTGCAAAGATTTTGTTTGGCAAAAAAATCAGAAAGGCAAGTGGGATCCGGCGTGGACGCCATTAGGGCAGGGCATGGTGCGGTTCCCCACTTTTTTCGCGATGTTAGCCAAGACTAACTTTAATGGTCCGCTCCAACTGCATTTTGAATATCCACTCGGTGGAGCGGACGCGGGCAAACGCCAGTTGACGATTGATCGGCAGCAAGTGTTCGCAGCTATGAGACGCGATCTACGCCAGCTTCGCACTTATTTGAACGATGCGGGCCTCTCTCATGCGTAGGCGGGAGTTTTGCAAGGCGGCCGCCTTCTGCGCCATGCCGGCTATCGTGGAAGGGCGTAATCCAACCGCGATTCGGGTGAACGAGGTGACTCATTCGTACCAGGATTTTCGCTATCGAACGCCTTATAAATTCGGCGGAGTCGCGGTGGATCGGGTCACGCTGCTGAATGTGCAGTGCGTCGTAAGCCTTCCTGATGGCCGTTCGGCTAAAGGGTTCGGGTCCATGACGATGGGTAACATCTGGTCATTTCCATCGCGCACGATGACTTACGATCAGACGCTAGGCGCGATGAAGGCATTAGCGGAACAGATCAATCGGCTTACCGGCGAGTGTCGTGAATACGGCCACCCCATCGACCTGAACTTTACGCTTGAACCGTCCTATCTCAACGCAGCAGCCGAGGTAAGCCGCGCCCTACAGCTCTCCGAACCAATTCCCAAGCTTTGCACTCTGGTCACGGCGAGTCCTTTCGACGCCGCGCTTCACGACGCTTTTGGCAAAATCCATAACCGCAACGTGTACCAGACTTACGGTCCGGACTTTTTGCCAAACGATCTTTCGAAATACTTGGGTAAAGATTACACGGGCGCATGGTTGCAATCGTATCTATTGACCCAGCCAACGCCGGCCATGCCGCTCTACCATTCCGTTGGCGCGCTTGACCCGCTCACCGCTTCCGACGTCACTCACCCGATTGGAGACGGATTGCCGGAGACACTGGGCGAATGGATTCAACACAGCGGCGTCGACCACATCAAAATAAAGCTGAATGGCGATGATCTCAACTGGGACATCGATCGTGTTCTCAATATCGACAGAGTTGCCGTCAAGGTACAGGGCGCGCGCGGGGTCAGCCGCTGGGTCTATTCGCTTGATTTCAACGAACGCTGCCGTAATGTCGAATACCTCATGCGTTTCATTCACACATTGAAGGAGCGCAATGACACAGCGTTCCATCGGATCCAATACATCGAGCAACCGACTCGCCGCGACCTGGCGGCAGATCGCCACAATGTCATGCATGCGGCGTCGAAGCTGATACCCGTGGTCATTGATGAATCACTCACGGGCCTTGACATGTTGATGCTGGCTCGGGAGATGGGCTATACCGGCGCCGCACTGAAGGCCTGCAAAGGCCAGTCGCAAGCTGTCTTAATGGCCGCGGCTGGCCAAATCCATAAGATGTTCCTTTGCGTGCAAGATCTGACCTGCCCCGGCGCATCGTTGATTCAGTCGGCCGGTCTGGCCGCTCATGTTCCTGGAGTAGTAGGCATTGAAGCGAATGCGCGCGAGTATGTTCCGGCAGCGAATCAACCTTGGGTGAAGAAGTTCCCGGGCATTTTCGACATCACGAACGGGCGCATGGCTACCGAGACGTTGACTGGCCTTGGTTTGGGCGCGGTATGATCGCCTTCGCGCTTCTGCTGTTTCTGTCGCCGCAGCAATTGTTCACGGAACATTGCTCCGGGTGTCATGGAGCCGATGCTCGAGGCACCGCGAAAGGTCCGGGTCTTGCTGTCAATCCTCGAATCGCGGAACAGACGGTCGAGCAACTGCGGTCATTCATCGAGCACGGCAATGTCGCCGCCGGCATGCCTTCGTTTCGAGACCTTGCGGCCCATGATCTTACGTCGCTAGCAAAGTATCTTCGCATTCTCAACATGGGAACGGCCGCGGGACCGATGTCGGCTTCCGACTCGACGGCGAAGATCACATGGGGAGCGCCAAAGGCGGGTGATTGGCTGACCTATAACGGCGATTATTCGGCGAATCGCTATAGCCCACTGAAGCAGATCAACCTGTCGAACGTGTCGTCCCTGAAGTTGAAATGGATTTTTCCCATTCAATATTTTGCGCTGGAGACCACGCCACTGGCCGCTGATGGGGTGCTCTACGTTACTGGGCCAAACCAAGTGTTTGCGCTCGACGCGCTGACGGGCCGCGCGCTTTGGCATTATTCGCGGCCCGCGAGCAACGGATTAGTTGGCGATGCAAAGCTGGGCACGAATCGCGGAGTCGCCATACTCGAAGGCAGAGTCTTCTTTGTCACCGATAACGCGCATTTGGTAGCGCTCGACCGATCAGACGGCAAATTGCTCTGGGATACGGCGTTATCCGCCAAACCTGAATCTTACGGTGGAACGGTTGCGCCACTGGTGGTAGACAACATGGTTGTCGTGGGCGTGTCGGGCGCCGATGAAGGCATTCGAGGCTTCATTGCCGCCTTTAAACCTGACACGGGCGCAGAGGTTTGGCGACGATGGACGGTGCCGCGCCGCGGTGAGCCCGGTAGCGAGACGTGGCAAGGGCCAGAGCCTCTGGTGGGCGGCGGCTCCAGCTGGCTGACTGGTTCATACGATCCTTCCAACGACACTCTATATTGGGCGACCGGCAATCCGTATCCGGATGGCGATGACCAGGATCGTCCTGGCGACAATCTATACACCGACTGTGTTCTCGCGCTGAACGCCAAGACTGGCGCGATCAAGTGGCACTATCAATTCACACCGCATGACTTGAAGGATCGCGATGCTACCGAGCCAAACGTGCTGATCGACACCATTTATCGAGGAGCCAAGTCGAAGCTGCTGCTGCATGCGGACCGCAATGGTTTTTTCTATGTCCTCGATCGGACGACAGGCGAGGTGCTGCTGGCGAAACCATTCCTGCGCCGTGACGACTGGGCATCCAGCATTGGGCCGAATGGACGCCCAGTAGTAACTGACCCGCGCGGCTGTCCAAGCGACGCCGCCAATTGGGATTCAACCGCATACTCACCTGTCACGCGCCTCTACTATTTCATGGTGTTAGAAGAATGTGTCGGCAGGCCGACCGGTTATCCGGACCAGACCGGTCAACATTTCTTGCGCGCGATCGATATCGATACAGGAGAGATTGCGTGGGAGATTCCGCAACCAGGACCGGCGCGCGCTAAGACCTGGACGGGCGTACTTGCTACCAATGGCGGATTGATCTTCTACGGACAGCCCAATGGAGGTTTTACAGCGGTCGATCAGCGCGACGGAAAAACGCTCTGGCAATTCCCAACAAATATTCGAATGAAGGCGTCGCCGATTACATTTACCGTCGGCGGCAATCAATACGTTGCCGTAGCCGCTGGACCAAACATCCTCTGCTTCGGTTTGTGACGACCGCCAGGTCCGGGGTTCTTATTGCATGGAGCGGGAGACGAGAATCGAACTCGCAACCAACAGCTTGGAAGGCTGTGACTCTACCATTGAGTTACTCCCGCATTCCCGAGCAGAGTTCGTACGTGGTTAAGATAGCACAAGCCGGCGTTCTCAGAGACCCACGAGAGAGCGCAAAAGTGTAGTCTAATGGGCTACCCTTTCCATAGCTCTTATGAACCGCACTCAACGCACCTCGACCCTTTTTACTTTTACCTCAAGCTGTCTGCTGCTGTTGGCGTCCGGGCGAATCGCGGCGGTTCGTGCGCAGAACCCTTCGGCATACGAAGTTATCGAAATTCAGAACGAAATGGTGGCGATGCGAGACGGCGTCAAGCTCGCGACCGACATTTATCGTCCGGCGCGAGATGGCGCGGCGGTTGATGGCAAATTTCCGGTCATTCTGGAACGTACTCCGTACAACAAGAACGGACTGTCGGCGGCAGCCAGTCATTACGTGCCGCACGGTTACATCGTGATTGCGCAGGACGTTCGCGGCCGTTACAAATCGGAAGGGCATTGGTTTCCCATTCGCGACGATCCGAATGACGGATTCGATACCGCCAAGTGGATTGGAACGCAGCCTTGGTTCGACCGAAAAATTGGAACCATGGGAAGTTCCTATGACGGCGCAACCCAGCACGCGATGGCAATTGCCAATGCTCCTTATCTAACGGCGATGGTTCCACGGAACGCGATGACGGATTTTGGCCGTTACGGCGTCCGCCACAACGGCGCATTCGAACTTCGCTTTTTCAATTGGGTCCTGACCCTCGGGAATCCTTCGCCCAACGGCAATGAACTCGCCGCGGCCGAACGGGCAGCGATTACCCCGGATGCCGCGCCCGCGCTGACCGACATGGGAATGCATGTTCGCGATTATGTACGCGGACTGCCACTGCGGCGCGGAACAACTCCTCTAAAATTTGCTCCCGACTATGAGGCGTGGCTGGTGGAGGCGATGAGCCATGGCGATTACGATAGTTTCTGGAAGAATTCAGGGTCAAGCGTTGTCGATCATCTAACCGAATACGAAGACGTTCCCGAATATCACACGACCGGCTGGTATGACTCGTGGGGCCTGCAGGTTGCCAATCTGAATTTCGTTGGACTCAGAAAGACCAAGAGGAGCCTCCAGCGGTTGATCGTTGGACCTTGGATACACAGCTCGGAAAATCGAAATTTTGCAGGGGAGGCACAGTTTACCGAAGACGCCGCGTTGGACCTTCCGGCGTTTCATTTGCGTTGGTTCGATCATTGGCTGAAGGGAGTTGACAACGGCGTCGACCGCGAACCTCCGGTCCGCATTTACGTCATGGGCGGAGGCGATGGACATAAGACGGCGGAAGGCCGCATCTACGTTGGCGGCCATTGGCGCAACGAACAGGAATGGCCGCTGGCACGCACGCAGCCGACATCGTACTACTTACACGGCGGCGGTTTGCTGTCGCCGGAGAAGCCGCTGGAGGATTTGCCGATCCGGTATCTATTCGACCCACACAATCCTGTACCGACGTTGGGAGGAAATGTTTCGTCCCAAGGGGCCCTGATGTTCCAGGGTGCGGCCGATCAGCGCTGCCGTCCTGACTTTTGGCTATGTAGCGATTCCAGGCCGCTGTCGGCGAGAAATGACGTGCTGGTCTTCGAGACGCCTCCTCTTCAAAGCGACATGGAAGTGACCGGCCGTCTCATAGTGAAGCTTTGGGCGTCGTCGAACTCTTTGGATACCGACTTTACTGCCAAATTGATTGATGTTTATCCGCCCAATCGGGGCTTTCCGGCGGGAGTGGACCTGAATGTTGCCGATAGCATCGTTCGTGCGCGCTACCGGGACGGCCCCGGCAAAGCAGAGTTGCTGAAGCCCGGACAGCCCTATGAATTCACGATTGAGATGTATCCAACGTCACTGGTATACGAGCGTGGGCATCGCATTCGCCTCGACATTTCGAGCAGCAACTTTCCGCGCTTCGATATCAATCCCAACACCGGTGAACCTTTAAACAACAATCGGCGATGGCAAGTCGCCGAAAATACCGTTTATCTTGACACGAAGCATCCTTCGCATATCGTGCTGCCTGTCATACCAGCCCAATGAGCATTGCGGGCGGGGCAACCAAATCCAGGCTCACGCCCAATCAAGTTCGCGGATTTTGGGCGGCTTGGGCCGGGTGGGCTCTCGATGGGATGGACTCCTTCATTTTCGCTTTGATTCTTGTTCCGTCGCTACGCGAACTGCTCCCCAAGTCGGGCGTGGCGCCCACCGGCGGAAACATCGGCTTCTGGGGCGGCTTGCTGTTCGCACTTTTTCTCATTGGTTGGGGGCTCTCGTTCTTATGGGGACCCCTCGCCGACCGCTTCGGACGAGTGCGGACATTGATGTTCACGATCTTGTGTTATTCAGTCTTCACGCTGGCAGGCGCGCTTTCGATTCGCGTATGGCAGCTTGGCTTATTCCGTCTACTTGCGGGAATTGGCATCGGCGGCGAATGGACGTTGGGCGGAATTCTAGTAGCGGAGGAATGGCCAGAGGAGCGGCGAGTCTTGGGAGGATCGCTGATGCATACCGGCTATTACGTCGGGACTCTGATCGCCTCGCTCGCAAACTACTGGATCGGGACTCGTTTCGGCTGGCGCGCAATGTTCATTCTGGGTGGAACGCCCGCGCTGTTAGTGGCCTTTATTCGCTATGGCGTCGCCGAGCCCGTCAAATGGAAAGTTCATACGCACAAGTTGGGCGCTCGCCTGTCAGCGCGCTTAGCCTTCTTGGAGTTGTTCTCAAACGAGTACCGCGGGCGGACAATTCTAAACGGAATCTATGTACTCGTCTCGATGGTCGGCCTTTGGGCGGGTTCGGTTTACGTCCCAAGCGCCGTGACACAACTCGCCGCGCGCCAAGGATATAGTGTTCAGTACGCGACCAGGCTCGCTTCAATCGGCAGTGTCCTGCTCTCGATTGGGACGATTGCCGGATGTTTGCTAGTACCGGCTATGGCGCGCTTTGTCGGCCGCCGATCCATCCTCGCATTCTTCTATCTATTCATGGCGATGTCCATCCTATTTAGCTTTGGATACGTTTTCTACTTACCGGCGCAAGCGGCCCTGTGGTTCATCGTTTGCTTATTCTTCCTTGGCGTCGGCGGAGCGAGCTTCTGCGTTTTCACGATATGGCTCCCGGAGCAGTACCCCACGGAATGCCGCGCCAGCGCGTTTGCTTTTGCGACTTCGTTTGGCCGATTCATCGCTGCCGGTGCGACATTTATGGTCGGCGCGGCGATATCGCACTACGGAACTCTCGGCCGCCCGGTGACTGTTACTGGGCTTGTCTTTATTATTGGACTGATACTCGTGCCATTTGGCGCGGAGACGCGCGGGAAAGCGCTCCCCGACTGAGACGGATTATGAATTTAGCCGATCTGTTTGATCTTTCACTGCGTGGCCGGTCGGATGCAACCGCGCTGGAATTTGAAGAAGACACTTATACGTTCGGCCAATTGGACGCCCGCAGCAACAGCCTGGCGCAATTCTTACTTGCGCAGGGATTTCTTGCTGGCGACCGGCTGTGCGTGTATTTGGCAAATTGTGTCGAGATGATTGATGTCTATCTTGCGTGCATCAAGACCGGCATCGTGTTTGTACCGGTTAATGTCTTGTACCGGGACCGGGAGATCGCGCACATCCTTCGCGATGCGGAGCCGCGAGCGGTAGTCGCGGATGAAACGATTTCGGCTTCGCTGCCCGTGTGGACGCGCACAGACTTGCGGGCAGCGATACAGAATAGTCCCTCTGTTCGTCCCGCAATCAGCTTAGACGGCGATGCAATCGCCAGCATCATCTACACGTCGGGCACCACTGGCACTTCGAAAGGAGCAGTTCTCAGTCACAACAATTTCGCCATCAATGCGATCAATCTGATCG
The DNA here is from genome assembly GCA_049802535.1 of Bryobacteraceae bacterium. Taxonomy (GTDB): domain Bacteria; phylum Acidobacteriota; class Terriglobia; order Bryobacterales; family Bryobacteraceae; genus Bog-105. The sequence goes on along the minus strand of JBARMQ010000197.1, from coordinate 15,748 downwards.
CCTGTTGGCAGATTACGTCTGAGGATCGTTTCCTGTTGGCTCTGCCGTTGTTTCACGTGCATGGCTTGGGGAATGGTCTCCATTGCTGGCTGATAACCGGCTGCCGCACCAGGTTGTTGGAACGTTTCGCGCATCAATCGGGCCGCGAGGTATTTTTGCAATTCCGGCCGACGCTTTTCTTCGGCGTGCCCACCATGTATGTGCGGATGCTCGAATGGGGACCGGCGCCTGCCAGCGAAATCGGCTCGTTCATGCGTCTGTTTGTTTCGGGATCGGCGCCGTTGCCGGCTACGGTACTCGATGAATTTGAATCGCTGTACCAACACAGAATCCTGGAGCGTTACGGCATGAGCGAAACGCTGATGAATCTTAGTAATCCATATATGGGTGAGCGGCGCGCCGGTACGGTGGGACTGCCGCTGCCCGGTGTTTCCATTCGGCTACTTGATCCCAGCGGTAAGTCAGTTGCCGCCGGGGAAACGGGTGAAGTCTATCTGCGTGGACCAAATGTATTTCAAGGGTACTGGCGTCGTGACGAGGCTACCAGTGCTGCTTTTGTCGACGGATTTTTCCGCACGGGCGACTTAGCCACAAAATCCGCCGACGGATACTATACTCTCTGCGGACGCAAAAGCGATCTCATTATCTCTGCCGGCTTCAACGTCTATCCGCGCGAAATCGAGGAATTTCTAGAGGAGCAACCAGAGATTACAGAGGCTGCTGTGATTGGCGTGCACGATCCTGTTCGCGGCGAAGTGCCGGTCGCCTACGTGGTGGCCGGCCAACAGTTGGAAACGGCCGAAATCGAGACTCGTTGCCGAGAGAGAATGGCATCGTTCAAAGTTCCGCGAAAGTTTATTACCGTCCCCAGCCTGCCCCGCAATGCACTGGGGAAGGTTCAGAAGCATTTGTTACCGCGCTAAGACGGAGAAGGAGAGTGAGTTAGCTTCCGCAATATGCAGCCAACGACTCGTTGAGCTGATTGGATTTACAAACGGTCTGCAGATACCACTGATACGTGCTGTGAATGCCGTCGGCGAGTGCAATTTGATGCCTCCAGCCTAAGTTTTCGAGACGGCTGACATCAAGCAGTTTTCGGGGCGTTCCATCCGGTTTAGATCTGTCGAAGGCAATCGTTCCCTCATAGCCAATAATGCGGCCGACAAGTTCCGCTAACTGTTGAATTGTGATGTCTTCGCCTGTTCCGACGTTTATGATTTCACCATCATCGTATTTGTCTAGCAAGAAGATGGCTGCTGAGGCCATGTCATCAACATGCAGAAACTCCCGGCGTGGTGCTCCACTTCCCCACACTGTCACGTGGGGGTCGTTCGCCAACTTGGCTAAATGAAATTTTCGTATCAAGGCCGGCAGTACATGAGCGGTTTGAAGATCAAAATTGTCACCGGGCCCGTAGAGGTTGGTAGGCATCAACGAGATGGCATTAAATCCATACTGAGCTCGATATGCCTGGCAAAGCTTAATTCCCGCGATCTTCGCGATAGCATAGGCCTCGTTCGTCGGCTCTAGAGGTCCGCTCAGAAGATATTCTTCTTTCAGCGGTTGGGGAGCGAATTTAGGATAGATGCACGATGAGCCAAGAAACTGGAGCTTCTTAACGCCAAACCGTAGTGAGGCGCCAATAATATTAAGTTCCATGGCCAAATTCTCGCGAAGAAAGTCAGCCGGGCGTTGCCAATTAGCCAGAATTCCTCCGACTTTGGCGGCGGCGAGAATAACAAACTCAGGTTTAGTTCTGGCAAAAAGCCGATCGACTTCCGCGGCGGATATAAGATCGGTTTCTTTACGGGAACTTAAAATGAGGTTGTAAAAACCAAGTAAGTTTAACCGGCGGACAATGGCGGAACCGACAAGTCCCCGATGGCCGGCAACGTAGATGCGGCTATCCTTGTCCATTCGACCGCCCCTGACCGGCAAGCTCGGAAAGCCGATGGTCGCGCCTCTCGCTAACTCCCAGTTCCTCTTCGGCTAGCCGAAGATCCGCGTCCACCATAATTCGGACGAGCTCGCGGAACGTCGTCTTAGGCCTCCAGCCAAAACTCTGTCGCGCTTTGCGGTAGTCGCCCATGAGATAGTCAACCTCGGTGGGCCGGAAATAATTGGGATCCACTTCGACGTACTTTTCCCAATCGAGGTCCGCATTGCTGAAAGCTTCCGCGCAGAAGTCGCGAACCGAGTGCGCCTCGCCGGTGGCGATCACAAAATCACCCGGTTCCGTTATTTGGAGCATCGCCCACATTGCCTCGACAAAATCCTTGGCGTAACCCCAATCGCGCTTGGCTCCCAAATTTCCCAAGTAGAGCTTCTTTTGTAACCCAACTTTTATGCGTCCTACAGCTCTAGTGATTTTTCGCGTGACAAACGTTTCCCCGCGCCGCGGCGACTCGTGGTTGAAGAGAATCCCATTTGATACAAAAAGTCCGTAAGCTTCCCGATAATTCGTCGCGTACCAATGAGCGGCCACCTTTGACGCCGCGTATGGACTCCGGGGATAGAATGGCGTCTGTTCGTTTTGCGGAGGCTTTGCCGCTCCGAACATTTCCGAAGATCCCGCCTGGTAAAAACGGACTTCCCTCCCAGTGCTGTGGACATGGTCGCGCACGCAGTCGAGAATCCGTAGGGTTCCTGACGCTACCGAATCGGCCGTGTACTCCGGATTTTCAAACGAAACCTTAACATGCGATTGCGAGCCGAGGTTATACACTTCGTCGGGCTGAGCGAGTTCGAGGATTCTCCGCAGGCCTGTGGAGTCAGTTAGATCTCCGTAATGCAGAAATAGTCTACGGTTGACGTCATGTGGATCATCGTAGAGGTGATTAATTCTCTCGGTGTTAAAGCTTGAGCTTCTACGTATTATCCCGTGAACTCGGTAATCTTTGGCTAACAAATGCTCGGCCAGATAGGAACCATCTTGTCCGGTAATGCCAGTAATTAATGCCGATTTAGCTTGCTTCATCTAATGCAATTGCTTTAAGAGTTCTCTAGTTATGCAAAGCCGATTCTTAAGAAGGTCTAGATTCGTGGACGCCCCGCTGCTGGGCGTACAGTACAAGTTCGCTCCTGCTATGTTGCTTTGTTTTTGCGTAGAGACGCCGGAGGTGCCACCGCAAGGTTTCCTCACTTATGCCAAGCGCTTCGGCGATTTCCCGGTTCTTGAGCTTGAATTGCAGGAGATTCAGAACTTCGCACTCTCGTTTGCTAACGCCGGGCCCATTAAAATTGCCCACCAATTGCCGGATCACATAGCTTATCCATTTCCGGCCGAGCCATATTTCGCCATCGTTCACAACTGTTAGCATCCGGCGAAAATCCGGCAGCGAAATCTGTGAGGAGATGAGTCCACAACAGCGGAGGCGAATAAGTTCTTCTACTGCCGTTGGTCTAACGTCATTGCTGTGAACAACGATCTTCGGAATTGGGTGGCCGATCGTCTCCAGCCCGTTCAGTAGCGAGGGCGTCAACAATTCAGCTTCCAACAGAAGTACGCTACAGCCACGCGCGGCAACGGTCTCCAGGATGGAGTTGGCATCATCTTCACATTCCCGAATCCCAGTCCTCTCCTCTGGCTCGAGGTGTTCGAAGCATAAGAGTGCGTTCTGCGTAGCTCGCTGCACTACCAGCGCGCGGATGTGTTTTACATGACTCACCGTAGGCGAAAGATTAGCGCTATGCAGCAACTAGTGTCAAGAGAAAGGCGGCAATTACGCGTTTCTTCCGCCGCTAGTACTAATTAACTCGTAATTAAACGATGAGGGGGTGGATGAAAACAACCCTTCCGGCAAGACCCCCTAAGACCTTACTCTACAAGTCACGTAAGATTCCTGCCGTTGTACCGCTGTAAAGCCGGAGAGTTTTAACAAGTTCTCCGGAGTTAGTAAAGCAAGTGGGAGTTACGAAGCGTGAGCTTTGTCTGCTCCATAAGCTTTGCGGATCACAGCTTACCGCAGGCATTCCCTCTCCGGCAAACATTCTGGTTAGCAAATAGAAGAAGTGCATGAAGTATCAACTGTTTTTGATTGCAATTGTCAGTGCGATATCGACATCTGCGTTCGCACAGACCAAAACAAGCGCCATTGTCAATTCCCCCCCAACCTCGAAGACGCCTGACACCCCGAGAGAATCTGATGGCAATTTGACTTACGCTTTGGGCGTGGGAGATCAATTCATTGCGCGCGCCCCGCACGTTCCGGAGTTGTCCGACAAAACATTCCGCGTGGGCCCGGACGGATACGTAAACTTTCCGATGATTGGTAATGTAAAGGCCGCCGATCTTCAGGTGAGCGCCCTTGAAAGCGAAGTCATCCGCCGGTTTAGGAAGTATTACGTCATGCCGGACGTGAGCATCATGATTACCGATTACCGGAGCCAACCGGTTTCCGTGATCGGCGCCGTGGTCAGCCCAGGCGTTCACCAGCTGGAGGGGCAGAAAACGCTGCTGGAGATATTGTCGTCAGCGGGCGGTCCGCGGCCAGATGCAGGGCCAATAGTCCGCATAACCAGGGCAGTACGATGGGGCGACCTGCCCTTACCAGGGGCGCGGCGTGATGCGGCAAATCAAGACAGTATTGGCGAAATTAATTTGCGGGATTTACTGGCCAATAATAACTCGTCTCTCAATATTCCAATTTACCCAGACGACGTAATATCGATCCCCGCGGGCGGCAGTATCTACGTCGTCGGACAGGTGAAAAAGGCAGGGAGCTTTCCGCTAGGCAGCAGAACCAATCTCTCTGTGCTCGAGGCGTTGTCCTTGGCGGAAGGCCTCGATATCAAGGCTGCGCCGGCCAAAGCGGCGATCCTTCACCCACTGAAGGACGGTCAAACGAAACGCCAACCCGTTCCCATCAATCTGGCCAAGATTTTGAAGGGCCAAGGTCCCGACCTTATGCTTGGTCCAAACGACGTCCTCTTCGTGCCCAGCAGCGCGGCTCGCTCTGCGACTCTGAAAACGATAGACGCGGCGATTCAGATCGGTACAGGTTTGGCCATTTTCCGTTAAGACTTGTTTACTCAGAGAGTTATTCGGTGAATTCCCAAAACCATTCTCCTCACGGCTACGCGTCGATCAACGCCCCTGAGTTTCCGGAGGCAGGTCGTAAAGACATTGTCAATCTGGCGCCATACCCTCGACCGCCAATTTCATACGACGATCGCGGCCAATTTTTGGAATATCTGCAGATCGTCCGGCGTCATCTGCTTTTCATTTTGACCTTAGCGCTGATCGGGTTGGGTGCTGGCGCCCTCTTCAGCGCACTGAAGTCTCCCTTGTTTCGAGCACGGACAACTCTGGATATTCAGGCGTTTAACGAGAACATTCTCAACATGAACCGTAATGCGGCCACTGAGTCTGCTCCCGCCAACTCTCCCGGAGAGGCCTATATTCAGACAGAGATTAAGCTGATTCAAAGCGAGTCGATGACTAAACGAGTTATTGGTAAGTTGAAAGCGCAGTCGGAAGCGCCGTCCGTAAAAAATGCCTCCTCCGCACTCGCTGCGTGGACGAATAGCCTTGGCGAAGCACGAGCGCCTCAAGCCGCGACCGATATGTCGCCAGCCTTAAAGGAACAAAAGCTAGCCGCAATTGGACGCAATCTGAAAGTGCGAACCCTTGGTACGACACGGATCGTTGAAGTGCTGTGCGATGGAGAGGACCCTCGACTTGCAGCGGACTTTTGCAATACGTTAGCGAACGAATACATAGCGCAGAACTCTGACATTCGCTTGCAGACGACGGAAGAGACGGTGGAGTGGCTGAGCCACCAATTAGATAGTCTTCGTTTAAAGCTGTCGCAGTCCGAAGAAAAGCTGGAAGAATCCGCGAAAGCCTCTGGACTGGTTTTCGAAATCGACGATCACAACGTTTCCCAGGACAAGTTGCGGCTCCTGCAGGGCGAAGTTTCGGAGGCCAAGGCGGACCGTATCAAGAAGCAGTCGGTATATGAAATGGCATCCACGGGTCAACCTGACGGTGTAGCGAGTCTGGCGGATGGCTCATTGCGCGAGTATCAGATGCGACTGACCGAGTTGCAACGGCAGCGGGCAGGTTTACTAGCCACTCTTACACCAGAACATTACCAAGTGCGGGAAATTGACTCGCAGATTCGTCTGCTTCAGGCAACCGTACAGAGCGAGAGAGCCAGCATACTCGACCAAATGAGTAACGACTTTCATGCGGCGCAGCGCCGTGAGAAGCTTCTAACGGACGACTACGACTCGCAAATTTCAGGCATTTCCGATCTAGCCGCGAAAGCCGTGCAATACAACATGGCAAAGCGGGAAGTAGAGTCAGGGCGGCAACTCTATGAGGCGATGCTGCACCGCGTCGAAGAGCTTGGCGTTGCCTCGGCCATGCGGGCAAGTACCATTCGAGTCGTCGATCGGGCTACTGTGCCCAGCCGTCCGTTCACGCCGAATTGGCCGGGCGACTGTGCAGGAGGTGCAATTGCCGGTTGCTTCTTCGGCTTTGGTTTCGCATTTGTCAGGTCTCGCAGCGACCGCAGCATCAAAGAACCGGGGGATGCCGTATCATGGCTGCACGTTCGGGAACTCGGCGTCATTCCCGCCGCCCCGGCGTCGTCGCCGTTCGAAACGCGAAAATTGCGCTCGCATTTCACGTTTGCGCGGCCATTGGAGTCCGAACGTAGCCCTATCGGGGTTCTTCCGGCACGAGACCTACAAACACAAGAACAACTGGAGTTTGTCACTCTTTACCGGAAACACGCCGTCATCTCAGAATCGTTTGCGGCGACGATGAATTCGATCTTGTTCGCTCATTGGAACGACCGCTCTGCCAATGTATTGGTGTTTACTAGCCCAGAAGCCGGTGACGGCAAATCCACCATCGCATGTAACCTGGCGATCACATTGGCGCAAATCGGCCGAAGAGTGTTGTTGATTGATGGTGACCTTAGAAGGCCCCGCTTGAGCGAAGTATTTAGGATGAGTAACGACCCCGGGCTCATAGGCTTTCTGACATCGGAAGGCCGCGTTCAGTCCGATACCGTCAGTAAGTTTGTGAACTCTACTCCTATTCCAAACTTATTCTTTTTGCCAGCGGGAGATCGCGACTTATTTGAGTCGAAGCTCTTGCATTCATCCCGCATGAGCGAGCTAATCCAAGTGCTCCGAAAGGACTTTGATGATGTCCTTATCGATACCCCGCCGATGATGCCAATTTCAGACGCGCGAGTTTTTGGCCAACTAGCGAATGGCGCCCTCCTCATCTTGCGCGCGGGTAAGACCAGTTTGGAAACCGCTCTGGCCGCACAGAGGTATTTGATGGAAGACGGCACTAAGGTTTTGGGAACTGTGCTGAATGATTGGAATCCCAGAAACAGTTCGAAGTTTCGTCAATACGACCGCGCCTATCGGGATGTTGAGTCCCGCTTCAAGCGCCCCGCCACGATCTAGCTAGCGAATCTAATGACAACTACCGCCCCCGTCGGTTCGGCCGCGGAACAGCCACTGTCGCGATCGCTCGTTAGCGGCATATCCTCTCTAGGCGCAGCGACGACTCTCGAGCGCGGCCTTACCTTTCTGTCCAACATCCTGGCAGCGCGCCTGGGTGGCGCTCACACTCTTGGCGCCTACTCGCTCGCGCTTACCACCGCCAACAACGTCGCCAGTTATGCCGGCGCAGGGATAGGAACTACTGCTAATCGTTTCGCCGGAGAGGTTCAAAGCAATTCTCCCGAGTTTGCAGGCTTGGTCCGGACACTGGCCTTGGTTAGCGTCCAATCATCTTTGTTGGCGGCTTTCAGCCTCTGGGTGATCGCAGGTCCCTTTGCTCGAGTATTACTCAATAATCCCGGACTGACAACCCTGCTGCAGTTTGCCGCCTTGTCCTCCGGCGCCATGATCCTGCTGGAATGTTTCCGCGGGTTCCTGATCGGGCGCCGAAGCTATTCTGCTCTGGTTACGCTGTCGGCAATTCTTGGCTGCGGATTGTGCATTGGCGTGCCGATTGCGGCCCATTATGGCGCGACCTATATGGTCATGGTTCAGGCGTCCGCGGCTCTGGGGACAGTTTTCGCTTGCGTAATTCTTCAGCGAAAACATCTTTTCCCCAAAACACGAAAGCCGTCAAACGCCGGTGTCAGAATGGGTTCCATTTGGCGTTTTAGTGCGGTGCAGTTGGCGGGAGTTGTCGGACTGAATGCGGCCGGCTGGTGGACCGCATCACTCGTCACTCGCGCCGATGTCACGCTCTTGCAAATGGGGTTCTTCGCGTCCGCCAGCCAACTGCGTAACATGGTAGCTCTTCTTCCTGGCCTTGCGTCACAAGGTAACTTTGCTCTGCTTACGAATGGTGGCGGCGATCGATATGGAGGGGTGGGCCGGGTTCTAACACAATGCAGCTTCCTGGCATGTATGCTGGGGCTTCTCACCTCTGCGACGGCCCTGGTCCTCCTTCCCTGGCTGCTTCGATACGTGTACGGTCCGACATTCGCGCCGGCAGAACCGGCTTGCGCTGTCGCCATTGCGACGGGTCTCATCCACATGGGTCTCGCGCCATCGGCTGCGCGCCTCACAATCGTGTCGCTGCGCTTTACGACCGTTATCAACGCGCTCTGGTCGATTCTTGTCATCGCCGCTGGGCCGTTCTTCGTTCCGCATGGAGGAGCATTCGCGGCCGCGATCATATTTTTTGGAGCACACATCATTAGCGGAGTTTTGGTGCTAGTAGCTCTGTTTTCTAAAGCCGATCTTCCTAGGCCGGTTTTCTCTTCTTCGCTCTTGGTGGTTTTGGTAGCGCTAAGTGCCGCCACGATCGCCTGCATTCGCGCGGCGAATCCGTCCAACAGGTTCGGATGGACAGTTTGCTTGACGGCTGTTATGGGGGGAGCCCTCTGGAAGGCTTACGCCACAGCCAAGCCGGAGATGGGGCTGAGTCTGCGTAGCATTCCCTCCTCCCTGCTGCCCAGGTTTTTCAAACAAGGACTGAACGAAAGCTAGAGGAGTTTATTTCGTGACTTGGCACGTTCTTGATATCGGTAGCATCTGGATCAAGGAGTTCACATCGGCGCTAGGTCTATCTGTGCCGACCTTGGGATGGAGCCGTCATATGAAGATGTGGGCGCCTAACCTCTCAATTGGCTCGCAGCGAAAGATTCCCGACCCCCCTCTAAAGTACATCCCCTTCGATCTACAGCGAGGCTACTATCGATTCCCCATAGCGCAGCTCACGCGGTTCGGTCACAAGCTGAGTTCAGCGATTGCGGATGTATCTGATGATCCGCCCTCCTCTCCGCTCATCTGTACTTCGGCGTTTTTCGCTCCTGTCGCCGAAGAGTGGCGTGGACCCGTCCTGTATTACCTGACAGATTTCACTGCTAAATACGCGAACATGAATTCGGACGTTGTGCGCTCTTTTGACACTAGAATGTGCGGTCGGGCCGATGCGGTATTCCCGAATAGTGAGCGCATCGCTCAGTATCTCGTTCGCGAGGCTGCCTGCGACTCCAGCAAGATCACAGTTGTTCCGAACGCGACGCGGACAGATAACATTCCGGACGAACCGCTGCGTAGCGCCGCGCAACTTCCACCGGATGTGGCTCACTTGCCGCGCCCGATCGCTGGAATCGTGGGAAATCTTTCGCACAACATGGATTGGATACTGCTGAGAGACGCGATCGCGCGAACCCCTTGGCTGACATGGCTCTTCGTCGGCCCCGCATCGGGAGCTATTCCGGACAAGGAACAAAGACTCGCACGTCAAGAGGTGATGGCTTCTGGAAAGCGCGTCTTCTTCACCGGTGAAAAGCATTACGGCGACCTGCAGGGTTACGCCCGTGCGTTCGACGTGGCGATCCTGCCCTACAAAAAGAAGGAGCCGACTTTTTCCGGCAGCGCAACGCGCTTCTATGAACATTTGGCCGCGTGCCGCCCGATCATTTCTACCCCTGGAGTTTATGAACTCCTGGACAAAGAGCCCCTTCTGGCTTTAGCTTTATCGGCCGACGACCTGGTGATGCGCTTGGAAAAATTAAAGGAGACTGATTTTGTCGACGGATTCGAAACGTTGCGATGGAAAAACAGCCGATCCGGCACTTGGGGCTGCCGTGCAGCAGTCATCCGTGACTCAATAAAAAAGGGTCCGCCAAAGACTGACAAGCAAGTGGCCGAATCGCCGCTAGAAATCGCTTCACACTGACGTTCTGGCTCGGTGCACGCCGCACTCTTGCGTCGACTTCCGAGCGAAACCTTTTCTGTTCCCCAAAGCTTAATTCGAGGCCTCCTATGAAGCTTCTCAACAATTTGAGAACTATTATTTCTCGTCCCCGATTTGCTGTCGAGTATGCCGACTATTGTGGCAGTACGCTGCGGCATGGCCGTGCCCGAAAAGTGTTGCCCGGTGGCATCACTATCTCCAACTTCAGCGGATTCAGCGAATTTCACTCCGTGCGCGATTTCGTAAATCAATCGGAACGGGCATTCTTTACATCGTTTCCATTTAGCTGCGGCGATATTTTTGACATAGGCGCCAACCTCGGTGTCATAAGTCTCATGCTTGCGCGAAACCCGAGAGTACAGAGGATATTCGCGTTCGAACCAAATCCCTCGACATTCGAAGCACTTCGGGACAACACGCAATTGAACAATGCCGCATCGATAAGCATCGAACAAACAGCGGTATCGGATGTGGATGGAACTATCCCCTTTGCTACTGACGCGGTCCGCAGGGGCACCGCCAGCATTGCCCCCACCGTTCAATCCGCAAGCAAAGTTCCCTCTGTGAGGCTAGACACCTTTATTAAGGAACGTGGGATCGAGCAGGTCGCATTGTTGAAGGTTGATGTAGAAGGATATGAATCAGCCGTATTTGCGGGAGCCCGAGGAGCTCTGGAGAAACGGCTGATTCCAATCGTCTATTACGAAGTGTGCCCCGCAATTACACGGCATGCGGGGTTCGACCCGCTTTCGCCGACGCGAACGCTGCAAGAACATGGCTACCAGATTTTTGCGCTGAAGAATGGAAGCTTTTTGGAACGTGTCGATCCTGTGGCTGAAATCGGCGCCGTGGTATGCGAAAACTGGATCGGCTTGTTACCGGCGCAGATTGCAGGGGCAGGCCGATGGATTCGATGATTTCTGTTGGAACGCCGCCGTGCCCGTTGCGGTTTGAGTAAGTCGCATGACTGAATTCGTTCAACCATCACATACAAGCCGCGCCGATCCCCTCAAGGTCCTTGCCTTCGTTCACCTACGAAATATTGTGGGAAGTACCGGCGCGGGGCGCGTTGCGCGTTGTTTAGTCGAACGTCTCTCCGCTATGCCCGACCTCGATCTCCGAATCTTGGCAGATCGAGACGACTATCAAAAGGTAATTTTGCAAGCTGGCGCGCCTTGGGCTGGAATGAAGACGTATCTGTTTACCTCCGGCACCTCAACCCAGCAGGCAAAATGGCTTTTGCTTAAAACTCCTACAGCAGAATCGTTTTGGGCGTCCCCCGAAGTTACTTACTGCACCGCAGAGTCATATGTGCCGGTTCAACGCAGCAAATTGGTAGTAACGCTTCACGACGCCGCTCACCTCGAAAGAGGCGTTCTTCGTCAAAATCTTAAGCTCTTGAAGCAGCGAGCCAAATGGAATGTGCTTTATAGGGTCCTGGCAAAGAAAGTCGATGCGTTCCACACCGTATCCAACTTTTCGGCCGAGCGGTTAGGCCACTATTGGCCGAGCATTCGCACGCGTCTGCATGTGGTTCCGAATGGCGTGGCGGAATGCTTTCTTAGCAAATCTTTCGTCGATCCTGCGCCTGTTCTAAAAAGGCTGGGGCTAACTAACGCGCGTTTTGTGCTGCTGCCGTGCGGACTCCAATATAGGAAGAATGCGGATCTGATCCTCAAGGTTTGGCCGCTGATCCGTCAGAAACACAAGGATCTAAAGTTAGTCACTACCAATGTTTCGGAGCCTGAATATTCGGCTTTGGCTCATGCCATGGGAGATTCCGTTACTCAGGTTGGACATGTTAGCGACACGGAGTTGAAGGTGCTTTATCACCGGGCGGAGACCGTCTGGTTTCCTTCTCTCTACGAAGGCTTTGGAATGCCGGTGCTGGAGGCCATGGCTTGCGGCGCAGCAGTTCTCTCGTCGAAAGGCACTGGTGTTGAGGAGGTCTCCGGCTCCGCAGCCCTACTCGTTGATCCGAGGGATTCGAAAGCCCAGATCGATGCTCTCCTCTGGCTCCTTGAGGATCGAACGGCGGCGGCGGCTTACGGGTCACGGGGCGTCACTCATGCCGGGAGTTACACGTGGCTTCGGTCTGCGCAGATGATGCGCACCCTCTTCGGAAACTTGTCGGCCAATTAATCCTGTTTTACTGACGAAATAAATATGGTTGTAGTGGTGCATCGAAGCGCGCGCGATAAATACCAGGTTGCACAGAGCCTTGAAGAAGCAGGCATCCTCGAATGTCTCGTGACTGACTTCTACTGGCCAAAGCAAGCTTGGTGGGCTTATTTAACCAGCCAGTTAACGCCTGCGCGCATTTCGTCGATGTTGCTGAGCCGGCAGAATAGTGCGGTGCATCATGGTAAGACCCGGTTATGTGCCTGGAGCGGTCTTACTTCGGTGGGATTGAATCGACTCTCGAAGGTCCCGTTTTCCTGGCGTGCCAAGAGCATTCGTTGGTCAGATCATTGTCTAGGCCGCCGTGCCGGAAAGATCGCCTCAAGAACGAATAGCACGCTCCTTAGCTACAGCTATTACGGGTACGATTCATTTTCAGCTGCGTCCCCCTCAGTCCCCAAAATCCTTTTTCAACTTCATCCTCACCCGGTGTCGGTGCGTTCGATATTGAAGGGTGAATTGGAGCGGTATCCCGAATGTGCGGGTAGCTTAAATAAGGAGTGGGAATTAGCGTTACCCGAGGAAGACTTCGCCCGATTGACCGCGGAGCCCTTGATGGCACAGCGTTGGATGGCTGCCTCGTCCTTCACGCGGACAACCCTAATCGATCAAGGCATTGATGGCAAGAAGATTCACGTTATTCCATATGGCATAGACGCCGCCGAATTAACGCGAGGTGCGGCTGTTTGCCCGCGTAAGAGTTTTAGCAGACCCCTCGAGGTTCTATTCGTCGGCCGCCTAACTCAGCGCAAAGGCATTCGCTATCTGCTTGAGGCTTTGGATCGACTCCATTCGAACTTTATCCATTTAACCTTATGCGGGTGGAGCGTCGACGATTTGGCGCTTCTGAAGCGTTACAAAGACCGCATTACATTGAAGACGTCCGCGACCGCCGAACAAATCGGGAGAGCTTATCAAGAGGCCGATATATTCGTCTTGCCATCGGTGGCCGAGGGGTTTGGATATGTGTTGCTCGAGGCCATGGCGTTCGGACTTCCCATTGTTGGCACCACTCGCACCGCGGCGCCCGATTTGATCCGGGATGGCGAAGAGGGATTAGTCATTGAACCAGCGAGTGTCGAAGCCATTGCGGCCTCTCTTGACTGGGCCGCGTCGAACCGCGAGGCGGTGCGGGCGATGGGCGATGCCGCGCGACAAAGAGTTCAACAATTCACTTGGCGGCGATTCAGGAACTCTGTCGCATCTTCGGTAAAGGCGTTAACTTGCGAAATCTTGGCGGAGAGAAGCTCCCAAGGGGCTACGCAACATGTTTGATGTTCTGCTTTGGTCGGGCATCATCATTGCTATCGCGGGGATGATTTACGCATTTGACGGAAGTAAGGACGTCTTTCATCCACTGATCTATATTTCGCCGATGCTGCTGTTTGCCTATGGCTGGATGCCGATCCGGCTGCAGTCGCTGAGAGGTCTTGAAGGGTATTTCCAGATGGACCAATTGGTCTTTGTACAGTTCGTCTATGTGCTTGGAATTCTTGCCTTCGTGCTTGGGTGCTTGAGCATTCCGGTCCGGTTGGATGGCCCGAAGCCAACTCACCCCTCGATGGACGATCGGGGCCGCCGAATTCTATTCATAGGCGGCTGTATTGTGGCCATGGCAGGTTTCACTGCTTGGTTCATCAGCATACTCAATGTTGGCGGCATTCAAAGCGCGTTCGGAAGACCCTATAGCGGCGGTTGGGATGACAGCGGTTATATCCGGGATGCTTCGCTCTTCTTATTCGCCGGCGTCAGTCTGATCCTAGCGTCCACCGTCGACGCGCGTATGACTTTGAAGCACGTCATTGGTCTGGCTTTCTTCATAAGTCCACTGCTCTTGCAAGCTGTGTTCACTGCGCGGCGCGGTCCGACTTTCATGATTCTCGTTACTGTCGGGATGGGATGGTTTTTTTACAAAGGCCGGCGCCCTCCCATTATCACGACGCTCTTAGCGGGTGCGCTTGGCGGCTACTTGATCTTGTTTATCGTTGCGAACCGCCAAAGCCTTTACATGGGGTCGGACTTTGACTTCAAAACAGACGTGTCAAACATTACGGAGAGTTCCGACACAGGGAATGAGTACATCTATGGGGCCGGCTCTCTGCTGAGCGCGGAACAACGTGGACGCTACTTTTGGGGAAGGCGCTATCTCGCACAGATCCTTGTGCGGCCTATTCCAAGAGCCGTTTGGCCGACCAAATATACCGACTTCGGCGTACCGGAACTAGAACATAATGCCGGAACCGGCGAGGGCTTTGCAGACGCTTTGGGATGGGAGGGTGCGGCGGGCTCAGCTCCAACCATAATTGCCGATTTATGGCTTGAGTTCCGATGGTTATGTATTCCCGCCCTCTGGCTGATCGGGCGCGCCTATGGATATACATGGAACAAGGCGCGGCGAGTTGGCGGCGTTTGGACTTCACAATATATCATTCTGGCGTCGCTTTCTATCTACTTAGTGATGCAGACGATGGAAGCCGTGATCTTCCGCGTTCTTATGCTTTCGTTGCCGGTTTGGTTCGTATGGCGAAAAGCGCGCACGCGAGCCGCCGATGATCGACGCGCAACGCGTGAACGCGCATTCTTACAAATTGCCGAGTTAGAACGAAGTAATTGAGGCCCTCTAGAGGGAGCTTGTGACAGCAGTTATCTGGATAGATTGGTACGCCTATCACGTGGCTCGGTTTCGGGCGCTAGCGGAGAGTAAACGGCTTAACGGCCATGTACATGGGTTGGAACTGGTTGGGAATTTCGGTGTCCACGGAAACTTCAACTTTCGAGAAGATAATCGGGGCGCCCTTCCCATTAGTACGCTATTGCCTGATCGCAGTTGGCGGGATGCTGGCCCGATTGAAATCACTCGAGCGCTCTGCACCAGGCTTTCGCGCCTAGACCCCAGCGTCGTCTTTGTGCCGGGCTATTACACTCTTCCCGCTATCGCAGCAGCGATCTGGGCGAAGGTTCATGGTAAGCGTAGCGTTCTAATGACCGAATCCACCAGGCAGGATCATCGCCGTACGTGGTGGAAGGAAAAAGTCAAGAGCCTCGTGATTCGAATGCTTTTTGATAACGCTATAGCTGGGGGCGCGCCCCACATCCGTTACCTCTGTGAGTTAGGGTTCCCTCTCCAGAAGATCGGCTGTTCTTACGATGTGGTCGACAACGACCGGATCGCGAACGAAACCGCAAAGCTTCGGGCGGCGAGTGTCGCGAGTGAGTGGAACCTTCCTGATAACTACGCTTTATTTATAGGTAGGCTGGCCGAAGAGAAAAACGTCCTCGCCTTGCTGCGGGCCTTTGCCGAATACGCCAAACGGAACGGCACTTGGCATCTTGTGTTTGCGGGCGACGGTCCGATGCGTCAGTCGATGGAAGCGG
>JBARMQ010000196.1:0-2652 GCA_049802535.1 Bryobacteraceae bacterium | reverse complement strand
CCCAGTCCTCAAAAGCGAGCAACAGAGCTTCGGTGAGGAGCGCTTCTTTGGAAGAGAAGTGATAGCCGATGGCGGCGAGGCTTACGCCGGCGGAAGAGGCGATGTCCCGTGCGGTGGTCCGTAAGTAACCTTTTTCCAACAAGCAGCTCTTGGCTGCCAGTAACAGAGCGTCACGATTGCCCATGAGGACCAGTTTAGGTCGACCACGGCTTAAGTTCCACACAAGCGTATGAGACATTTGTCTCATACGATTGTACTATTTCTACATAAAGGGGAATTGCCGCATGAAGAACCGTAATATCTTGATCTCCGGCGCGAGCGTGGCCGGTCCAGCGTTGGCATTCTGGCTGAACCGCTACGGTTTTCGCACCTCCATCGTGGAGCGGGCGCCAGCCCTGAGACCCGGCGGCTACGCAGTGGATTTTCGCGGAGCTTCGATGCGCGTACTCGAGCGCATGAACCTGCTGGCAGAGGTGCAACGGCTGCAGACCCGCATCGGCGCGATCACGATCGTGGACCAGGACAACAAGAAGCTGGCAAGTATGCCCGACGGCTTTACCAGCGGCGAGTTGGAGATTCTGCGCGGAGACTTGGCACGCGTGTTCCACGAAGCTACTCGCGATACGACAGAGTACATCTTCGACGACAGCATCGACAGCATAGAGGAAAGCGCCGAGGGCGTGGATGTGACCTTGGTTCGGGGAGGGCGGCGCAGGTTTGACCTGGTGGTGGGAGCGGACGGCCTGCATTCGAAGGTGCGATCGGTGGCGTTTGGCGCCGAGGACAAATTTGTCCGGTATCTTGGCTACTATGTTTCGATTTTCACCATACCCAACTATCTCAAGCTCAACCGGAGCGGTCTGTATTACGGAACCTTAGGAAAGAAGGTAGGGATCTTCAGTGGTAAGGACGATGGAGAGGCGAAAGCGTCGTTCTTTTTTGCGTCGGAGCCGCTCAGTTACGACCGGCGGGACGTGGAGCAGCAGAAGAGCATCCTGCGCGAGCGGTTCGCCCAGGAAGCCTGGGAAGTGCCGCGGTTGATGGAGTTGATGAACCAGGCGCCGGATTTTTATTTTGATTCTGTCAGCCAGATCAAGATGGACGGCTGGTCCAGGGGCCGCAGCGTGCTGCTGGGAGATGCGGCTTATTGCGCTTCCCCGCTCTCGGGTATGGGAACCGGGATGGCTGTGGTGGGGGCTTATATCCTCGCGGGTGAGTTGATGGAAGCCGATGGCGATTACGGAGTTGCCTTCGAAGCCTATGAGCGCCTCCTGCGGGATTTTGTAAAGCGGTGCCAGGAAATTGCCGATGGAGGAACCGATTGGTTCGTGCCGCGAACGCGCTTCCGGCTTTGGCTGAGCAACCAGATGTGGCGCATTTTGCCCTATACGCCGTGGAAAAACATGATGATCGAAGTCCCCTTGAAAATTGGAAACTCGATTTTGTTGAAGGATTACAACAATTCGAGGGAATGCTACCGTTTCAGTACTAAGGAGACCATCCTTGTAAGCGCAGAGAGAGACGGTTCCCATCGTTAGTCTTCCTGCACTTAGGTCCGCTTCTGCTATGCGAGCGAAGCGTCCTTCCGATTCGCGGAACTATCCGATGCGCTGCAGCGTAGTAACGCACTGACCGGCCAGTCGCGAATCCTGTGTAACTGCCGGCACGTCTCCCGGAGGCCTATACATGGCAAGGTTCAACGATGAACTCAAGCAGGTTCTACGCAGGCTGAGCCGGGCGCCGCTGTTTACAGCGATTACTTTGCTTACACTCGCCGTCGGTGTGGGCGCGAACACAGTGATCTTTAGCGTAGTGGAAGGCGTGCTTTTGAAGCCGTTGCCCTACCCCCATGCCGAGCAGTTGATCGGCGTGTGGCATACGGCGCCGGGGATCGGCATCAAGGATCTGAACATGTCGCCGTCCATCTACTTTATCGATCGTGAGCAAAACACCACGCTTGAGGATATAGGCGCCTACACCGGCGACTCGCTGAATGTGACTGGCGCTGGAAAACCGGAACATGTGCAAGGGCTTGATGTCACCGACGGCGTGCTGCCGATCCTGGGAGTAACTCCGGCGGTGGGACGGTTGTTCAACCGAAGGGACGACACGGCGGGTGCGCCGCAAACCGTTGTGCTGTCCTACGGATATTGGCAACGGAAGTTTGGCGGTGCACCTTCCGTCATTGGGCGCTCCCTCACAGTCGACGGAAAGCCGCGAGAAATCATTGGCGTGCTCCCCAAGGGGTTTCGCTTTCTCGATCAACCGGATGAGGCCGCCTTGTTGCTTCCTTTCCAATGGGATCGCAATAAGACGAAACTCGGCAACTTCAGTGAGAGCGCGCTTGCGCGCTTGAAACCTGGAGTCACGATGGAACAGGCCAGCGCCGACATGGCGCGGCTGCTTCCCGTGGTCTTGCGAAGTTTCCCCGCCCCGGAAGGATTCAGCAGTAGCATGTTTGAAAAGGCCCGAATCTCACCCAAGCTCCGTCCACTCAAGCATGACGTCGTCGGGAATGTGGGCAATGTGTTGTGGGTTCTCATGGGCTCGATCGCCCTGGTTCTGCTGGTAGCCTGCGCAAACGTTGCAAATTTGCTGCTGGTGCGGGTCGAAGGGCGCCGCCAGGAGCTTGCGATTCGGTCTGCCCTGGGC
>JBARMQ010000195.1:0-2965 GCA_049802535.1 Bryobacteraceae bacterium | reverse complement strand
ATTCTGCTCGCCTGTTCAGTAGCCATGACGTACCAATTGAGCGATGAAGACATTCAGAAGGGATTGATGGATTTGCAACGAGTTCCGGGGAGATTTGAGCGAGTGGAGGAAGGCCAGCCGTTCATGGTGGTGGTCGACTACGCCCATACTGACGACGCTTTGCGCAATACGATTACGGTCGCGCGCAATATGAAACCCAAGCGAATCATTACGCTCTTTGGTTGTGGCGGCGACCGCGACCGGTCCAAGCGGCCCCTGATGGGCATGGCCGCGGCGGAATTAAGCGACTACGTTGTGTTGACTTCCGACAATCCACGTAGCGAAGATCCGTTGGCCATCATGAACGATGCCATGGTGGGATTGCAGCGGTACGATACAAGCTATTTGGCCGAGCCCGACCGTGAGCGCGCTATTAAAAAAGCGATTGAGTCTGCCGAGCCTGGAGACGTGGTGATCTTAGCCGGCAAAGGTCACGAGACGTATCAGATCTTGCGCGATGGACCGATTCCGTTTGACGATCGCGAGGTTGCGAGGCGCGTGTTGCGGTCCTTCGGCTACGGCAAACGAAGCCAACAGTGAACTTGCGAAAGAAGGTATGCAGCTCTCGATGGCACAGGTTCAGGCAGCAACCGGAGGCGCCGCCTTCGGGATCGCGCCGGAGACGTGTTTGAACGGGTGGAGCATCGATTCACGCACCGTTGAGCCGGGAGACCTGTTCTTCGCTATCAAAGGCGAACGGTTGGATGGACACGATTTCCTGGCGAATGCGTTTGAGCGCGGCGCTGCCGCGGCTGTGGTCAGCGACGCGGCCGCGGCTGGAGTTCAGCCATGCCTCGTGGTTCCAGATACGCTCGTGGCTCTCCAGAATGTGGCGCACGCAGCTCGCCGGAAATGGGCTGGTGTCGTTATTGGGGTTACCGGCAGCGCTGGCAAAACGACCACCAAGGATCTGATTGCGACCCTATTGTCCACTCGGCTCAATACCGCCAAGACCATTGGGAATTTCAATAATCAATATGGCTTGCCGTTGTCACTGCTGCGCATCGCAGATGCTGCTGCGATTGCGGTGATCGAGTTCGGCATGAATCACGCGGGTGAGATTCGCGAATTGACACGTTTGGCAGAACCGCTGCACGGCGTTGTGACGAATGTCGGATACGCGCATATTGAGGCCTTTGATTCGATTGATGGCATTGCGTTGGCAAAACGGGAATTGATCGAGTCGCTGCCGGCGGAAGGAACGGCCATTCTAAACGCCGATGATGCGCGCGTGCTCGATTTTGCCGCCGTTCATAGAGGCCCTGTCCTTACCTTCGGATTCGCCGACTCAGCAGATATCTGCGCCACAGGCGTTCAGCACCTCACCGAAGGCGCGGCCTTCAACGTTCGTGGCGTACACTTTGAAACCACGCTCCCGGGGAGGCACGGCATTTCGAACATTCTGGCTGCTCTGGCCGCGGCGAGCGTGTTTGGATTGAATTTTGAAGAATTGGTTCCAGCCGTTGCCGCGTTCAAACCCGGCAAAATGCGAGGCGAACGTAGCATTTGGCAGGACATTACCGTTCTGAACGATAGCTATAACTCCAATCCCGAGGCCGTTCGCCAAATGGTGGAGGTGCTGCGGGCTGAACCCGCCCGGCGACGGATCGCCGTGCTGGGGGAGATGCTCGAGCTTGGCCGTTATGCCGAGACACTGCATCGCGACATAGGCCGTTACGTCGTAGATGCGGGAATTGATGTGCTTATTGGGATACGCGGTGGGAGCCGCTCAATGGTTGACGCAGCCAAAGGAGCCGGTAGGATGAATCACGCCGCGTTTTTTTTCGCAGAACCCGAAGACGCTGGATCTTTTCTGAGCAGCTTCGTCGAAGCAGGCGACGCGATCTTATTTAAGGGCTCGCGCGGTACGCAAGTGGAGAAAGCGCTCGCGACAATGAAAGCGGATAAAGATCGCGTCAATTGAGCGCATCAAAAAAATGCTTTACTGGCTTCTGTATCAAGTCCTTCACAATTACGTGCCTGCGTTCCGCGTCTTCGGGTACATCACCACGCGTGTCGCACTTGCGAATCTGACGGCGCTCGCCTTGGGCCTGATCTTGGGGCCTTGGATGATCCGTAAACTACGCCAGATGAGTTTCGGCCAGCACATACGGGAAGAGGGTCCGCAATCGCATTTCAAAAAGGCGGGCACGCCGACGATGGGTGGCTTGCTGATTGTTGTTTCGATCGTGGTTCCGACTCTGCTTTGGGCCGATCTCTCGAACCAGTACGTGTGGCTAGCTCTGTTGGGCTTGGTCGCATTCGGCCTGATCGGATTTATTGACGATTACGCCAAGGTGGCGAAGAAGAAGAACCTTGGACTAACGGCACGGCAGAAATTTTGGGCACAGGTGGTGTGCGGTATGGTAGTGGGCTTCTTGCTCCTGTTGCTGCACGCGAACCAGGCGTATTCGACCGCGGTAAATGTGCCATTTTTCAAGCAATTCAAGCCGAATTTGGTGATCGAAACTCTCACCAAGAATTTCTGGACCTATCCGCTGGCGTTCATACCGTTTTACATCTTTATTGTCTTCATCATGGTTGGATCGTCGAACGCGGTAAACCTGACGGATGGCTTGGATGGACTGGCAATCGGGCTGATGGTGATCGCTTCCGGTGCAATGACGACGCTGTGTTACGTCTCGAGCAACGTGAAATTCGCAGACTATCTGGATTTGGCGCATCTTCCGCGCTCGCAGGAATTGACCATTTTCTGCGCCTCTATGGTGGGAGCGAGCCTTGCCTTTCTTTGGTACAACTGCCATCCCGCGCAGGTTTTCATGGGCGACGTAGGTTCACTTGCTCTCGGCGGAGGCTTGGGAATTGTTGCGGTGCTCATCAAACAGGAAGTCTTGTTAGTGTTCATCGGCGGGGTGTTTGTGATCGAGACGCTGTCGGTCATTCTCCAGGTGGGCAGCTACAAACT
>JBARMQ010000194.1:0-1739 GCA_049802535.1 Bryobacteraceae bacterium | reverse complement strand
CGACCGCCGGGCGAACTCACCGGCTTGAATGCCCGAATAGGGAAGCTTCAAGGCGACCTGTCGCGCGATCAGGCCGTCGACACGCTCGGCCAGCCACACTTCGGCCATTCCGCCGCGCCCAATCTCTTTGAGAAGGCGATAGGGTCCGAAGAGAGCGCCGGGGATTGCTTCGCCGGTCAGCGTGAGCGTGGCGTCCACTTGATTGCGAACCAGTGCGCCTAATAAGCTATCGGAGGCGGCATCGGATTCTAATAGCGATTCCACCTCGCGGCGCAGGTCTTCCGTAATCGCATGTTCTTTGAAATACTCATCGCGTTGTTGCCGATTAAGGTCGGCAACGTCGTGGAAGATGTGCTCGACTTTGGGACTCAGCTTCATGGTGCAGATGCCTCGGCGGCCAATTCGTGGCGCAACCATGCTTGGGCTAGGCGGATTTCACGGCGGACGGTGTGTACCGGCATTTCGAGAAGTGTGGCGGATTCTTCCGCAGTCAAACCCGAGAAGAAGCGAAGCTCGATGAGGCGGCTCTTCAGCGGACTGGCGGCTGCCAAGTCATCCAGCGCATCGTTCAGTTTCAGAAACGCACGGTCATTCGGTGCGATGAACTTGAGAGAGTCCGTCATCGGTGTGACCTGCGCTTCCCGTTTCGCCGCGTGGCGAGCGCGAGCCATGTCAACCAGCACCTGCCGCATCGCGCGCGAGGCGATGCCATAGAAATGGGCGCGGTTTTCGCATTCGGGTAGTGTCGAGCCCGCAAGTCGAAGAAATGCCTCATGGACGAGAACCGTGGTTTGGATGGAGGCGTCCGCTCGCTCATGCCGCAGATGGCTGGCCGCTAGACGCTTCAATTCGTCGTAGACTAGCGGGACCACTTCTTTGAGAGCTTCGGCGTCGCCCTCATGGACCCGAGACAGCAGCCTCGTAATCTCCATTGGGGATATGATATTTCACCCGTCCCACGGCTATCTGAAACAAAATTTGCGAATGCGTGACGAATTCGGCGATTTTTTGCGCCTGTAATAGTGGAAGGCCTGATTCGGTTGTTGGAAGCACCAGGATTGGCCATCCAAATTAAAAATCCGGAGGAAAAAACCAATGGCTAACGAAGCCCTTAACAGTGACTACCGTCACGCTCACACATACACAGAAAAGTACATACAACGCGTCAGGGGCGAGCTATACTCTCGCGGATTGATGCTTACATCAGCGATGGCTAAGTTCGCCAAGTTTTTGAGTTTGCCGGAGACCGACTCAAAGGTGGGACCGATATGCAACATCGCCTTCACAGCATTATCGATCGCACTGCCGGAAGTAGGCCTAGCCCTATTCTTCGAAAAGGAAGCGCAGGCCGCAGGAGTAGCTCTCGCGATCGCGAAGGCTGCTGGTACAAAGGCCCCTCTGGCAGCAAAGGCCGCTGAACGCCTTCTCGAGCCCAAACTCTCCGTCGGCGACTGGAAGGAGAAAATCACAACTTTAAAGAACGACGTGGGTGAGGCAACGGCGGATGAAAGCAGCGGAGCCGGTGAGCTCAAAAAGCTCGATGCATCGCGTGCTGCAATTCAAACCCTCCTCCGTTCGCAGAATTCAGCGGAACAAGCATGGGAAAAGACGATAGATTGGCTCGATGCCGAAATGGACGCGAGGGAGGAGGCGTACGACGCCTCGGCAAAGAATACTGGCCTAATTCCGGATCCCTTACGTCGAATTCCGACGATTTCAATGCTGGAGAAGGTCCAGAC
>JBARMQ010000193.1:0-6341 GCA_049802535.1 Bryobacteraceae bacterium | reverse complement strand
TCTGCTCACTATGTCATGTGGCCACGACACCGAACCGAAAGCAGTCGGCGGCGGTCCGTCGGTCAAACAATTTCTCGCCCATCCCGTTCCCTTCAAACCCGGCACTCATTTTCAATACAACACCATGGGCGCCTATGTGCTATCGGCCATCGTCACTAAAGTCACCGGGAAGACCTCGCTGGAATATTTGGAGCCGCGATTGTTCGAACCGCTGGGCATCGAAAATCCACGCTGGGATCGCAGTCCCGAAGGCAATTCACTCGGTGGCTATGGGCTGTGGCTCCGTACCGAAGACATGGCCAAGTTCGGCCAGCTTTACCTGCAAAAAGGAAAATGGAAAGGCAAACAGTTGATCCCTCAAGATTGGGTCGAAGAGTCCACCACGAAGCAGATTTCTAACGAGCAGGAAAGTCACGCCAAAATCGGCCCGGACTGGCAACAAGGCTATGGCTTCCAATTTTGGCGGTGCCGGCATAATGCTTATCGCGCCGACGGAGCCGCCGGTCAGTTCATCGTCGTCATGCCCGATCAGGATGCCGTCGTCGCCATCACCGCCGACACCGGCAACATGCAAGGGGAACTCGATGCCATCTGGGCCAACTTGTTGCCTGCATTTGGGCCGAACGCGCTTCCAGCGGATCCCGCCACTCAGCAAAAGCTGAAGCAAGCGGTGGCGAATCTCGTAGCGCATCCAAAGAAGAAAGAGGATTGATCCAACCGCCAAATCCCGTACTACCATTGAACTATCCACTCAATCCACTACGTTGGAAAAAAGCGATGCGAAAACCTTTCTGGGCCCTCAGCGTTGTTCTAGCGACGCAACTCCTCTCGGCTGCGTCGATTTACGACTACGAGTTGAATTCCATCAACTTCGATCGAGTGCGCTTGCGCGATTTTTCAGGGAAGGTCCTCATGATCGTGAACGTCGCCAGCCACTGCGGATACACGCCCCAATATGCCGGCCTCGAAGCGCTGTACCGGCAGCACAAGGACCAGGGCTTCGTCATCATCGGCATTCCGTCCAACGATTTCGGCGAAGGCGAGCCAGGCGCCGATCCCGAGATCAAGCAATTCTGCCGGCGCAAATACGACGTGACCTTCCCCATGATGTCCAAGGTCTTTGTCACCGGCAACGACGCAATCCCGCTCTATCAATACCTGACCGACAACGACCAGAATCCGAAAACCGGCGGACCCATTCAGTGGAATTTCACAAAATTTCTGATTGGCAGAGACGGCAAAATCCTCGCGCGTTTTGCACCGAACGTGCCGCCGGACGATCCAGCGCTTGTATCCGCCGTTCAAAACGCTTTGCGATAAGCGCCGGCCCTCGCCTCACGATGTTGCAACGGCTTTCGCTTTCGATTTTGCGAGCCGTTCATAAATCACGCCCGAGCCGTCTTCGCCGGATTGTCCTTCGACTTGGATGACGCCGCCTGTTCCGCTGAACCGAATTTGAGTTGTACCGGCCGCAGTCCAGCCTTCGGCGGAAATCATCTGTTTCCCAGCAAGTATCCATCCCTGAGACGGAAAGCTCACGTCCTTCCGGCCCGGGCTTTTGAAAGTGAAATCTCCGGTAGCGAGTTGATGGGTTCTGACGATTTTCGATGCCGCTCTTTCCACCGTCGAATCAGCCGGGCACTTGACGGCGAACAATTGCGAGCCGGACATCGGCTTTGCCTCAATAGTCCAGCCATCCGGAATCGTTAGAGTTCGCGATCCAACGTCAAATTTGAAGCCAATCGGGACACCGATCATCCGAACGTTGTCGCCAACGCGAAGTTTCTGATCCTCTATCGAAAGGCCCATGCGAAGTTTGATCTCATCCTCGGGATTCAGCTTCAGGAAGCGGTTCTCGTCGATCATCGTAACGTTTTCATTGCTCCCCGTCACCTCGACACCCGTCACGCCGCGGCTGCCAAGTGT
This sequence comes from Bryobacteraceae bacterium, assembly GCA_049802535.1. Lineage (GTDB taxonomy): Bacteria > Acidobacteriota > Terriglobia > Bryobacterales > Bryobacteraceae > Bog-105. The sequence continues at coordinate 4,415 of JBARMQ010000193.1, read as the reverse complement.
CTTTGCGAGTAAGTCCACTGCGGAGCCCTCAGCAGGGCTATATTGCCCATTTTGGAGAACTGCTGGCGTAAGAAAATGTTTAGCCGCCATGCACAAGTTCAGGCTGATGGCTTTCAGGTTTCTTTTCTCGGTCAACCCATTTGCACCCAGCCAATCGCCAAGGCAATTTGCCGGAATCGAATGGGCAACGCCTTTCGAAACCATTTCCAGGTATCCTTCGCCGTCGCCATGACAGTTAAAGCGGATCTTGCCCAATCCTCCACCGGATACCCAATTCACCAGGGACATCGTGTACAAACTAATCTTCTTTTGGCTAATCTCATCCATGGTGTGTGCCGTGGATACGTAGCCGATGTGGGTGCCGTGCTTCTGATCTGATTCAGGCAGGCTGCCGCGATCGCCCCTGCTTTGTCCATTTGCGGCGGAACGGCAATGAACGCCTTTCCGTTTATGCTGTTTTTTCGCTTTGTCTCTCGTTGATAAGCGCAAGCGGTCACGATTTCGTCGCCGAAATCATAGGTGGATCCACTCGTAACGAGAACGTCCCAGTATCGATCGTAAGCAGGCATGCTGAGAAAGTATACCGGGTTCTAACTGAGAACAACCGGCGACACCAGCGGACAATGGTGGTGACAACAATGATGTTGACGAATGCCTCTCGAAGAACCATGTTGCAGCGCATCAGCGCGGCAGTCGCAATTCTGCCCACCGCCCATCTTCAGGCACAGAGCGCGTCTCCGGTTGCGAGCGGGCAAAGACCCGCGCCGCAGGACCGGCGTTTCCGCTCGGCAGCTGTCGAACGCTTCCTCGAAGCAACGCGCCCGCTTATAGCCGATCCGGAGTTGGCGCGGCTGTTCGTGAATTGTTTTCCTAACACACTGGATACTACCGTCGAGCCCGGTACATTTGAGGGTAAGCCCGACACTGCTGTCATCACTGGCGACATTGCGGCGATGTGGCTTCGCGACTCCTCCGCACAAGTCTGGCCGTATCTACCGTTCGCCGCGAACGATCGACCGCTCCGCTCGTTGCTTGAGGGCGTCATTCGACGGCAGGCCCGCTGCATTCTGATCGATCCTTACGCCAACGCGTTTATGGCCGACCTCAACGCGAAGCCGCTCGAGTGGGCGCGCACAGATGATACTGAGCTGAGGCAAGGCGTGGGCGAGCGCAAGTACGAATTGGATTCCCTCTGCTACCCGATCCGTTTGGCCTACGGCTTTTGGAAGCATACTGGCGATACTCAGCCGTTCGACTCGCGGTGGCTGTCAGCAATGCGGCTGATCGTCTCAACCATGCGCGTGCAGCAGCGCAAGAATGGCCCGGGGCCCTACCATTTTCAGCGCACCGCGCGCACTCCCACCGAAACGCTGGGCGAGAAAGGCTTCGGGAATCCAGTCAATCCCGTCGGCCTGATCGCCTCCGGCTTCCGGCCGTCCGATGATGCGTGCATATTCCCGTTTCTTGTTCCGTCCAACCTGTTTGCAGTTACCTCCCTCCGTCACCTCGCGGAAATGGCGGACACCATTGCTCACGATACAGCGCTCGCCGCAGGCGCGTCTGCCCTCGCAACGGAGGTTGAGCAAGCACTACAACAGCACGCCATTTCCAAGACGCCCGAAGGCGCCATCTGGGCTTACGAAGTCGACGGATTCGGCAGTCAACTGCTGATGGACGACGCGAATGTTCCCAGCCTGCTGGCGTTGCCGTACTTGAATAGTTCGCCCGATGCTTCACTCTACGCGCGCACTCGCGCTTTTGTTTGGAGCAAACGGAATCCATGGTTCTTCCATGGCACTGCCGGCGAGGGCATTGGCGGTCCACACGAAGGAGTGAATATGATCTGGCCTATGTCGCAGACCATCTACGCCCTGACCAGCAGCTCCGGCCCCGAGATCCGCCACGCACTCGAGATGCTGAAGGTTGGCTCCGCCGGCAGCGGCTTCATCCACGAAAGCTACGACCGCAACAACGCCAAAAACTTCACCCGCGCCTGGTTTGCCTGGGCCAACACTCTGTTCGGCGAACTCATCGCAACCTTGGCTCGCACTCGCCCCGAACTTCTTCACCCCTGACCCGCAGGGATCTACGCGCATTAAGGAACGCTTGATGCCAATGCAACGTAGGTAGTAAAGAAAGGACGGAACGTTTCTGCCCCGGCGTAGCTGGTTAGCTGCCTCAATCCTGTTCGTGTCGCTCGTAGCTCCTCTTTGTTCTCAAAGCAGCCTTTCTTGGAAAGATCCATCGCCCCACACCACACGATTTGTCGCCGTCGACAAAGATGTTCGGCTGGAGGTGCTCGACTGGGGCGGGTCCGGAACTCCTGTCGTTCTTCTGGCCGGGGGCGGTGACACCGCCCATATATTCGACGACTTCGCGCCGAAGCTCACAGCTCACTGCCGCGTATATGGGATCACTCGGCGGGGGTTCGGCGCGTCTGGCTATTCACCCTCAGATAATCCGGCTGACCGGCTCGGCGACGATGTAGCGGCGGTGATCGACAAGCTCAAGCTGAACAAACCCATCCTGGTCGGGCACTCGATAGCTGGGGCAGAATTGAGTTCGGTTGCCGCCAGACATCCGAACCGGGTTGCGGGCCTCGTCTATCTCGATGCCGCGTACTCTTACGCCTTCGACAACGGCAACGGAGCAAACATCATGGACATCCAAAATCTCCATGCTCCTCAACCGCCACCACCCAATGCATCGGATCTAGCCAGCTTCAGTGCCCTTCAGAAGTATTATGAGCGTGTCAACGGATTCCGATTTCCCGAAGCGGAGCTCCGCCAGCAACGGGAATTGACCGTCGATGGAGGCGTGGGAAAACAACGTGACTTTCCAGGCGTTGCCTTGTTTATGCCGCTGATGATAGGCACGAAGAAGTACACCGGTATTCCGGTAACTGCCCTTGTCATTTTTGCGAACCCGCACAGTCTTGGAACCTGGGTTGACGACAATATGAATCGTTCCGTGCGGGCCGCCGCCAAAGCTTATTCCACTGCGTTGACAGCTTTAACGCGGAGGCAAGAGAAGGCCGTGGAAAATGGCGTCCCTACAGCGCATATCGTAACGCTACCGAATGCGAGTCATTATGTGTTCTTGTCCAATGAGGCGGACGTGTTGCGTGATCTGAGCACCTTTCTTGCGCAACTGCAGTGACAATCTGGCCCTGCGCCTCAGCACCGCCCGCCGTTTTCGGCGCGACGGCTACGGAGCGGACGCTTCGATCGGAAACTTCACTCCTGCTATCCTGCCAATCCCGTAGCGTCACCTGCCCCGGCCGCTCCGCCGCCGGCATCTCAGTTCAAAATCGCTACGGGAGCCGATATTCGCAGGTGCCGATTCGCTGCGCACTGGGATCCGCGACGAGGAAGCGCACGAACTTCGATTTGGGCGAGAGAACTTTATCGACCGAAGCGCTGACAACGCGGGTGGTCCATGGAGCTTTCCAGCTCACTCGCCAAAGCCAGCTATTCAACAGCTTATTGTCATCGGAAAAGCTGGCGGCACGAATAGTCTGGTCGTGCTGATCGGGCTCCGCCGGCTGCTCGTATGGTGTTACGACAACCTTCCCGGTTAGACGGTTTGTCGCGGCATCATAACTGGCGGGACAGGCGACCTGGAGGCCTACGTAGAGCAGCGGGCTCGAGAGGGCCGCTTCCAAAACTGAATTAGTCATGTCCTTGTCCGGTTTCGTGTCATCGGGGACCGCATAGTAGCCTTGGCGAGTACGGGCTGCGGAATCGGGGACATCCGTGTGAACCTCAATCTTTCGGTAGCTGCCATCAAACGTCGTATTCGAGGGAGAGTACGAGAGCAGATAAGCGCTTGAGCCGTCGGTCATCGCTTCACTCAGGGCCTCCTCAACGTCATTGCGGCCGTAATAGGAGACGCCGCCCATCATCTTTGTCATATGGTCGAGCAGCGAGCGCGTGGAAGACTCCTCACCGCCTGTCGATGCGAGCATCTGTTCGGCGGCGGAGACGTGTCCGTCTTGTATGTGGCCACGCGAAATCTTGGGATTTGAAGCAAGCTCACCGAGTGGAATTACTCCGATGGGGTCGATCGTGTAGAGTCGCATACGAGTATCCATCAGAAGATTGATCACGCGTCGCAAACCCGCCTCGACACCCCCGCCTTCAGTACCGGGCCGATAAATCAAGCCAGGAAAGCCACTGGTCACCCAAATGACATTCAAACTGTATGGCGATCCCACAGCGGTTCGAGCGACCTGCATCAGGGCCCGAAGAGCCGATTGCGCGTGCTCCGGGACCCAATGAGGGTCGACGCCACCTTTGGGATTGGGATCGAAAGCGGCCAGATGGTGAAGCTTTTCCTTCAACTTTTCGTTGCTCTGATTGAAGTCTTGCAGCATCGTCAGGCCGCTTGGTCCGATCGCCATCAAAGCTGTCGGT
>JBARMQ010000192.1:0-6422 GCA_049802535.1 Bryobacteraceae bacterium | reverse complement strand
ACTTAAGCCTGAGTTCGAGATTGAAGGGCTGACGCAATCGGAAGTGGTCGCTCAGCTATTGGCTGCTCTGCCTGTTCCCAGATGACAATTGCACCGGCGCAGCGGATGTTGTGGTTAGTGGCCATTTGCCTGTTGCCGGTCTGCGCGCTGCCCGCGGTAGTTGATCATGGCGAACGTTATGTCGCGTTGGCAAGTGCGGCGGTGCTGATGGTCTGTGGCATCGATGCACTTCTATCGCGCAGGCGGCTGGTCGGCTTCAGCATCGTAATGCCGCCGGCCATTCGAGCTTTTCTCAATCAGGAGCAGTCATTTCTAGTCGAACTGCGCCGCACAGCTTTGCGAGCGCCTGCAAAGCTTCGGCTTGCACTTGCTCTTCCTGCGGAAGTTGAACCCATACGGGACGACTTGATTGCGCCGCCGCCCGCACCGCAAACCGGCTTGTTGTTTGAGATGCGCTTCCTAGGCCGGGTACGAGGCCAGTTCTCGATTGAGCAAGTTTTCCTGGGCTGCCAATCATTCCTGGGTCTTTGGCAACTCCGGCGAACCTTGAAGGTTCAGGTCCCATTGCTAGTTCAACCAGCCCTTCTGTCGATAGCTCGCGAGACAGCCCGCTTGCTTGCCTCAAAGCTTCACGGCGGCCGGCGGGTGGTTGCTCGCAACGGGCGGGGACGGGAGTTTGAACAACTCCGGGAGTATGTCCCCAATGATGAGTTTGGAGATATCGACTGGAAGGCGACTGCACGCCGGCGAACGCCCATCGTGCGCGATTACCAAGTAGAGCGGACACAAGATATCTATGCGGTGGTTGACTACTCACGCCTTTCGGGCCGTACAGTGATCGATAGCGGCAACCAAAGCGTCACGATGCTGGACGAATACGTACGTTCGGCTCTGATGTTGTACTACGCGGTGCGCGAAGCAGGTGACCGGTTCGGTTTGGCGACGTTCGCAGATCGGATCGGACACTTCATCAAGGCCAGCAACTCTGCGTCTCTCGATTCCGTGTTCCGCCGCGCGCTTTATCCTTTACGGCCACGGCCAACCGCTCCGGCTTACGACGAAATCTGCGGCGCATTCCGGCAGCGTGTGAAGCGCCGCGCCCTGATCGTCATCTTTACGAGTCTGGCTGAACCACAGTTGGCAGAGTCGTTTCTGAACGCGAGCCGGTTAATTGCCCGGCAGCACCTGGTGATGGTCGCCTCTCCGGCCGAAGCGTTTGCGCAGCCGTTATTCTCTTCGACGGTGGAGACCACGGATGAAATTTATAGCGCCCTGGGTGGACATTTGCTTTGGAAGAAACTCGCCGAGGTCCGCCTCAAGCTTTCAACGGTTGGCATACGGATGCATAGCGTAGCTCCTAATCGGCTTGGTCTTGCCGCTGCTACCGAGTATTTGAACATCAAGGAGCGCCAGCTGCTATGATCCTTGATCTCGAGCGGTTCTTAGCTCGTGAACGGCCTTATTGGGAGCAGCTTGAGCGGTCGCTGCGGCCGTTCGATGCCGATCGCTTTTATCGCCCCGCGCTCGAGGAATCGCTGAAGATCTTCGACCTGTATCAGCGTGCTGCCGGCGACCTCGGCCGACTCCAAGAAGCTGCGCAGCCGGAGCTATCCGCTTATCTCGAGACGTTAGTAGCCCGCGCATACACGCAGATACATTCGGCGCGCCGGCGCCACCCGTTTCGCCCATTACGTTGGTTAACGCAGACTTTCCCATTGACCTTTCGACGGCATTGGCGTGCCTTCGTGCTCGCTTGTTGCCTGATGGCGCTGGGCGCGGGATTTGGCATCACGCTGCTACGAGTAGATCCGGACGCGAAGCGGGTGTTGATGCCGTTCCCGCATTTGATGACGGATCCGGTAGCACGAGTCAAACAGGAAGAGAAGGACAAAGGCAAGGAACTAGCAGGTCACCAGATCGAATTCTCCGCATCGCTGATGGCGAATAACATTGGCGTGTCGTTCACCTCCATGGCCGCGGGAATGACGTTCGGTATTCTCACTGTGTTGATCGTCTTTTCGAACGGCCTAGATGTAGGTGCGGTGGCGTTCGACTACATACACGCGGGGCAATCGAAGTTTTTGCTTGGATGGCTGCTGCCGCACGGCGTATTCGAAATTCCTGCTCTGCTGATTGCTAGTCAAGCGGGCTTTCTATTGGCGCACGCTCTCATCGGATGGCAAAGCCGGCTGACACGCACGGAGCGGTTACGCATGATCTCCGCCGATGTCTTCACGCTGGCCGCGGGATCAACTCTGCTGCTGGTCTGGGCGGGTTTGGTTGAATCCTTTGTTTCTCAATATCACGAGCCGATCTTGCCGTATTCGGCAAAGATCGCGTTCGGTCTGGTGGAGCTTGCCGTCTTAGCCATCTTTCTTGCGCGCTCAGGCCGGAAGGCGACGGCCAAAGAAAAAAGATGACCGAAGCGGCGCTCACGCTGCGGGTTCGGCTGTCACAAGGCGTCACGTTCTCGCTACCGCTTGCCGGTCCCGTCACGCGGTGTTTTGCCTTCTTCATTGACATGTTCATTGTGGTGGCTATATTGGGCGCTTTTGACCGCATCATCTCCCTGGCGGTCAAGGTTTCCCAAGACTTCGGCACGGGTCTCATCATTCTTGGTTACTTCGCCACTTGGACGCTTTATGGCATGTTTTGCGAATACTATTGGCAGGGCCAGACCCTAGGCAAGTGGCTCTTTGGCCTGCGGGTGATGGACACGGCCGGGTTGCAACTGCAGTTCCATCAAGTTGCCATACGTAATCTCGTCCGGACGATCGACTTGTTGCCACTGCTTGGCGTGGTCGGCGGACTGACAATGTTGCTGAACAGTCGATTGCAACGGTTGGGAGACATTGCGGCGGGGACCGTGGTCATACGTACCCGCCGCGCCGCGCAACCTAATTTGGAGGCTCTGGCGCGTGGCCGTTATAATTCATTTCTGGCGCATCAGGTGCTGTGCGCCCGGCTGCGACAGAGAGTTCCAGCGGCCATAGCAGCGCTGGCGGTGGATGCGCTGCTCCGGCGGGACAAGCTGGACGATCTTCCGCGAGTAGCGCTGTTCGACGACTTTGCGGATTACTTCCGATCGGTGGTGGAATTCCCCGCAGAAGATACGGAGCAACTTACGTCGGAACAGTATGTTCGGAACGCGGTCGAAGTCTTGCACCAGAAGAATTCTTGAATCGTAAATGTTTCTCTTGACTGTTATAGTAGACTAATACATCATATGACTAGTGAGCCCCGTTTCCACAAAACGAAAGCCTTTCCGGTTTTCTTTAGATCCCGATAGCGGCGTTCCCGTTTACCGGCAGATCATTGACCAGGTTTCGGGCGGCATCGCCGCCGGTGCTTTCCAAGGAGGCGATCAGCTTCCCACAGTGCGGCAACTGGCGGTGGATCTTTCGATCAATCCCAATACAGTGATTCGGGCCTATCGCGAGTTGGAGATTCGCGGCGTGCTGGAGACCCAGCAAGGTACCGGCACGTTTATCAGCCATCAGAAGATTGAGCCGAATGGCGCGGAGAGAAAGCGCCGGCTGGATCAAGTGGCTGGTGAATGCGTGGCGCGCGCGGGTGCCGCGGGCTTCACGGTTGAGGAATTGATTGAGAGTCTGCAGGACTTTCAATCGGAAGTGGGCAAAAAGAGGAGATGAGTTGTTATGTGGCAGGATCGCAATAGAAGTCAGATCAGCGGAGCAGCAGTTGGATTGTTCGTAATTTTGGTCGCTACAGGGACTGGCCTGGCGGTGGTGCTCAATAAGTATGCGCCAGCCGCCATCGGCTTGGTCCTTGGCATTTACTTGCTGTTTTCGATTAAAGTAGCGGATCAATGGGAGAAAGTCGCGGTGTTGCGGTTGGGCCGCTACCGTGGGCTGCGAGGACCGGGAGTCTTCCACATCATTCCGATCATCGATTCCCTGAGCCGCTATGTGGATCAAAGAGTTCGCGTAGCGAGTGTGACCGCGGAGTCGACGCTGACCCGCGACACCGTCCCGGTTAATGTGGATGCGATCGTTTTCTGGATGGTTTGGAATCCGGAGAAGTCAATTTTGGAGGTAGAGGACTTTGTCCAGGCGATCACGCTGAGCGCGCAAACCGGCTTGCGCGAATCGATCGGACGGCACGAGTTGGCGCAATTGATCACGGAGCGCGAGACGTTGGGACGTGAGCTGCAGCGCATTCTGGACGAGAAGACAACGTCCTGGGGCATTACAGTACAGTCGGTCGAACTCCGCGACGTCCGCATCCCGCAGGCACTCGAGGACGCCATGTCGCGACAGGCGCAGGCAGAACGCGAACGCCAGGCGCGCATCATACTTGGCCAAGCAGAGACCGAAATTGCGGAGAAATTCTCGCAAGCCGCAATGACCTATCAAGACAATCCAGTTGCATTGCATTTGCGAGCGATGAATATGTTGTATGAAGCTCTGAAGGAGCGCGGATCGATGGTGATCGTTCCATCGTCGGCAGTGGAAACCATGGGATTGGGAGGAATGCTGGCGACCGCTTCGATGGGTGGCGCCAGGCAAGCATAGGAGAGACGTATGAGACGTCATTCATGATCGCGGTTCGTAAGACCTAAGTGAAATTTTGTGTGTCGAGATGAGACGCAAATGCGCATAGTCCGTTCTATTTGGTGAGCCTTACTTTACAGCATTGGGCTGGCGAAAAGTATGCTCGTGCCCGAAAGGGACCAGGGAAAAAGATCTCGAGTTCTCCGGCCACGATAGACTGTAGAAATCCTAAGCCCAGAAGGACGATACCGCTTTCGATGGCCATTACTAACGCGAAATCTTCCGTAGCCGCCACCGGCGCCGGAGCCCCTCCCAGCGCCAGCACAAAGAGTGCTCTCTCCATGGTCATGGTCCTCTACTTCATCTGGGGATCCATCACTTCTTTGAACGACATTCTCATCCCCCATCTGAAGAGCATCTTCACCTTGAACTATGCCGAGGCGATGCTGGTGCAGTTCATGTTTTTCTCCGCCTATTTCGTTTTTGCGTATCCGTCGGGCCGCATGATCGAGTGGATTGGCTACAAACGCACCATGGTGGCCGGCTTGGTCATCCTCGCTTTAGGAGCGCTGCTGTTCATCCCGGCTGCGCAGATTGTTTCGTTTCCCGTCTTCCTTATCGCCTTCGCAACGCTTGCGGCCGGCATGACCTTCCTGCAAGTATCGGCCAATCCGTATGTTTCCGTATTGGGGCCCCCCGCGACCGCCGCGGCGCGGCTGAATTTGGCCGGCGTGTTCAATTCGCTCGGCACCACTGTCGCGCCTTATATCGGTAGTTTGCTCATCCTCAGCGCTGCGCCGCTCAGTGCGATTGCGATCCGCAAATTGGCGCCTGCCGCTCTACAGGCCTATCGGATAGAACAAGCGTCGTCGGTCAAGATGCCCTACCTTGTCATCGCTGGTGTGCTGTTACTGTTTGCCGTGGCCATCGGATTATTTAAATTACCGTCCATCTCGAGTCATGATTCGTCGCTCGAAGGCGACCCCGCCGCCATGGGGAGCATCTGGAACTATCGCCACCTGGTATTGGGCGTGCTCGGCATCTTCGTCTATGTAGGCGCGGAAGTGACCGTCGGCAGCCTGATCGCGAACTATATCGCGCAACGTGACATCGGGAACATGTCCATACAAGATGCGGCCAAATATCTCTCTGTGTATTGGGGTGGCCTGATGGTGGGACGTTTCCTGGGCGCGAGCGTCCTTCGCCGCGCGCCCTCACACACCGTTCTCGGCATTGCGGGCATCGTGGCGCTGATTCTCACATTGGTATCCGTCAGCACCTTCGGAGCTGTTGCTATGTGGTCAATGCTCTTAATCGGTTTGTTCGAATCAATTATGTGGCCAAATATTTTCACCCTGGCGATCGCCGGACTGGGGCCGCTCACAAGCCGCGGCTCCGGGCTGTTGATTTCAGCCATCATCGGCGGAGCCATCATTCCGCTGGCGCAAGGTTTCTTGGCTGACCACATCGGACTTCACCATTCATTCTTACTGATCGCTATTCCATACATTTACATCGCTTACTACGGCTTCAAGGGGTACAAGCCCCGCGTCGCCGCCTGACCGATGGAAATACCTGTCAGTAACGCATGCATCTTTTGCAAGATCATAGCGAAGGATGCTCCGTCCAGCCTGGTGTATGAAGACGAAAAGACGATCGCGTTTCTCGATGTACATCCGCTGTTTCCAGGGCATGTCTTACTGTCGCCTCGCGGGCATTATGAGACGATCACCGATCTGCCCGGTGGACTAGTAGAACCACTATTCTCCGTAACTCGAATGCTGGCAAAGGCGGTTGAGTCAGCGACTCACTCGGAAGGCACGTTTATTGCAATCAACAATCGGGTCAGTCAGAGCGTACCTCACCTTCATGTGCACGTGGTCCCTCGAAAGCGAAAAGATGGTTTGA
>JBARMQ010000191.1:0-23339 GCA_049802535.1 Bryobacteraceae bacterium | reverse complement strand
GGCCTTGAACGCGGAGTGCGCGTGGCTCAAGTCGTAGGCGTTTGCCAAAGGGACCGGAGTGGGATCAGTGAAACCACTAGAAGACTTGAGGTTCGCCCAACCATTCAGTTGAATATCGTATTGTAAGGCGTTTGGCTTAGTGCTGCAGGAAAAGGGCAAGAAGCCGTAAGGATCGGAACAGAGGCCGTAAAAGAGATTATCGGGAGTTCGATTCTCCTGAACGATTACCACGATGTGCTGGAAATGCGGAGGCGGGGAATTTAGTGCACGGAGCTGCGCAGCGGCGGGCACGACAGTTCCAACCCAAAGGAGGGCGTAAAGGAAAGGCTTCACTGTTAATTTTCCTTGGTAAATCGGCATCGCTGGCGGTGGCGGCGATTACTTGGAGTTAGAAACCGCAGGAACACCTGAAGGTTGACACGCACCAAAAGTGTTACATTAACCGAGATTCGGCGGAGGAGAGGAAATTACGAGTACTAATCTTCGGGGAACACGGCGTCAAGAAGCAGAGCGAAATCGCGACTTTTGTGTTGTACCGATTGCTTCAGAGTGGATAGTTCGTGTTCGGCTGAGCGGAGGCGGTCGGCGAGATGGAGGCAGGCGAGAACCGCAGTGCGGGTTGCATCGAGATTTCCTGCGCGACGAGCGATGGTGACCATCAGGTCATCGACTTCCTGCGCCAAGAGTTCGGTATCGTGCGGATTGCCACCGGTCGAAACACTGTACGGCTGGTTGAAGATAGTAACCCGGACGATCTGCTTGGTCTTGTCCGGCGCGTCCATTCTTTGTGTGCGGCTTCTCCCGCCAATCAGCCTGCGCTGAACAGATCCATTTGACTCAGGAGTTTCTCGATGCGAGTTTTAACCTGCTTGCGTTCGTCCTTGAGGTCATTTAACTCACCAGACAACTGTTTGACCCATTTCTGCAGTTCGTCGTTGTCCTTCTGGAATTCCGCGCTCATGGCGGCCGACTCGTCGCGCTCCGCTTTGGCCCCTCCCAATTCGTTGCGGGCCGAGTCCAGGTCTTGCTTTAGCTGATGGTTCTCGTTACGGAGATTGGTTATCAATTCAACCGCACGCGTGATTCGCTGCTCTAAGCTTGCTAGGGTATCAATACCTTCTTGCACTGCTTCCATGTGATCCTTTACAGCTTAGCGAACCGCGATTGCATTCGTTCCCTCAAGCAGGAATTATTGCAGTTGAGACTGATGCGCCGCTTTGGCCTTACCCACAAGTGTCTCAAACCCCGCTGTGTCGTTAATGGCGATGTCGGCCAGAACTTTACGGTTTAGCTCAACGCCAGCGCGCTTCAATCCGCTAACGAAACGGCTATAGCTGATTTCGAATCCCCGGCAAGCGGCATTAATGCGCACAATCCAGAGGGATCGGAAGTTGCGCTTCTTCAAGCGTCGCCCGACGTAACCGTAACGAAGCGCCTTTTCGACCGCTTCTTGAGCAGAACGGTTCAGCTTTGACTTGGTAAGAAAAAAACCCTTCGCGCGGCGAAGTGTTTTATGGCGATAGTCTCGCCGATGGGTACCACGTTTAACTCTAGGCACGTTTTCTCCTTTTCTTGTACCAGCTGCGAGAGAAGGCAGGCACGTGCGGCGCTCAGCTTCTACCCACTAAAATCCAAATCTAATAAGGGATCATGGTCCGGAGCTTGGGTTGGTCGGTCTCGTCGGCAACGACACCTTGACCCAGCTTTCGTTTGCGGGCGCGCGTTTTAGACGTCAGGATGTGACGCGCATTGGCGTGATGGCGCATGATCTTGCCCGTTCCGGTCTTCTTGAACCGTTTGGACGCACCCTTATGTGTCTTCATCTTCGGCATATATTGTCCAGGATTGAACTTGCTTGCGGCGAAAAAGACGCCGTAGAATTGCCGCGTCGCAACAACAGGCGTGCGCCAAACGCGGAACTCCTCAACGAAGTATAGCATTTCGCCTGCTCAGACCGCCGCAACCGGTCTCAGCGGCGAAAATGACGGCCCGGTCAACCTACGAAGAACTCGAGCGCTTTCCCTATGTAGTCCTTGAGTTCGACACGATTCACCACGGCGTCCAAAAAACCGTGTTCTAACAGAAATTCGCTGCGCTGAAAGCCTTCCGGCAGTTTTTGGCGAATGGTCTGTTCGATAACTCGGGGCCCCGCGAAGCCGACCAGCGCACCCGGTTCGGCAATGTTAAGATCGCCGAGCATGGCAAAGCTCGCCGTCACGCCGCCAGTGGTGGGATCGGTCAAGACGCTGATATAGGGAAGCTTTGCCTCGTCCAACTTCATCAATGCCGCCGAAAGCTTTGCGAGCTGCATGAGGCTGATCGCGCCTTCTTGCATGCGCGCGCCTCCGGACGCCGACACAATCACGAGTGGAGTTCGATGGGCGATGCAGCGTTCGATTGACCGCGTGATTTTCTCGCCGACCACGGCCCCCATACTCCCGCCGATGAACTTCAATTCGAGCGCGCCGATTTCGACGGGGCGGCCGTTGAGAGTTCCCGTCGCGGTGACAACTGCGTCTGGCATGTTGGTGGCCAATTCCATGTCGGCTAGCCGCTGCTTGTAAGGTTTCGAATCCACGAAGGACAACGGATCGGACGATCTCAGGCCGGCGTCATGTTCCTCATACTGCCCTTCGTCGAAAAGCATTTTGAGCCGGTCAACCGCGCCGACGCGAAAGTGATGACCACACTTGGGGCAAGTATGATAGTTCTCTTCAACCGTCTTGCGCCAAATGATCTGCCCGCAGGCCTCGCACTTCTGCCAAAGCCCCTCGGTACGCACGTTCTTCTCACCGTCGTTTGGCGGGACATCGTCAACCGATGGTTTTTGCCGTGTGAACCAAGCCATGTCAGATCAGCCACTACCGTAACACGCGGCAGAGTTTTGCGCGTTGCGTCGCGCTGCATTGGGAGATGATGGTTGTGATGAATCGCCGAACGTTTCTGGTCTCAACACTCGCTAGCTCCGTTGCTACTCGGCTAGGGGCCGCAGCAGATCGCATTACGCGCGCACGTGTAAGCGCGATTACGGACGAAGTTGCGCGTTCCCAAGCGGAGTCGATCGAGTTCGCCCATACCTATGGCTTGCAATGGCTCTCTTTGCGGGGGGTGCCTGCGCCACTCGGGACGCATAGCCCCGCATACTACGCGCTTGAACCGGCACCCATGCGGGCAGCGGCGGCCCAATTCAAAGATGCGGGCGTGAAGATTAGCTTTCTCGATACGCCATTCCTGAAATTCGGGCTCCCCGGAACGGAGCCGATTCGAAAAAGGCCGGAAACTGCAGAAGCGCGCGAGAAACGGATCGCTCGTGAAAAAACAATGTTCGACAACCGCCTGAGCGATCTGCGCCAGGGCATTAAGGCGAGTCAGGTATTCGATTGTCCGCTGGTGCGCATCTTCACTTTTTCGCGGATCGAGAATCCGGAGTCAATCTTTCCGCGGATCGCCGACATCATTAGCGAGATGTCGACCATAGCCCAGAAGGAGGGCGTGAGGCTGCTGATCGAGAACGAATCAACGCAGAACGCCGGCACGACGGTAGAAACAGCGCGATTGCTGAAAATGCTGCCAATGAATGTAGGAATCAATTGGGATTCTCTGAATGGTTTGGAACTGGGAGAGAAGCCCTATCCGGATGGGTTCGATGCGATCCCCCAAGACCGGCTCAGCAACGTGCACGTGAAGGGCAAGAGCTTATTGAATTATCCCGAACACCAAGACTGGATGGCTATTCTGGGGGCTCTGGAGAAAGATAATTACCAGGGCCGATTAGAATTAGAGACGCACATTTTCGGCGAGGGCCAAGTGGCTGCATCGCATGCATCGATGAAAGAGATCTTGCGATTGCTGACCTCGCTGCACGCGTCCGAGTCGTAACGGCCTAGTCGACCAATCCACTCTTCACCGCGAACCGCACTAACTCGCCCGTATTGTGCAGATTCAGTTTCTCCATTATCTTGCCGCGGTGGGAATCGACGGTGTAGACGCTCAAGTTCAAGCGCACGGCAACTTCTTTATTGGTCTTGCCTTCGGCGATGAGTTGAAGCACCTCGCGCTCACGGCTGGAAAGCAGATCGAGCGGATCAGTGACATTCTGCCGGTAGTCGTTGAGCAGCGCGCCAGAGACGGCGGGGCTGATGTAGCCATCGCCACTGGCGACGGAACGAACGGCGTGGACCAACTCAGTATCGATGGCGTCCTTCAAAATGTAACCGCGAGCGCCAGCCTTAAGGATTTCGCGAACATAGGTGGCTTCTTTGTGCATGCTGAGCACGAGGACACGCAGGCGCGGAGCAGCTTGCACCATTCGGCGCGTAGCTTCGATGCCGTTCAGCTCGGGCATGGCCACATCGACCAGTACGATGTCAGGTTTCAGCGACGCCGCTAACTCGACGGCCTCGCGGCCATTGGCCGCTTCGCCCACCACTGCGAGGTCCTTGTGGGCCGCAAGAATCAGCTTCAAACCCTGGCGAACAATGGTGTGATCGTCGGCAAGCAAAATCCTGATTAAGGATGTGGGCACGAGTCCAAGATAACGCCTTCGCCCACTACGGTCGCTATTTTTGGGACTCGCACAAACGAGCCCGTTATCGACGCCGTCCCCTAAGATCGCGGGAGTTCTTGCATGGATTGGGGCGCGCACCTGGGGTTCTTTGCGGTTATAATTGCGCGACTTTGTACCCTAGAGTGAGATGGGCACCAGTACAACTGGCGCTACCACCGACCAGACGGGTTCCATTTGGCGCCGGCCCGCAGCCGCGCTGAAGGTCTGGGCGGGTGAGTTGCGCCAACGCGAGAGTCAGCTTTTTCTTGTTCTTTCATTAGTGATTGGCGGAGCAGTGGGGGCAATTGTAGTGGCTTTTATTGTGCTTACGGAGCACGTGGGGGCTTATATGTATCCGCCGGGCGGCCTGGGCCTGCGGCGGTTATTCGTGCCTATCGTGGGCTCTTTGATAACAGGCTTCCTGCTGGCCAAATATTTTCCGCAGGCGCGCGGCAGCGGCGTTCCACAGACGAAAACTGCCTTGTTCTTACAAGGCGGCCGAATAAGCGCGAAGACTGTGTTTGGACGGTTTTTCTGCTCGGCGGCGGCACTGGGATGCGGCATCTCGTTAGGACGTGAAGGGCCATGCGTGCAGATTGGCTCGGGGCTGGCATCGGTCGTGGGCCGAAGACTCGGATTGAACCAGAACAACATCAAAGCGCTGGTCCCGGTGGGCGCAGCGGCGGCATTAGCGGCAGCCTTCAACACTCCGATAGCGGCCGTGCTGTTCTCTCTCGAAGAAATCATGGGCGATTTGCACGCGCCTCTATTAGGATCGGTGGTCATCAGCGCCGCAACGTCATGGGTGGTGCTCCACCTTTTTCTGGGCGACAACCCTCTCTTCCACGTTCCGGCATACCAGTTGACACATCCGGCCGAGTTTGGCGCCTACGCGATCCTGGGCGTCCTCGGCGGCTTCGTATCGGTCGGCTTCGTGAAGATGACTTTGGGAATGCGCATGCGGCTGCGGCGGTGGCCGGCTTCGACGCAGTTATGGCAACCGGCGATCGGCGGATTAATCGTCGGTATCATCGGTTTTTTTATACCGCAGGTTGAGGGCGCCGGGTATACCTACGTCAGCCAAGTGCTGACGGGCAACTTTGTGCTGCCGATCGTGGCGGCTCTGGTGATATTGAAGCTGGTTGCAACCGCAAGTTGCTATGCATCCGGTAACACGGGAGGCATTTTCGGTCCCAGTCTGTTTATGGGCGCGATGCTCGGCGGCGCGATGGGGACAGTGGTTCATCACTGGTTTCCCATGCATACTGCTACAGCTGGAGCTTACGCGCTGGTCGGCATGGGAGCGACGTTTGCGGGCATCATACGAACGCCGCTGACAAGTGTTTTTATGATTTTCGAGTTGACGCGCGATTACACCATTGTTGTGCCGTTGATGATCGCCAACATGGTGAGTTTTTATATTTCGTGGAAACTGCAGCCCAAGCCCATTTATGAGGCATTGAACGAGCAAGACGGCATTCATTTGCCCGATCCGGAAGCGGAGCGGAACCGCCACTCGAAAACGGTGGCTGAGGTAATGCGCGTGGTGCCGGATTTTGTCAGCCCCGATACGCCATTGCACGACCTAACACCGCATCCATTCGGTGGGTTGTATTTGGTGGGACAGGGCGAAGAGCTGCTAGGCGTGCTGCGTGCCTCGGATGTGGCGACGGCTCTCGACGGTCAAGATATGGACGCGCAAGTAGAGAGCTTGATGCGTCTGAGTCCAGCGGAAGCCCAAGATGAACTCGACGAATTTCCGCACGTGCATGCCGACGACCCGGTAGAAGTGGCGCTGGAACGCATGGGCACCGATAAGATCTCAATGCTGCCGGTGCTCGATCGAGCAAACGTGAAGCATGTCCGCGGCGTGGTGCTTGGTGATGACATTCTGCGCTCCTACGGAGTGCCGATGAATTGATCCAGCGCCCAATGAGTGCGGATACACTGAAATTTTACGATGACAACTGCGACACAAACGAACAATTCGATTGCCATCGGCAGCATAGTGGCGGTCAGCGCCGCCGCCAGCGGATTTCTGATTTGGCTGCTGTATTTCCACCATGCTTCCACCGATTATGCGGGGAAGCTGATGTTCCTTCCGGCATTGAACTCGGTACTGAATGGCATGAGCGCAATTATGTTGGTGACGGGGCTGGTGCTGATCAAACGGAGGGACTGGCGGGCGCATAAACGCGCCATGTTGACCGCATTTGTTTTTTCAAGTCTGTTTTTAGTTAGCTACATCGTCCATCATGCTTTGCACGGTGACACATTATTTCCGCACATTGGCACGATCCGGACACTATATTTGACACTGTTGACATCGCATATTCTGCTGTCCATCATCGCGCTGCCGTTTGTACTGATCACGTTTTTCCTGGCATTAACCGGCCGTTTCCGGCAACACAAGAAGATTGCCAAATTCACGTTTCCGATCTGGTTATATGTTTCGGTCACTGGCGTGATCGTGTACGCGATGCTTAGCCATTACGTGCACTGAGCCTGGATAACTAAGAAGGTTTGTTGCGTCATCCGGCCAACACGGTCGAGATAGTCAGGCTGTGAGGCTTCAATCCAGGAGAGGAAGCGGCAACTTGCATCTGGCCCGGACGCATCGCCGATTGCACGATAGCCAAACAAAGTCCGTGGAAGACTTTTCGGTGGTTCGCCTTGAAGTCTTCATGACTTTGAGGATCGCCGCTATCGAGGCCGATCAGTTTGCCTTCGCCCTGAACGATAAAAGTAAGCTCATTATCCGCATCAGGCACGGTGCGGCCCTGTTCGTCTTGGACGGCCGCGGTGATATGGACCACATCCCGTTGCCCCGCGGCGATGCTGTTGCGGTCGGCAGAGAGAAGAATCGCGGCCGGCTCGGTCGTCGTGGAGACTTCGGCTTCTATAGCCGTTTTACCGTCTTTTATTCCGATCGCCTTAATCGTTCCGGGTTCATAAGGCACATCCCAAGCCAGGTGCAGGTCGTCGGTGGTTCGTAAGACACGGGCGCGCACCGGGTAGGTGCCATATTTTTGTTCCATGCCGAGGCGCGGAAATTCAAAACCTTTAACGCCGAGCGACTTGCCATTGAGAAATAGCTCGACGGTATCGCAATTGGTGTAACAGAGGACGCGCACGAACTGACCTTCGCGGCCTTTCCAGTTCCAATGCGGGAATAAATGCAGAACAGGTTTTTGCGACCACTGGCTTTGATAGAAATAGAAGCCATCCTTTGTGAATCCGCAAGTATCAAGAACGCCGGAACTGGAGCTTCGGGACGGCCAACGCGCTTCGCCGAGATAGTCGATGCCAGCCCACATGAAATCACCAGATACATATTCGTAAGTGCTGACAAACTTCCATAACGCCTCCGTATCGAGCCACGAGTTCGTTCTAAATCCAAAGTAACTCGGCGGCGCGCCGGGCCAGAGCCAACTATAGTCGCCCCTAACTCCGCCCATGCCTGAGCTCTCTGTGCCTATGAAACGCCGCTGCGGATTTGCGTGGCGATCGATCTCATAATATTTTTCACGCCGGTCGCGCCAACGGTCGACATAGTTGTAGCCGACGACGTCCAGAAGATTTAGAAATTCCGCCGGAGTCGACTTAGGTTCGGCGGCAATCTGGTCGCAAGCAGCAGTTACCGGCCGAGTGGGATCTTCGCGGTGGAAAATTTCAAGCAACTCGCGTAGGGTCTCGACACCGTTGGGATGAATTTGGTCGGGAATTTCGTTTCCGGCGCTCCACAGCACGACGGAAGGATGATTCCGGTCGCGATGCACAAAGTCGACTACGTCCCGCTCGTGCCATTCATCAAAATACAGGGCGTAACCGAAGGGGCCGATTTGACCCTTGCCGACACGCCACTCATCGAACGACTCATCCATTACAAGAAGGCCCATGCGGTCGCACATATCGAGAAATTCGGGAGCTGGCGGATTGTGCGAGGTGCGAATCGCGTTGACGCCCATTTCTTTTAAGATTTCGAGACGGCGCTCCCAGACGCGTTCGGGAACAGCGGCTCCGACCGAGCCCGCTGCATGATGAACACAGGCGCCGTTGAGTTTTACATGGCGTCCGTTTAACAGAAATCCGCGGTCCGCGTCAAAGACGGCTTGGCGCACACCAAAGGGTGTCCGGTATTCGTCGACAACGTTGCCATTCACCCGGACGGTTGAGCGCATCGTATACAGGTGAGGAGATTCGGCCTCCCAGAGAGCCGGCCGATCGACCGGCAGGTCTTGCGTAAATTCGTATTCGCCTCCGCGCGTGATTTCCTGAGTTGTTTCAGTACTGACGATGGCGGTTTCGCCCGCGTCGACGATCACGCTGCTGAGCGTACAGACTTGAGAAGATTCGGAGTTATTACGGACGCGCGTTTGGGCGCGAACGGTGGCGGTTTGAGCGGAGACGCGCGGCGTAGTGACGAAAGTCCCCCACTGAGCAACGTGAACAGGATTGGTGATGACCAGCCAGGTATGACGATAGATGCCGGAGCCCGAATACCAGCGCGAATTAGGTTGGTGCGAATTATCGACGCGCACGGCCAAGACGTTTTCGCCGGGCTGCAGGTGAGGCGTCAGGTCGTATACAAAGGTGATGTAGCCATAGGGACGCTTACCGAGATAGCGACCATTAATCCATACTTCGCTGTTCTGATAAACCCCGTCGAATTCGACCGAGACTCTTCGATTTTGAAAAGCGGCGAGCGATGGAAGCCGCTTTCGGTACCAGCCGATGCCAGTTGGCAGATAGCCTCCGGGACCGCCGGTGGGCTCGCTTTCTGAGAAGGGACCTTCAATACTCCAGTCGTGTGGTAAGTCGACGGTGCGCCAGTGCGCGTCGGCAAAATTGGGCGCTTGCGCGCCGGGAGTGTCACCTTTAAAAAACTTCCAGTTGAAATCAATGGAATCTCGAATGCGTGGCGCGTCGGGCGGCGCTTGTGCGATTAGCGGCTCTTCACCGTTGAACATTGCGGCCCCGAGCATTGTTGCCCCTAAGGCCGAGCCAAGAAGATCACGCCTGCTGACGGATTGATCGGAATTGCTGCTCAAAGCTAATGCTACTGCAAGTTAGGCCAGTCACTGATCGCGCAAGGCGAGAAGCGGATCGACACGTGTGGCGCGGCGTGCCGGGATGTAGCACGCGACAAGCGAAACAAGCAGGAGCAATAACGAGACGCCGCCAAGCGTGAGCGGGTCCGTGGGGCTCACGTCATAAAGCAGACGCGCGACCAAGCGGCTCAACAAGAGCGAAGCTGTTAATCCAAGCGCAATTCCAGCGAGCACCAAAGTGATTCCACGCCAGACAATGGAATGCATTATCTCCGCTGGTTGCGCGCCAATCGCCATCCTAATGCCAATTTCATGCGTACGTTTCCCGACCGCGAAGGAGAGAACACCATAGAGCCCGACTGCGGCCAAGGTCAGGGCGAGAATGGCGAACAGCGTAAGGAGAAATGTTTCGAAGCGTTGGGGCGCGATGGAGCTGCTGATGAGTTGGTCCATGGTGGCGATTTGATAAATGGGAACGCCCTTATCAAGCGCGGCCACGGCGGCACGGACGAAGGGAACAAGGGTCGCGGGACGTTGGCTGGTTCGACGTACCAAGTTCATGTACCACGCGCCGCGATAAAGGGTGTACATTTCGGGCTTGCTGGGGACGTCGAGGCCAAAGCTTCGGACATCGGCAACGACACCGATGATTTCGAGGGAGTGGGTCGGATCGCCAACTGGAATCAGCCGCTGACCGATCGGATTGATTGCTGGCCAAAACTTCTTAGCCATCGCTTGGTTAATGACGATCGCGTTGCCACCGGAATCGGCTGCGGCGAAGGTGCGTCCCCGAAGAATCGGGATATCCAGTGTTTGAAAGTAGCTAGCACTGATGGACCGCGAGTCGGCAGCATACGGTCGCGTCGTTTGCGAGTTTTCGCGCCCGGCAATTTGAAAACTACCCCAATCTGTTTCGCCATTTAGCGGAACCGCTGACGTAAGGGCAGCATCTTCGATGCCGGGCAGAGAGTGAAGCCGTGCCAGTAAACGATCGAAAAACGCCTTCGTTTGGGCGGCTCTCGGATATGCCGCGCCCGGAAGCGCGACCTTCATGGTTACCAGATGTTCCGTCTCAAAACCTGGATCAACGCGGCTCAGTCCTACAAAACTGCGCAGCATGAGACCCGCTCCGCAAAGCAGGATCAGTGCGAGTGTCACTTGGCAAATGACGAGACCGTCGCGAAGTTTTTGGCTCGTCGGCACAAGGCCACGGAGCCGTCTACCATCGCGGAGGGCGATCTGCACATATTCGCCCGAACCCTGTAGCGATGGCGCCAACCCCACGACGATGGTGGTGAGAGCAGCGATTGCGGCTGTGAACACGAGGACGGGAAGGCTTAACTGGAAGGACTCCATGCGTGGTATCTGGATCGATGTCAGCGACACGGCCAGCGCAATCCCGAACCTTGCAAGAGCAACAGAAAGGAGAGTGCTGAAAAAGACGATGAGCCCGGCCTCGGTCAGGTTTTGGCGCAGGAGGCGCATTCGTCCGGCGCCTAGTGCGGCTCGTATGGCAAACTCTCGTTCGCGGGCAGAAGCACGAGCCAGCATCAGGTTGACAACATTGGTGCAGGCAATGAGTAGAATGAAGCCGACTGCGCCCAATAGGACGAACAGCGACGTTTGCACATTGCCAGTGACCTCCTCGAGCAGCGGCATTGCCCGAACATGCCATCCCTTGCCGGTGTCTGGATACATTTCTCCCAAGTGTTGTTGAATGCCCTCGATCTGCGCTTGAGCGGTGGCCAGGCTGACGCCCGATCGCAAGCGGCCAAGCACGTGAAAAGGATGCGAGACGCGGTCGTGGATGCCGAATTGCCCCAGCGCGCCGATTGGCAGCCAAACGCCACATCCTTTGGGAAAATCGAACTGCGGCGGCATTACGCCTCGCAGCGTATAACTCTCGCCATCGAGCACATAAGACCGTCCGATGGCACGCGGATTGGCGCCAAATGAGCCTCGCCACAACGCGTCGCTGATCAGGAATGCTTTGGGAGCGCCTGGAAGTTCGTCGCTCGCAATAAAGCCCTGGCCGAGAGCAGGCTGTGTGCCGAGGATGGTGAAAAAACTATTTGTAACGACGGAGTATCTGGCGCGTTCGACAGAAGAGGCGCTTCCTAGGACGATGTCATTCGACGCACGAATAAGGAAATAGGCGGCTGTTTCGTCGAACGCAGTTGCTCCGCGTTTCCATTCAAGATATGAGGGGTATGGGACGCCAGTGCTATCCACTTTGCCAGGGCTATATTCCGTTATGTCGACTAAGCGATTGGGATTTTTGAAGGGGAGAGGGCGTAGAAGGACGGAGTCAACCACGCTAAAGATCGCTGTGTTTGCGCCGATGCCGGCGGCCAACGTAATGAGTGTTACGGCGGTGAAGCCTGGCGATTTGCGCAGGATGCGCCAGCCATGCCGAAGGTCGTGCGCCAGCGTTTCGATGAAGCCGGTGCCACGCGCATCGCGGCACGCGTCCTTAACTTGGCCCACACCGCCAAAGGCGATTCGCTGACACCGAAGCGCCTCGTCTCTGGTAAGACCCGCCTGCCGATATTTTTCGGCTTGTTGCTCAAGGTGAAATTGCAACTCTTCATCAAGGTCCTTCTCAACAGATTTGAAGTGGAGGAGCGATCGAAGACGATAGAACAAATCCGTCAACATAGCCGAGTCTCCTAATGAATTATTCGTTTCGCAGTGCGACAACAGGATCGACGCGCAGAGTTCGCCGTGCCGGAATGTAGCAGGCCAACATCGCGATGAATATCACGACCACCGTCACGGCGGCAAAGGTCAGCGGATCGGCGGCGCTGACCGAGAATAGAAGGCTTGCCATCAGCCGAGTTAAGCCGAAGGCTACGGCGACGCCAACTAGGACACCCGCACCGGTGATGATGGTTCCGTGTCTGAGAACCATGCGAACAACGTCGCCGGGCTGCGCACCGAGAGCGAGACGAATGCCGATTTCCTGAGTACGTTGGGCGACGGCATACGATATCACGCCGTATATGCCGATGGCCGCTAACACCAGCGCCAACGCGCTGAACAGGCCTAGGAGGATCAGCGTAATACGGGGCGTTGCGACGGCGTCATCCACCCATTGCGTCATTGTCTCAACTTCAGAGATTGGCTGATCTTTATCAACGGAGGCAACGGCGCGGCGAATGGAGGTCATTAGGAATCTAGGATCGACGCGGGACTTGACGACCAGTTGCATTCCATTACTCGCGGCTTGGCGGTAGGGCACGTAAACTTCGAAGCGCGCGGGATTTGCCAAGCCATAGAGTTTTGTGTCCCGCAAAACACCGACAATGGTTATCCATTTTGGAGGTTCGTCCGAAGACGGGCGGCCGAAATGGAATCGTTTGCCGATGGGATCCTCGTTATGGAAATAACGTTCCGCAACCATCGCGTTGATCATGCCCACTGGCGGAGCGCTCTCCGTATCTTGCTCGCCGAACTCGCGGCCGCGGAGCAATTGAATACCAAGTGTGCTGACATAACCGGAACTGACGACGTGAACGTCAGGATGAGGAAAGCTTCCGGGCTTTGGTAGAACCATCCCTTCGAGCGTAATGTCCGAGCGTGAATGGTCGCCGGTGAGCGGGACTCCCGTTCCCAACGCGGCAGACTCGACGCCCGGGATGGCACGCACACCATCGAGCACTTGCTCCCAGAAATTCAGGATGCTGGGATCTTTCTCATATTGCGATGTGCGCAGAGTCATGCGCATGGAAAGTACGTGCTGGGTGCGCACGCCGGGATCGACGGACAGGAGGCGATAGAGGCTTCTCATCATGAGCCCAGCGGCGACTAAGAGGACGAGGGCAAGAGAAATCTCCGCTCCGGCCAATAAGGTGCGCCAACGGTTTGATCCGGACCCACCCGTCGCGGTGCGGCCGCCTTCTTTCAAATTGCTTTGCACGCTCGCGTTTGTGGCCTGTAGCGCAGGTGCAAATCCAAACAAGAACGCCGAGAGGAATACGATGCCGGCGGCGAATAAAAGGACGGCGCCATTCAGGGCGATGTTTGACACAGATAGAGAGTCAGGGATAATGCGAACAATTCCGTGAATTCCAGCAGCCGCGAGAGCTAGTCCGAAAAGTCCCCCAAAAAACGCGAGGATGAAGCTTTCGGCGAGCATTTGGCGGATTACCCGGCTGCGGCTGGCACCGAGGGCCATACGCACCGCTATTTCGCGGCTCCGGCCAGCACCGCGCATTAGAAATAGATTGGCCACATTCGCGCAAGCAATGAGCAGCACAAACATGACGGCGGCGAAGAGAATCAAAACGGTGGGGCGAATGTTGCCTGAAAAGACTTCGCGGATGGGCTGAAGCGCAACACCACATTGGTCGTTTGCACCCGGATATTCGCGTGCGAGCCTCGCCTCGATACCTTCTAATTCCGCGTGAGCCTGTTTGAGGCTGACACCGGCTGCGAGACGTCCCACGGCGACGGTATCGCCTCGTTCTCCGCGATCGGCGCTTACCGGATTGTTGGCCGCCCACACGCCAATGGGCTCAAGAACATCGACTGGTTCGACGGAGCGGAAATCCGCCGGTAAGACGCCCACAACCGTGTAGGTGCGGCCATTGAGAGTAATGCCACGACCGAGCGCATTCCCATCACCCGCAAAGTGAGATTGCCACGATCCATATGTTAGAAGCACAACGGGAGCGGCACCGGCTTTTTCTTCGGAGGGCGCAAAATCGCGGCCAAGAAACGGATGGACGCCCAGGAGGGACAAGTAATTAGGAGAAACGGCTTCGCCCCTCACGTTTTCGGGTTGAGTTATGCCGGCAAGGGTAAATCCGACGCCATGAACAGCAGCCATTTGCGGGAATGTTTTGCTTTGGGCTCGCCAATCGAGAAAATTGGGGTAAGAAACACTGACTTTGCCCACCTTTGGCGTGGTCTCGTTCAGTACGACCAGGCGCGATGGATCCTTGTAGGGCAGCGGGTTCAGCAGAACGGCGTAGACAATTGAAAAGATCGCCGTGTTTGCGCCGATGCCGAGCGCCAGAGTCAGTAGAGCGATACTCGTAAAGCCAGGCGATTTCCATAATGTTCGCACGCCATAACGAAAATCCTGCAACAAACCTTCAACATGATGGGTTCCATGCGCCTCACGGCATTCCTCCTTCACCCCGTTTATGCCGCCGAATTCAAGCCGGACCCGCCGCATGGCCTCTTCACGCGATAGTCCGGCCTGCTGGTACTTCTCAAGTTGATGCTCAAAGTGAAACAGCAATTCGTTGTTGAGCTCGGTTTCGACGGTCTTGCGGCGGAACAGAGCACGCAGGCGAAAGAACAGATCTGTGAACATGACGCAAGTTCCTAAGCGGTTTCAAGCACCTGCGCAACTGCGGCGGTGAGTTTCTTCCAGACATCCTTTTCCGCTTCCAACTGCTTCCGTCCGGCTTTTGTCAATTCGTAGTATTTTGCACGGCGGTTGTTCTCAGACGTTCCCCAGTGGGCTTTGATCCAACCTCGGCGTTCGAGCCGGTGCAGAGCCGGGTAAAGGGACCCTTGCTGCACGCAAAGCACGTCGCTCGAAATTTGTTGGATGCGCTCCGAAATGCCCCAGCCATGTTGAGGCGTCAGGTCGAGAACTCTGAGGATTAATAGATCCAGCGTGCCTTGCGGCAGATCGATGCGGGTAGCAGCCATAAATGTCCCCTTTGACTTCTACATGAGAGCATATACGATGCTTTGTAGAAGCGCAAGGGGTAGGTTCAAATAAGCCCGTACATCAGAATGAATGAGTGCTGCCGAGCAGAATCAGAAACTCGATCTATGACCTGCTTCCGACACCGATCCGCCTGCAAGGGAGGGCCTTTTTCTCCAATTATTTATTGGATCTATCCGACCGGCTGAGTGGGAAGGCAGATCCTGACATCCCTCCGCGCCATTTGAACATTTCGGGCGACGGACCGTTTCGCCAGTATGGCCAGAACAATGTTGAGCTATGCCGCAAGTACGCGGGATTGGAGCCCGGTGATGCCGTATTGGACATCGGGTGCGGCATCGGACGAACAGCGATTGCCTTGGCCGGCTTTCTTCAGCCGCCGGGCCGCTATGCCGGGTTTGATGTCATTCGATTTGCGGTGGGGTGGTGCCAAAAGCATATTCAATCGAGATATCCGAACTTTTCATTCGTGCACGCGGACGTACACAATCGAACCTATAATTCCGGCGGACTTTTGAAGCCGGACCGGTACCGGTTCCCGTATAAAGACGGCGAGTTTTCGTTTGCGCTGGCGACTTCGATATTCACGCATTTGACGCCAAGCGCAGCAGAGCGCTACATCGCGGAAGCAGCCCGCGTGCTTAAGACAGGTGGCACGTTTCTTTCGACTTGGTTTCTGCTCGAAGAGGGCGTGGCCCAGGCGTCAGAGAGTCATTTAGAGCGATTTCCACACCGGTTTGAGCATCACGCCCAGGGGAGTTTGCATGCTCCGGAGCAGGCGGTGGCATTCGAGAAAGGCTACGTGCAACGTCTGTTCATCGCTAACAATTTTATTGTGGAAGGCCTTTATAAAGGCGACTGGTCGGGAACGGCGGATCACATCGAATCGATGCAGGATGTCATCGTTGCAAGGCGGCTCCCGAAATCCTCGTAGTCCCCGGGCCGATCTCCTTAGCAGGCCCATTACCGATATGGATTCGCGCAGCGCTGTTTGACCGGATCTCGCACGATACGGCTTGCCCCTGGAAGACGACGTTACGAATTTCCACCGGCCGATCGGAAGCAAACAGCACATGGCCGTTGCGACGAACTTCAAGACTGTTTGAAGACATGGCCACATCGTAGAGCGCTTGTTGGACCGGATATTGCCTGATTGCGCCTTCTTCGACCGGATGGAGGCAGCCGAATCGAAGTCCATCCCAGGGGTTGGCGTCGATGTATTCTTCGAGCGCGATTAACACCATCAGCGCGCCCCAGGTATAGTGCGGATCACTTGAGCCTTCGCCCGTCGTCGAAAGAAAATTCTCGTGACACTCGCCCTTTTCGCGCCACGGCTTCAGGAACATCTTCGCGCTCGATTCGGCAAGCATAGCCGCCTCGCGGTCCCATTCGTAGATCTTGAAGCCTTGATAGACCAACCAATTGATGGGTCCCCAAACTTTGCCGCGCCAATAGTCTTGGCGAGGATACATAGGGTCATCGCGGCTGATGGTGGGCAAGATCCATTCGCCGGCGAACTTCTTCGGGTCATGGAAAATCTTTCGCAAGACTTCGGCGCGGTCCGGGGGAGCAACTTTCCCCAGCAAAGAAAAGAAAATGTCAGGCGCCATCTGCGGATTGAACCACGAGCCGTCCTTCATCGTCCATCTGCGATTGAAGTAGCAGTTTCCTGCCGGATTCCACAACAGCCTATTGATGCGTTGCGTCATCGCGGCATGTTCGCGATCGAGTCCAGCGGCTTCGACAGTCCGTCCTAACTCGCGCGCCATCCAGGCGAGCACCCAAGCATCCAACGCATACAGGCAGTTGCGCTCAACGGTGGCCAACTCACACGTATTCGTCTTCTCGTTGTAAGGAGCGACGTGCCACCACTCAGGACTATCGTCATGAGATTCGAAATACGCAACCTGCTGCCGGTCCGCATAGGGGATCTCTTCCGGATAATTTGAGCCAAGTTCGAGGAGACCGTCTTTATTGCCATCGCGCCAAGGCTGACCGTCACCCCGGTCGGCAAACCACCAGCGATGCGCCTTCAGCAGTCGCTGGTACATGTCCGCCAAAAACTCTTTGTCAGGCCGTCGGCAGTAAATCTTCGACACAGCCAGCGATCCAATCGGATATTGCGTATGGCCCCAAGCGACCGGGAAGATCTCCGTCTCGGGATGGCTGGGCCATTGCCCATATTGGCAGAACATGCCTGCATCGGTCTGCCAATTCGTGATGTCCCGCACGAGGTTAAACGATTTATCCCGGTCTTCCTGACAGACCAGCAGCGCACTGAGAAAGCTGTCCCAGAGAAAATCGGGAGCGGAGTTGTTGCTGCGCGCCCAGGCGCGGCTTACGGTGATGTAGGCATGGCCGCGTTCGGGTGTGTAGACTTGGCTCCATTGCAGCTGATCGTTCACCGCGGGCGGGATATCGGCAAGCCAGCCCTCGCCTCTGGGGCGTTTTTGTTCATAGCTGCGGCGATTGCTGTCTAATAGCGTGTCAATTGCGGAAGGGTCGAGTCGGCTTTTCGTGGCCGCTTCAAGAGCTTCATACGTTTGACCTTGCTTGCCGCAAAAATATAATGTTTTGACATTGCGAAGATACCCATGCCAACGCGTCGTGCCAGTGCCGGCGCTTTCCTCAATCGGCGCGCTGAGAGCCAAAGCCCATCGCATGGCGTCGCGCGTACCGGGGACCCAAGAACGTCCTCGTACGAACATATTGCCGGGAGACGTTGAATACAGAACCGACAATTCGGGAGGCCGGCTGTCCCAAGGGACATAAGCTTCGAGGGCCAGATCGGCCGGCGCCGAGTTAGTGATGCGTCCGGTGATCTCGTTTTTATCGGTCCGTACCCATTCATACGTGACTTCGGGGCCGCCATCGGGCATCTGCCAAATCAATCGAGCGTAGGAATCATCGGGCGCTTTCGGTCCAACAGTTCGCCACCAGGACGGCCACTTGGAGAGCCAACGAGACATGTTGCCAGCAGCGTAAGCGGCGCGATTATCGGTGTGAGCGTCTTTCATCCAAGCGGCAGGAAGAGATAAGAAGCGAAACGCAAAAATATCGGCATGGGATGCGATGAACGCCTGGCCACACCAGCAATCCGGCGAAAGTGGTCCGGCCAGCCACGTCTCCGTCTCTTTGAGACGAGCCCACATGAGCAGGGGGTCTTCGCCGGTCATGGTTGCGAAGCCAAGCAACCGGTAGACCAGCGCCTTGCCGGCCTCTTCTGACGGCACTAATGGCATGTTCTCAATTGCCGCTAATGGTGTTCCACCGCCACCCACCGAAAGAGCAGCCGCTGTCGTCCGTAACCAGTTACGCCTGTTCATAATCTCCGAAAAATACGATGGCCGCGCCGGGCGCGCTGAAATTAGCATCGAGGATCGCATGGCCCTCGGGATCGTATCGAACACTAATTTCTCCGGCGGTCCAGAAGCTCCTATGCGGTTGGTGAGATGTCACGTATTGGAACCGCCCTTTCGTCGTGGCGAAGAGAACCACCGCTCCCTTGCCCGTCTTGGCTGATATTTTTTCGTGAACTTCGGGCGAACTGCCGACTGCGCCAAGCACCAGCGGATCGCTTGCGCTGATGTCATCCCGAACTTGCTTATATCGGCCGAGGATGCCACCAATGCGTTCGACACCCTCGGGCGAAACCGCAGGCAGATCACCCCAAATGCCGTTCTGACCAAGGATGAGACTTGCTACGTTCACCAGCTGAGAGCTTTCAGGATCGTCCGGAAAGTAATGGGTGAGGAAGAGAACCGACGGGATCCATTTGTCGTAAGTCAGTGGAGACCGGCAGATCCAGGTCCTGGCAGGCCCGGGGTAAAAGAAGAGGTTCGAGTTCTGCTTCTGGCGCTCAAATGGAATGTCGTAATTGAACAGATACGGTCCGTTGTTGATCAGGAAATACTTTCCGGCGGACAGGAAGCTTAAGCCAACGGCACGACCAGCCTCGGTGATATCGAAATCGATGATTACGTCTCCCACGGCCGCTGATACCTTTTCGGCCACCCGCGCCATCTGCTGGGGAAGTTGGAAGGCGTATGAGTTCCAACGGTCCGCTTGCGTGTTGCGATCGTCCCCATGCCAATGATGCGGCGAGTCGCAGCCGTATTGGGCGATGGCATCCCACTTGAAATAACGCGCGCCGGTTTCTTTCGCCACTCGAATCAGAGTGTCTGCAAACGCATCGCTATACGGGCTAACCAAACACATGGCATAACTCTCTTCGGTTTCCCAGATGGGGTGGGGAGCGCCTTCCACACCGTTCACCGTTCGGACGCACTGACGGTTGGCGGCGAGCATAGCCGAAGATTTTGCCGCAGCCGTTGGATTGAACCACAGTCCAAGCTTCATGGCATGGCTTTCCAGGCGTTCTCGGATACCCGCTAATTGATCTGGAAAGCGCACACGGCTGACTTGCCAATCGCCGGTTTTTTCATACCAGCCGGTATCCATAACGAATACGTCTATGCCCATCCGGTGAGCAACGTCGATCTCGGACAACATGCGCTGCTGATTCATCGACGCCAGATAAGGCTGGCCATGGAACCATTTGTTGCGTTCCTGAAAGTTCCAGGTGTTGTAGAAAATGTAAGGACGGCGTGTTTCGGAGCTGAGACTGAATCCGTCAAGGATGAAACTGCGATATTGGGCCGCGAGCTTATCGAATCCGCCTTCGCAACCAGCCGCCTGCATCCATATGGTCGAGAATCCATCAGCCGGCTGACCGGGAAGATAATTCATCTTCTTGGCGCGGAGAACCACAACACCGCCGGGTTTAAGGTTGAACTCGAGAAAGCAATCCGGCTCTTGTGCACCGTGTTCATACGCCACTAGGAATGTGCGGCCCTGGTCATCGGACCCAGCGACAACGGGACCTGGCAGTTGAGCCTCATCTTCAAAAGCACGCATTGGGATCGGGAACTCCGCGATCGTATAGCTATGCAACATAGCGTTGAAATTGGATAGCTGAAGCTCCAGGCAGCGGGTCATGCCGGCAAAAGAGACTTGAAGACAGCGGAGTTGAGCTCCGTCGCCGGTTAATTTTGCGTCGCCGGAAGCGTGAAGGATGTACCGAAAGCGAACGACCGGGCTATCGTGAGCAAGCCGAAAGACGAGCTCGAGCGAGAGCGAAGGGTCGTCGACGAATGGCCCGGAAAACCGCTGCTCCTGAATGCCGTTGCCCAGTTCTCGAGGAGGGCTGGAGGGAACCGGCGACTTTAGAACCGCGGTTTGGAACTTGCCATCGATCATGAAGGATGGCGGTTCAATCGCGACTGTTTTCGGTCCCGCGGTGAGGGACCATAGACTATCGGATGTGCCCTGCACCTGAATTTGGACATGAGAATTTCCCAGTCCCGTGGAATTTGCAGTGGCCAGCGCAACCGGCGGCAGAACCAAGGCTTGTTTAATCCAGACGCGGCGATTCATCAAGACGAGCTTATCGCCCGCATCCACAGCTAGGGAAGCAAAACGGCCTTCACGTACTCGCCGGCATGCATTTTCTCAAAGCATTCGCGCCACTCTAGCAATTTGTCAACGCGGCTGATGATCGGATCGAGATCGATTTGGCCCGAAACGATCATCGAAATAACTCGTTCCCAAACCGGCCAATTGTGCGAAAAACTGCCGGAGATGGTGACGTTTTTCTGCACCAACGGGTCGAGACTGAATTGCATCGGCTGCGGTCCCCAGCCGACTTTGATAATCTGCCCGGCGGGACGAACGGCTTGCATGGCGAGTTGGAGCGTCATAGAAACGCCTGATGCGTCGATCACGACATCGACACCCAATTTGTCGCCAAGTTGCGCAATGTAGTCGACGACTCCTCCGTCGAGCGTGACATCTGCACCCACCGTTTGAGCGGCCTTAAGGCGTAAGCGATCGGCCGGCAATCCCGCCACAATTAAGAGACCAGCGCCACTGAGCTTCGCCATCTTGGCGCAAAGCAAACCGATCGGACCGGGGCCGAGCACGAGAACGGAATCGCCCGGACGCACGCGCCCATTCATGCAAACGGCGTTATAAGCAACGCAGCACGGCTCTGTAAGAGCCGCCCTATCGAAACTGAGCGAATCAGGAATGCGATGTAAACATCGTTCCGGCACGCGCACAAACTCGGTCATCGCGCCATTGACTCCATATCCGAAGCCGCGGCGTTTGGGATCCAAATTGTACAAACCGGTTCGACTCAGCGGTGACGATTCGTCGATGACGGCGGCGGTTTCACTGACAACGCGATCGCCCTCATTGAACTTCGAGACGCGCGCGCCCGTCCGAAAGACAATGCCGGCGAATTCATGACCCAAGACACAGGGATAATTGACGGGCCAACTGTGCGATCCGCGCCACTGGTGCAAATCACTGCCGCATACGCTGACGGCGCCCACCCGAAGCAGTACGTCTTGCTCCCCGATTTCGGGAACAGGCAGTTCGCGCAGCTCAACCGAGAACGGCTCACGCCCGTAGTTCACCAGACCGGGCATGCTGGCGTTCAAGCGGCGAACTCCTGGCCCACTTCAATTTCTCCGAAGGCATGAACTTCCTGGCAGATCATGCGCAGCATGCCTTCCATGTCCCCAGTGGCCGCGCGGAAGGCATGTCCTTCAATCACCAGGGGCGCGCCAATCACAACAAGCGGCGCACCGAACTTTGGAGTGTCTATTGCTTGTTGAATGGTCAAGCCGCCGACCGCTTGCACGGGCGTTGAAACAGCCTGCACAATCTCGCGCAACCGATCTAGCGGTGTGGGCGCGTCCAGACCTCTTTGCCGCCGCATCGTTCGCATGTCGTACCCGATGTGGTGAATGATGTAATCACAACCAAGATCTTCAAGGCGTTTGGCTCCGTCGACAGGATCGGGCATGGCCATGTTGTCGCCCATGACTTTTGCGCCGTTGTCGTGGCCGGCCTTGACTGCTGCTTCCACCGTTTCAGGATGCGCCTGCCCCATAACGACAACCATGCTTGCGCCGGCCTTCACCATAAGCTCCGTTTCACCGCCGCCGCCATCCATGGCTTTCAGATCGGCGACGATGGGCACATTTGGATAGCGCGCACGGAGCTCGCGCACGCCGTGACGGCCTTCAGAGATGATCAGCGGGGTCCCGGCCTCAAGCCAATCGACACCGGCGCGTATTGCAACCTCGGCCGCTTCCAGAGCGTCGTGGAGGTCGATCAGATCGAGGGATAATTGGACAGTCGTTTTTACTTTCATTATTGTTCTATGCGGGCTGCGGAGAAGTAAAACGTTGCGCCTTCTCCGGGTTGGCTCTCGGCCCAGACCTGGCCTCCATAGCGCTCCACAATCCGTTGGCAGATTGCCAATCCTACGCCTGTGCCCGAATATTCATCTTTGTGAAGACGTTTAAAGAGGCCAAATATCTGGTCGGCGTACCCGGGATCAAAGCCGATGCCGTTATCGCGAATTGAGATAACCCAGCGGTCGCCGTCCTCGGCGGCGGAGATGCAGATTTGTGGCCGGATGTTTGGCTTTCGGTATTTGAGGGCATTCGAGATCAAGTTCTGGAACACGTGGGCAAATTGGTTCATATCGCCCTGGACCATTGGTAGTGGTTGAAAAGTGATGACCGCTCCACTTTCATCAACGCTTTTCTTCAATAGCAATAGAGCTTCAGAAAGGGAGGCTGAGAGATCGGCGGACTTTCCGGCTTCTATTTCGGCGCTATCAACGGTTCTGGAAAAACTCAAAAGATCTTGAATGAGCCGATCCATGCGAGCTGCGCCTTGCTGCACGTAACCCACATACTCGTTGAGCGTCGCGTCCCCCTTTCCAATCCGGCGTTGTACTAATTGCGAGTACATGTTGATCATGCGCAAGGGCTCCCGCAGATCGTGGCTGGCCACGTAAGTGAATTCTTCGAGCCGGTGATTCACCGTTTCAAGGTTCTGCCGGGAAATCACTTGCGCCGTCACTTCACTCGACACGGCAACCATGCCGGATACCGTGCCATCGCGTTCTCTCAAGGGATGGTAGACGACGTTGAACCAATGATCTTCGATGACGCCGTCCCCGTCCTGGTCGTAAGGG
>JBARMQ010000190.1:0-15962 GCA_049802535.1 Bryobacteraceae bacterium | reverse complement strand
GTGGCGCAGAATGGAGCGCAGCCCTCTGGCGAAGGTTAGGCCCTTCTTCTCATTTACAGGAATCTGGGTGATGCCTTTGATTTGGTATTCGA
The DNA here is from genome assembly GCA_049802535.1 of Bryobacteraceae bacterium. GTDB lineage: Bacteria > Acidobacteriota > Terriglobia > Bryobacterales > Bryobacteraceae > Bog-105. Next base: position 15,870 of record JBARMQ010000190.1, on the reverse strand, counting down.
CCGGATCTTCAATGGTGATGATCTTGTCTTCGTCGTTCTTGATTTCACTCAAGGCGGCGTAGAGCGTGGTTGTTTTGCCGGAACCGGTCGGACCGGTTACCAGAACCATGCCATAGGGTTCCTTGATATAGCGGCGGAACTTGATTATGTCGGACTCGGCGAATCCGACAACATCGAGCGAAAGGTTTGAAAATTTCTCGCTCATCGATTCCTTGTCGAGAACACGAAGCACCGCGTCCTCGCCATGAATCGTAGGCATGATCGACACACGGAAATCGATTAAACGGCCTTTATAACGCACGCGGAAACGGCCGTCCTGAGGAACGCGGCGCTCGGCGATATCGAGCTCGCTCATGACTTTAATGCGGGAGATGACGGCTGAATACCATTCTTTAGCGATGGGACTCATCGCGTACTGCAGCACGCCGTCAATGCGGTACTTGATCGCTACTTCCTGATCGCGCGTTTCAATGTGAATGTCGCTAGCACGGCGCTCAAGAGCGTTGAAAATGGTGGTGTCGACCAACTTGATGACTGGCGCGATGCTGCCCTCATCGGAAGCCAGGCGATCGATCGACAAAGTTTCATCGCTGTTCTCTTCATCGCCAACAACATCGAGCGTAAAGCCTTCGGTGACTTCTTCCAGGACGCGCTGCGATTGCTCGGTTTTCTTGAGAAGGTCGGTAATCTGCGAATAGGTCGCGACCTTGACGCGCAGTTTTTTCGAAAGCAGAACGCTCAGCTCATCCATGAAGATGATCTGCTTGGGGTCTGACAGGGCAATTTCCAGCGTGCCGTTGTAAGCCTGGAGCGGCACAAAATGGTACCGGAACATCAGGTCGACGGGGACAGTTCGAAAGAGCTCATGGTCGATCTTGGTCTGCTTTAAATCGACAAATTCGCAGCGATAGCGCCGCGCCATCGTTCTGGCCTGTTCCGCCTCTTCTAACGGGTCTTTGATTCTAAGCGTCTCAGTGGCCATAGGTTATTTGATCGAATCGGCGAGCGAAAATATGGGCAAATAAAGCGCGACTAACACGAAGGCAACAAAGATGCCCATGAAAATCATGATGGCGGGTTCAATGAGCGACAATAGCGCCGTCATGCGCGTTGCAACATCCTCTTCGTAGAACTCCGCGACACTGGTCAACATCTGCGGGAGGGCGCCCGTCGATTCTCCGACTTCCATCATGTCGATGGCGAGATCGGGAAAGATGCCAGTGGTGGTTAACGACGCGGAAAGCGACTTCCCTTCCCTGACCAGCACCGCGGTCTTATCGAGTGTCTTCTTCAACAATACCGTTCCGAGCGACCGGCCAGAGGTTTCGAGCGCCTGGACGAGGGGTATGCCGCCAATCAGAAGCGTGCCCAAGACTCTGGCGAATTGTGCGACCTGATATTTGATCCACACCTCCCCAAATACAGGCGTCCGCATCTTCCAGCCGTCGATAATTTCCTGCGCAGACTCTCGCTTAGACCAGAAATAGCCTGCCGCCACTAAAAGCGCTACGATTCCAAAGCCGACCAGGATGTAACTGCGCGCGGTAGTACCAACGGCAATCAGAACACGGGTGGCCAAGGGGAGTTTGGCCTGCATGCTGTTGTACAACTCGGCAAAGTTGGGGACAACATAGGTAACGAGAAACACGATTAGACAGACAACCAACACGATAAGGACTGCGGGGTAGAGCAGCGACACCAGCACTTTCTTGCGAACCGCCAACGTCAGTTTCTGATACGTGATAAAGCGGTCCAGCACCTCTACCAGCGAGCCGCTTTTCTCGCCAGCCAGAACGGAGGTGATGTAGATGGGCGGAAACACGTTCTGGCGGCCGAATGCATCGGATAAGACGGTGCCGGTTTTCACCTCGTCGCGCACGGCCTTGATGTGACGCCCTAGTTTCTCGTCGGTGAGTCTGTCGGCGAGCAGGTCTAAGCTCTTTAGGATTGGGAGGCCCGCTCGAATTAATGTGACGAACTGTGCGTTGAAGATCAGGAATTTTTCAAGGTTAACGGTCTTTCGGCTCCCCTTGCCGCCGCTCATGCGGACGCCGAATTCCTTGGCGCGGACGGAGTAGACTAGAAAACCTTGTTGCGAAAAGCGGTCGCGAGCTTCGCGCTCAGTAGGAGCTTCCGTGATCTGCTCGTGCATTTGGCCGCGCGGGTCGGCGTAGCGCAGGACGAATTCCGCCATTCGGCTTAGCTCCCCTGCCCGTTCAGAGCGACGGAATTGACCACTTCCGCCCCGGCGGGAATGGCGAATTTGAACAACCCATCACTGACGGGGATATTGAGCTGTTCCTGGCCAAAGACGTACGAAAGAGTCGAGCCGTCGCGACCTTTCACCTTCAGCTGACGAATGGAATCGTCCGGCGCAATCATCATTTCGACGGCTTCGTAGGGAGCGCGGGCATTTTTCGCGGTGGCATCAAGCCAAGTGCCGCCGGAAGCCGGGTGCGTCGAGAAGTCACGAAATTCCTTTTGCATGTCCATGTGGCCCAGCAGAAAGGCCAGCGGAGCTCGCATGTCTTCGGTGTCTTTCAGGTTCCAACGCTCAACGCGGCTGTCCAAGGCGGTGTACAAATAGAGAGTTTTGCCGTCCGAGATAAACAACTTGCCCTTCGGGTCGGAGTAGTCCCAGCGCATTTTGCCTACTTTGCGCAGTGTCAGCGTGCCTTCTTCCGGCCTACGCGGGTGCCCCTCGTTTTCGTAATGTTCGACAAAGTGTACAGAGAGCGTGTGGACGGCGTTGTAGCGCTGCTCCACCCGGCGCACGAGTTGATCGGACGCATTTGGGGCGGCAAACAGTGGAAATGTTAACAACAAAAGACTTGCTGCAGGCAGGTTTGTCGCGCGGCGCACATCCAACAGACGTACTAGCGACCCGCTTCGTTTAATTATGGCGACAAACGTTGGATCTGCCAGTCACTTTCTCCTTTTCTTCGATACTCAATCCGATCATGGAGCCGATTCGGACGACCTTGCCAGAACTCAATCACCTGCGGGCGGACCAAATAGCCGCCCCAAAATTCGGGAACTGGAACGAAGTCGCTCCCGGCATAGCGCGCCTCAAGATCCTTGAGCCGGATTTCTAACTTGGTGCGGCTTTCGACCGGCTGGCTTTGGCGCGAAACCCAAGCTCCCAAACGGCTTCCCTTGGGACGGCTTTGAAAGTAGAGCTCCGATTGCCCGCGTGATACCCGCTCTACCTCGCCTTCAATTCGAACCTGCCGTTCCAGGTCTGGCCAATAACAAATGAGGGCTGCCAATGGGTTCGCTGCGAGCTCGTGTCCTTTCCTGCTCGTATAGTTAGTGTAAAAAACGAAGCCGGAATCGCTAACCTCTTTCAGCAAAACAATGCGGGCGGAAGGCTTTCCGTCGAGTGTCGCGGTCGCCAAGGTCATGGCGTTGGGCTCACGCAAGCCGGAAGCGAGGGCCTGGGCGAACCAAGCCTCAAACTGGAGTACGGGGTTGGGATTAACATCGTGTTCGTCAATGCCGCCTCGCTTGTAGGTCTGGCGCAGATTCGCCAACGATAGCCGATGCAGTTCTTCCGGATCGCTCATGATTGTTCACGCAGATGGGTCTGCTCCTATCAGTACAACCTAAGCGGCATTCGCGAAACGTCCGGAAGGAGCCTGCGGGCCCGCTGCTATACTGTCAGGTGGCATGGTGTACCTAATTACTACCTTGCACGTAGCAATCTGCTTGTTTTTGATTGTTGTTGTGCTGTTGCAGAGCGGCAAGGCAGCCGATTTGGCCGGAGCCTTCGGCGGAATGGGATCCCAGACGGTATTTGGACCCCGCGGTTCAGCGACGGTTCTTTCCAGAGCGACAACGATCACGGCATCTTTGTTCATGATTACCGCGTTGTGGCTGGCGATCTTATCGACTAGATCTGCGCCAGGCGCAGGCAGCGTATTGAGCACAGTGCCGGGTCCAGCATCGACAGCAAAGCCGGCTCCGAAGACCCCGGCTAGACCTGCCGCTCCCGCGGTCCCGACACCGAAGAAGCCGTAGATGCAACCCTTTGCGGAGATGGCGGAATTGGCAGACGCACTAGCTTGAGGTGCTAGCGGGTAACACCGTGCAGGTTCAAGTCCTGTTCTCCGCACCAAATAAAATAAAGCAGTTAACAGGGTCGGGAGGAAAACCCCGGCCCGTCGTTTTTCGCCGCTTCTCTAAGAATCTGGTTACCTGCCATCAAGACACCACCTTAGGGGTTGCTGACTTGGGGCACGGAGGTTATCCAATGAGGGCGTGTATCTTCGCCCGCACTTCGGCCAGTTGTTCCGGCGACACACGCCCCTTTGGTTTGGCATCGCGGTTGCGCCAGTCCATGCTCTTCACCTGATCTGCCAGAACGGAATTCGGCGGCGTGCCGCCGATGAAAACCTCAAAGGGATAGTTCTTGATCTGCGTCGTCAGCGGACAACAGATCATCAGGCTCGTCTTGCCGTTATACGCGGCCGGACTTAGAACCAGCGCTGGCCGGTGTCCTGCCTGTTCATGGCCGGCCTGCGGGGTGAAATTGATCCAGACGATCTCCCCGGAGTCGGGCACGTACTGCTTTGCCATCACCAGACCTCTTTGCCTTGCGGAGGTCCGAAATCAGCCGCCGCGTGCCGGTTCTTCGCGGTGATGCCTTTCAGTAGATCATCGAGGACGTACGTTTTTTGCCGCACCGGCTCGATGACGATCCGGCCTTTCTCCTCGCGCACCTCCACAACCTCGTCGAGATCAAGGTGCATAGCCTCCATCACGGAGGCCGGAATCCGCACCGCCGCGCTGTTGCCCCACTTCTTTACCGTCGTTTTCATGAACACCTTCGCTGTATCAACCTTGTATATACATTATAACGCCAAGCCCGGCATGTGTCAGCAGTGTCGAGACATGGGCTTTTCCCGGCATTCCGAGATTACTCAAATCCCGGTTGCGTATTCGCTGGGGCGCCGTTCTAAAGACGAAGTAGCACTGAATGAGACGGTCGGAATAAACTTCGAATATGAGCAGCGAAGAGCTCCAGCAACTGTTTGCTCGAACCCTTAGCGGCGATTACGATGATGATCAGCCGTGGAACGCAGTGCGCGAGCTACGCCTCGGCACCCGAGACGTTCTTGAGATTGCGGCCGAGTGGTGCCACTCGGCTGATCCGCTGATCAGAGCACGCGGGGCCGATGTGATCGCCGATCAGTCGCGGCGAAGTTGGCGAACATTTCGGCGCGGTTCTGGTCGATTTCCTCGGCAGAGGGGGCAAGGCCGTACTCGGCGAGAATCCCACGTGACGAGCGGGTCGCGCGCGGAGATGTTTAACCTCTGCTAACGCTTCCATAAATCTCTTGTTCCGCTCGGAGCCAGTCGTCTTCCGCAGACCCATGGCTAGCTTCGCGCGCTTCCCAGTAAAAATATGCGAGTTCTGAGATCTTCTGCTGATCGCGAGGACTTGCATCCAGCCGCGTCGAACCGAAGCTTTGCCGAGGCTCACTTTCAGCTCCTTTCTCCGGAGTCTTGGACTGGAGTGATCCTGGATCACTTTCGGGGACTGATGTTTTGGCGGATTGCGTCGCTGTGGCGGACATTGATTTACTCCTTCTGAAAAGATGGACTCATTCGGAAACCAGTCTGTGATCATGAAGCGGCACTAGGAGTTTTACAGTAACTCTTGTCACTCCACTTTCAATAAGTCGACACCTTCTGGAATAGCAGCTGACTGCTGAGCTCGATTGGCTGTAACCATACTGGCGCTACTAAATCCACGAAGCGGGAAGATGCTTACTCAAATCTCTGGCTCGGACGCTCTCGGGAACAGTCACGGCACATACCCGCGGAAGATGACTCCCACAGAACTCAGTCTTCCGCCGGAGGTACACCAGCTTCACGCGGACCTTCGCAGCGCTGTGCGTGGAGAGATTCGTTTCGACACCGGCAGCCGGGCGCTCTATGCGACCGATGGCTCAAATTACCGGCAAATTCCAATCGGCGTTGTAGTCCCGCGCGATAAAGCGGACGTTATCGAAACCGTGGCAGCGTGTCACCGGTACAAGGTTCCTGTCTTGAACCGCGGGGGCGGAACAAGTCTCGCTGGCCAATGTTGTAACGTCGCCGTGGTGATCGATATGTCCAAATACATGCGAAGCGTGCTCGATATCGATTACGCAAAGAAGCTTGCGACCGTGGAGCCAGGCTGCATACTGGACGATTTACGGCACCGCGCGCAAGAACACGGGCTGACATTCGGCCCTGACCCCGCCACTCACAACCACTGCACCCTCGGCGGAATGGTTGGCAACAATTCCTGCGGCATGCATGCCCAAATGGCAGGCAAGACTTCAGACAACATAGAGAAGCTCGAAATCTTGACCTACGACGGGTTGCGGATGTGGGTTGGCGAAACGAGCGACAAGGACCTGGAGCGACTCATCGCGGCAGGCGGACGCAAAGGAGAGATTTACCGTCGCTTGCAGTCGCTCCGCGACCGCTATGCAGACCGGATCAGGGAACGATTTCCGAAGATACCGCGCCTCGTATCGGGCTATGGATTGAACCAGCTATTGCCCGAGAACGGTTTTCATGTCGCGCGCGCCTTAGTGGGGACGGAAAGCACTTGCGTCACGGTTCTTGAGGTCATCGGCAATCTGGTGCCGGATCCCCCGGCCCGTAGTTTACTGGTTCTGGGCTACCCAGATGTCTATCAGGCCGGAGATCACGTTCCGGAGGTACTGAAGTCCAACCCTATCGCGTGCGAAGGCTTCAACAGCAATTTGCTTGACGATTACCGCAAGAAGGGGCTCGACTTAAAAGAGATCACGCTGATGCCGGATGGAGGAGGCTGGATTCTGCTGGAATTTGGCGCCGCCACCAAGGAGGAATCGGACGCCCAAGCCCGCGCCTTGATGAATGAACTGAAGAAGGCGAAGAATCCGCCTAGCATGAAGCTGTATGACGATAAGGCGAAGGAGCAGCAAATTTGGGATGTTCGGGAATCGGCGCTGGGTGGAGTATCGTTCGTCCCTGGCCAGAAACCGGCATGGCCGGGCTGGGAAGATTCAGCTGTGGCTCCTGAAAAGCTCGGCGGCTACTTGCGAGATCTGCAAAAGCTGTTCGGCAAATACGGCTGGGATCCGGCCATCTTCGGGCATTTCGGGCAAGGTTGTTTGCACATCCGGCTTCCATTTGAACTAACTACCGACTCTGGTCTGAAAACGTTCCGCTCCTTCATGGATCAGGCGACCTCGCTGATTGTGCGTTACGGCGGCTCAATATCGGGAGAACACGGGGACGGTCAATCGCGCGCCGAATTCCTTCCTAAAATGTTTGGGGAAGATCTGGTCGAGGCGTTTCGGGAGTTCAAATCCATTTGGGATCCGGAAGGCAAAATGAATCCCGGCAAGATGGTGGATCCTTATACCATCACGGAAAACCTCCGTTTAGGAACGAACTACAATCCACCTCAACCGAAGACTCACTTCCACTATGAGGCCGATGAGTTCAGCTTCGCCAACGCAACCATGCGCTGTATGGGGGTGGGCAAGTGCCGCCGCGAAGAGGGCGGAACCATGTGTCCCAGTTACATGGTTACTCGCGAGGAGATGCATTCGACCCGTGGCCGCGCCCATCTGCTATTTGAAATGTTACAGGGCGATCCGCTGAAAGGCGGTTGGCGCGACGATCATGTGAAAGAAGCTCTTGACCTGTGCTTATCGTGCAAAGGGTGTAAAGGCGATTGCCCCATAAATGTGGACATGGCCACTTACAAGGCCGAGTTTCTATCCCACTACTATGACAAGCGTATCCGTCCCCGAACCGCTTATGCGTCCGGACTTATTTATTGGTGGGCGCGTATCGCTTCACAGATGCCCGCAACGGCCAACTTCTTCACTCAGACACCGGCGCTCCGTAGCCTGGCTAAGTGGGCAGCCGGCTATTCACAGAAGCGCAAGATCCCGCCTTTCGCGCCCCAGACATTTAAGCAATGGTTTGCTGAGCGAAGTTCCCATAACACAGACAGGCCTCCGGTGATTCTCTGGCCGGATACTTTCAATAATCACTTCACGCCGCGGGTACTGCAGGCTGCAGTGGGCGTGTTGGAAGACGCGGGATTTCAAGTACGAATTCCCCGGCAGAGTTTGTGCTGTGGCCGTCCTCTTTACGATTTTGGAATGCTCGATACGGCCAAGAAGCTGCTGTATCAGATACTCGAGGGCTTGCGGCCGGCGATTCAAGCGGGTGTTCCTGTTATCGGGCTGGAGCCAAGCTGCGTGTCTGTCTTTCGAGATGAGTTGACGAACCTCATCCATGGCAATCAGGATGCAAAACGCCTTCAAAGCCAAACTTTCCTTCTGAGCGAATTCCTGGAGCAGAAGGTAGAGAATTATCAACCGCCGCAACTCGCGCGGAAGGCCGTCGTTCACGGGCACTGCCATCACAAAAGCGCTCTCAAATTCACAGACGAAGAGAGCGTACTCAAGAAGATGGGCCTCGATTACGAAATTCTGGATTCGGGCTGCTGCGGAATGGCCGGCGCTTTCGGATACGAGACCGATCATTATGAAGTGGGCCTCAAGTGTGGCGAGCGAGTGCTGCTTCCAGCCGTTCGCAACGCTCCAGACGACGCACTGATACTTGCAGATGGGTTCAGTTGCCGCGAACAGATTTTGCAAGAGACCGATCGCCGTGGACTTCATCTCGCACAAGTTCTGGAAATGGGACTTGCAGCACACATGCAAGGGAAGAGCCCAGGCGCGTTTCCCGAGCGGCTTTGTGCCGAACCACGTACAGCCCCGCTGCCAGCTTCAGTGATGGTGGGTGCGGCGGGTCTGACCGCGGCGGGCTTGTGGTGGCTTCTAGCCGGTCGGCGGCATGGGGCAGTTGGCTAATAATTCCGTGTGCACCGGTCATTGGTTTCAGCGCCGTTCACCCGGCACGGCTTCGACACAGTTCAGGGCGGCGACCGTTAAGCCCCGATTTGGGGAGCGTCAGAGTGCCATGTCTGGAGACGCCTTGAAGCAAACTCGGTGGCGAGAGTTCCGGCTGTGGCCTGTGAGTCCTTCCGAGTCGGCGGGGGTACTTCAGCGCTTTCCTCAGCGCCGAGGGGGCCTTGGCATTCTCATTTGCCACGCACAGCCCTCCTGAAGAATCATAGGCAGATGGCTGACGACCTCGAGAGCATTGCGGAGAGGCTAGCGCACGTGACGGCCGAATGCGAACGACTACGCGAAGAGAACATGCGACTGCGTCAGCTTATTGATGGGGCGCGAGGGCAATCTCAGGGATCTTTTGATCACCTTTCAGATCTTCGGCAACTCTCCGAAGTTGCGAGTTCCGAAGCTAACGAGCTAGCGAGTTTGTCGACGACCGTGAGCCCTGAGCTTTCGGTTCCTAAGAAAGTAGCTCTATTTCGCTCGCTTTTCCGTGGGCGCGAGGACGTCTATGCGGTCCGGTGGGAGGGGCCGAACGGAAAATGCGGTTATTCGCCAGCCAGCATTCGGGATTGGGATGGCCTGCGTTTGGTTCCCAGGTCCGAATGGAAGAAGAGAGACAAAGAAACGCGGCAACTTCTGGCGCTAACTGATAAGGCGGTTCATGATCATCTCTCTGGCAACGTCACAATTGGCATCTATCCGTTGCTGCCGGACGAGACCTGCTGGTTCTTGGCCGTTGATTTCGACCAGAGGACGTGGGCAGAAGATGCTTGCGCCTTTCTTCACTCTTGTCGCGAGTGGGGTGTTCCGGCAGCGCTTGAGCGTTCCCGCTCGGGTGACGGCGCGCACATTTGGATTTTTTTCGATTCTCCCATCGGCGCAGTGATGGCACGAAAATTGGGAGCGGCGCTTCTAACTCGAACCATGGCGTCTCGCCATGAAGTAGGGCTGAGATCATACGATCGGCTGTTCCCAAACCAGGACACGATGCCACGCGGTGGGTTCGGCAATCTGATCGCCATGCCGTTGCAGAAAGCTCCGCGCAAGTCCGGACGTAGCGTGTTTCTCAATAGCTCCCTGGAGCCGATATCCGACCAGTGGGGATATCTGGCGAACATTCGCCGTATGGAATCTTCATTTTTGGATCAGCTCGTACGAGACGCCGAGCGAACAGGTAACGTGGTCGGAGTGCGCATGAGTCTTACCGATGACGTCGGCGGGGAAGATCCCTGGTTGTTACCGCCATCCGGCCGTAGGCCAGATAAGCCCACCTCGAGTCCACTGCCAGTAAAGGTTCGAATCGTTCGCGCTAATTGTCTCTTTATCGAGAAGCTTGGCCTTCCAGAAGCAATGCTGGATCGTCTTACGAGGCTTGCTGCTTTCCAGAACCCCGAGTTCTATAAGGCTCAGGCAATGCGATTACCTACTTACGATAAGCCGCGCGTCATCTGCTGTGCAGAGGAGTTTCCGCAATTTCTCGCATTGCCACGGGGCCTCCTCGATGAGCTTCTCCTGCTGCTGAAGCAACATCAAGTTGTGCCAGATCTACTTGATGAAAGGTCTAGGGGTAAGAGGCTTGATGCTAATTTCGCCGGCGAACTACGAGGCCAACAATCAGACGCAGCAAAAAACGTTCTAAAGCATGACGAGGGCATTCTCTGTGCAGGTACGGCCTTCGGCAAGACAGTCGTTGCCGCTTATCTTATTTCCGCGCGAAAGACAAACACGTTGGTGCTGGTCCATCGGGCTCAACTTCTGGACCAATGGCGTGAACGACTGGCCGCTTTTCTTAGGATGCCGATTGATGAAATTGGCCAGATCAGCGGAGCGAAAACGAAGAGAACCGGCGGCATAGACGTCGCGCTGATTCAGAGCCTTCACCGGAAGGGCGAGACGAAGGACCTTGTCGCTGAATACGGTCACGTCGTGATCGATGAATGTCACCACCTTTCGGCGGTAACGTTCGAGCAGGTAATGAGGAAGGTGAAGGCGAGATATATTACCGGCCTAACTGCGACGCCCATTCGGCAGGATGGTCACCATCCCATCATTTACATGCAATGCGGCCCTATGAGATTTAATTTGCCGGTTCGCTCGCAAGTTGAATCGAGTCCATTTGAGCATCGAGTCAGACCGCGGATAACAAAGTTAAGATGGCTATGCGAGGTGCCCCCGACCATTCAGGAACTCTACGCTCTTCTTTCGGCGGACGATGAACGAAATCAGCAAATCGTCGATGATGTTGTCCAAGCAGCTTCGAGCGGTAAATCCCCACTCGTACTATCCGGCAGGACCGCTCACGTAGAACATCTTGGTGCCGCGATTCGCAAGCAGGTTGATCGTGTCTTTGTCTTGAAAGGGGCCATGGGTGCAAAACAACGTGCTCAGGTGAGCCATGAACTTGCTGAGGCACAAAACTGTTCACGAGTTATCGTCGCAACGGGCAGCTATATCGGCGAGGGCTTCGATGATTCTCGTCTCGATACTCTGTTCCTCGCAATGCCGATTTCGTGGCACGGAACACTTCAACAATATGTTGGCCGGCTTCATCGGCTTCACGACGGCAAGAAGGTCGTCGAGGTTTACGATTATGTCGATTCAGCAATCGCGATGCTGGCGCGAATGTTCGATAGGCGGCTACGAGGATACAGAGCGCTGGGCTATTTAATTCCCTCAGCGGATGTTACATCTTCCGGACGATAGACGTAGTCGTTGCCCTGGCTTCGGGGTGAACGTATCGGCCAACCTGGCAAGCTCGGACAGGGCGTTTGCGGACGCCGCCCTCCGCAAACGGCAGGGCGACAGACCGGAGAGGCAGGTTAACTCCTACGCGAAATGCTGCCACCTGGATGAATTCTTCCAGAACACCTTCAGCGAATGCAGCCGACTCAAATACTTTGGCACCTCAAATGCTAAGTCTATTGCGAAAATACTATGCGCACCTATCATGACGTTCCCAACATCAAGATCGATGGAGATGAATACACATCTGGTTTTTTAGGTTTGGACTGGGCCCCTTCAAAGGACGCCAAGATCCAGAAACAGAGATACGAAACCGATATCAATGCGGCCTTGGAACGGCTCGCAAACACGTGGACTGGCTGGGCCATTATCACGGAGATCTATTACACACAGCGTCAAATGGTGATTTGTCCTTATCATCCGACGCCGCAAACCGGGCAGTTTAACGCCTATGCGAAGCCGGTCGACGTAAAGGCGGCCACCATGAAAGACACCACTGCGCTTGATGACCATGGAAAGCTTCCTCCCAAGGACCAACGGATCGTCGGGACAGGCACCGGAAGCAACACCATCGTGAGGTTCTCGTCGACTACGTTCACCGGCGCAGGCGCGCCGACGGGTCCGGGCACTTCGCCCGATGAGATTTTATTGCACGAGATGATCCACGCTTTGCGGCAGATGCAAGGCCGCATGGTCAGAGAATCGGTCGCGGGAAATCCTGGAATGGACAACTACGAGGAGTTTGCGGCGATCACAATCTCAAACATTTACCGGTCAGAGAAGGGGAACACGACACTTCGTGCGGACCACTGGGGCTTCAATCCTTTAACCGGACCCACCGTCGCTTCATCGGTCTTCAAATCGACGTATTTGTCGTATTTAGCACACATGAATATTGAACAGCCGCGCGTATGCCAAAATCTTCGCCAGGCAAAATGCGCCTTCAATCCATTCTTATAAGCGCTGGTCTGCCACACTCCCGAAGCTATATTTTCTAGCCGCGCATTTAATCCCAGCAATGCCATCCTCGATAATCGAGGGCGCAGGCCGGACCGCATGAAAATCGCCAGCTACAATGTCAACTCCATCCGCCAACGCCTCCCGATTGTTCTCGATTGGCTTAGCGCGAACAAGCCCGATGTGATGTGCCTTCAGGAGACCAAAGTTCAGGATGAGGCTTTTCCAGCCGAGTCGATTCGGCAGGCCGGTTATCACATGGCCTATCGCGGGATGAAGGCATATAACGGTGTCGCTACCCTCACACGCGTTGAACCCGAGAAGATTGTCTACGGGTTACACGAAGGGCCGGACAACGAGGATTTTCGGATCATCCAGACCGTCGTCGACGGAATTCCGATCATCAACAGCTATGTGCCACAGGGGTATGCGGTCAACAGCGACAAGTATGCGTTTAAGCTCGCCTGGTTTGAACGGCTTCATGCCTACTTCGAGTCTGCGCTCGATAAGCAGCGACCGGCTATCTGGCTGGGCGACATGAACGTCGCTCCCGAATCAATCGATGTTTATCACTCCGAGAAGCGCGTGAACGATCCGGACTTTCACATCGACGCGCGCATCGCTTACAAGAAAGTGTTGGCATGGGGATTCGTTGATGTATTTCGAAAGCTCCACCCGGATGTCGTGCAGTACACGTATTGGGATTATTTTCGAAATGCCTTTCAAAGAAACTTTGGCTGGCGGATCGATCACATTCTGGCGACTGCTTCATTGGCAGAACGCTGCCACATGGCCAGTGTTGATATGGAGGCGCGTCAACAGGCCGGCGCATCCGATCACACGATCGTCTGGGCGGAGTTCGATTGAAAGCGCAACTGGCACATCAGGCGAGCGAGGCCGGAAGAGGTCACGCCGTTTGTTTTAGCTCGGCCTTCAGCCTTTCATTCTCGTTCGTCAACGCCTGCATCCGCTTCTCAATGGGCAATAACGCGGTACGAATCTGCTCTTCCGTGAACCGGGGCGTAATATGCTGTTGGCAATTCCAATCGAACGCTTCAACGTGAATTACGAACACGCGCTCGATCACGGCGTCGTACTGCGGATCGCGGAGCTTATCGGTCCAACCCCTTGCATCGTCGCCTTCGAGGATCTTGACGTGTCCGAGAATTTTGAGCCGAGCCTGCCTGGGATAGTCAACCGCGATAAGCGCCACACGGTCGTCTGTCATTAGATTTCCCGTGCTGATGAACTGCTTATTGCCGCGGAAATCAGCAAAGGCAACGGTGTGCTCATCGATGACCCTTACGAAACCAACAGGGCCTCCCCGATGTTGGACGTATGGCCAGCCGGTGGCGCCGATGCTGGCCATATAGAAGCTGTCGATTTCACCAAGAAACTGTGCCTCCGAAGGCCCAAGACCCTCTTGCGCGAAGCCCGACGCTTCCCGCTTCGCATATTGGCGGCGGCTGCCATAACGTTCCTGCAGCGCTTTGACGACGGGAGTGAATACAAATGAACCGAATGGATAAGCCATAAGAAAACCGCCTTCGAGGGGGCAAGTTGCTGGCGATATAGATGTGCGTTCGATTGAAAAGTCGCAACCCCGTCTTCTGGGCAAGAGGGAGTTCCTTAGAAATGCAGGCTGATCCTGGTACCGTAGGTCACGAATCCCGCATCCGCACCGGCAATTTTGTTATAGCGGGCATCGATCCCGACAGACAAACCGTGGCTCAGGCGGTAGGCGATGCCTCCGCCCATGTGCAGTCCGAAATCAATGTTGCCGTGGCCGCTGGGAAGACCGCGCGCCTCTAACTCGGGCGATTGAGTGAGTTGTCCAGCGATCAGCGGACCACCAAACGGCGCTTGGCCTCCAAAGAGTTGGTTCACGGCCGCGAGAACCGCTGGCGGCAAGTCGGCATCTTCGCGGACGCCCGTTGAAGCGCCTTTCGCCGGATACTGTTCATGGATGGTCACATACGTTCCGAATCCAGCAACAACATAAGGCCGCAAGCGCCATCGGTCGAGAACCGTCGGCGTGTACTTCAGGGCGAAGGGAACGACTTGCAAAAGCCGTAGCTTGGTGACGGTCGGCGTGGTGACAGGAAACGGCGCCGCGCCCGTGCCGGACACAGCCTGGACGACGTTCTGAACGCCGCCCATCGGATATACAGCATTCAAGACGCTAAGATTCGCCACCTGCGCCACGTTTGATGTCGTACTAAAGGTAGTCTTCGATTGGGACAAGCCCACGGAAATCTCATACGATATCTTGCCGTGCAGCCAAGCCGGCCGGTCGAATAACGGAAGGTCGATGAAGCCCCCTGCGAATTGTCCTTTGTTTAGCCCGTAGGGGTTGGCAGATCCCGATAGCAACAATCCGACTTCAGCGCCGATCTTGCCGATATCGGGCAGCAGTTCGGCGGGCGTCTCGAACTTGGGCCGCGAAACGAGTGCGGCCGGCGTTGGCGCGGCGGATGAATGGGCGGCAGGCGCAATGGCTATCGCAGTCTCGTTCGGGATTGTGGTTTCACTAAGCTTGGCGACAATCTTCTCCAACCGATCGATGCGCGACTCCAAAGCGGAAATGCGTGCCTCATACTGCTGGCGTTCAGAACCTTGCATATCGGAAGCAAGGGAGCGCCCACGCGCGGCGGCGAACAGGCCGCTGGCGATCACCAGACAAAGAAGTCTCCGAGAGTTGAAGGAACGCATAGTACCAGCATGTGTATCACAGGAGTCATAGAGGGCTCCAGCCCTTGTAGAAAGGGAGGAACATCTGCCGTCTTGGTATAACAACAATACAGGAGAAATTGCCGCCTTCCCGGGTTTGTTAGCGTTCGGGACACTGGCCCGCACTCTATCTCCACGAACGGAATTTTCCGATGATCCGTACTTACCAGGGAGCCGCACCGCGCATTGCGGACTCTGCCTACATCGACGCCAGCGCGCAAGTCATTGGGGATGTTGTCATTGGCGAACGATCAAGCGTTTGGCCCAACGTATCCATTCGCGGGGACGTCAACCACATCCGTATTGGTGACGAGACCAGCATTCAGGACAACACAGTCCTCCATGTGGACCATGTCACGTATCCCTGTATCGTCGGCAATCGTGTCACAGTCGGACATAGTGCCGTATTGCACGGCTGTGTGGTGGAAGACGGCGCATTAATCGGTATTGGCGCGATTGTGTTGAATGGAGCGAACATTGGCCCAGGCGCCATTGTCGCCGCCGGTGCACTGGTGCCGGA
>JBARMQ010000189.1:0-7746 GCA_049802535.1 Bryobacteraceae bacterium | reverse complement strand
AGCTCCCTGAGTATCGCGACGATCTGCGCCTCGGTGAATCGAGTCTTCTTCACGTGAGTCTCCTTGGTGGGCTTTACGCCCGGAAACTCACAGTCTCCGTCTGTCTGAAATCACGCCCTCAGGTCATATCCTCCTACGACCTAACTGTTTTTTATGACACGATTTCCGCGTTTTACTCTCCGATAAGCATCTCTAGAACAAAAATAATTCCCAGCACGGCTAAGGTGCCCGCGATACACGCGAACAGTACGACATATTCCCATCCCCTGCTTGGATTGCTCGCGCAGGTGTCCATAAAAATAGCCACGACTGTAAGCGCCGTCGAAGCGCCGATCGTGTAGATCGTCCGAATAAACGCACTCGTCACTCGAGTGTAATCGCCATTTTCCTTTAGTCTGGCGATCAGCTTACTTTCACCCAAACTGACAACGATTGAGAAGGCCGTTATTACGAAGCCAAACAGTGCGCCAAAGATGGTCGCAAGCGTTCCATAGGCTTCCTTCCTAACCGGCTGAAACACATCTGTTACGCCGTGGTCAGAAGCAAGAAAATGATCAAAACAGTAGATGACGGTAACTGTGGCAAAAGCGATCAAGAGCTGCCAACTATAGATGAAATTCTTGATTCGCATATTCTTAAAGTCCCGCTCTCACCTCTCCATATGCCTGCTCGATCTTGGCATACGCGTCTTGAGAGTCTAGTGTTTTTGTCCTGAGCGTTTCGCGTAGGAACTGCTTACTTACAACCAAATCATCCTCCAGCAGATCAATCACCTCGGCGCTCGTCCTTCCGCGAACATAGCCTTTTGCATTGAGCTTATCGATTGCCTCTCGGATGTTGGGCATCCTTAGAAGTCGTTCAAATGGTGCAAGTATGTCCTGGGCAAGCGTTCGGGCGCGTCCACGAGAAGTCCCGAGGGTAAGTTCCAACATTTCGACACCTGCGCGGCCGCTAGCAGAAGCGATCCTGGCGATGAGGCCTCCTTCACTATTGGCAAGTTGCCTTGCCTCGGTTGTAGCAACTTTGATCGTGATTGAACGGACCGACTGCAAACGGCGAAACGCCTCCAACGGACTTCCGCGAACAATCGGCAGGATCTCTATCGATTCTTCGAGCCCAGCCTTCCGCCTCAGGTAGTCGGGAAAGCGACCGCCGACACGGGGTGCATAACTATTAAATTCCGCGCCTATAACACCGTTTCCAAAGTAGACGACATGGCAGCACTCAAACAAGCCAGCTTGCGGAGGAACTTGAATGGCGGTGACATTTGGGCCGTCAGCGATTGGGGGGAGATTCGAACGCCTTATCTTTCCGAATCTGATTCTTGAATCGTTGTCAACAAAGCAAGAAATGATCGCGTCGTCTTCGTCGGCTTCATAGCGCCCTTCCTCACTATAAGGGAGTCTGTTTAACCGGTGTGTAATTTGGGCGAAATTGAATTGAGCGGGCCTGCCGACTTGCTCCCCGTCCACAAAAACCCGATAAAAGAAAACTTTTTTCTCAACGGTCCGGCTTCGACGATCTCCGTGCATGGCAAGGCACCTCCGAATCCAAGTATTGGCTTGCTGCTAGCTGGGAACTAGCTTACGTCGGCTATGTGCCATACGCCTGGCATTGAGCGAGGCCTCAATGGAAAAGTGGGGTCGTGGTGATGACTTGGTCCTAGCGCGGCAACGATTATCTGGCCGAGGACCTATAGGCCGGCGAAGGCATCCCGCAGCTCACCGATCGCGTCCAGAATACGTTCGACGATGGGATGCACGTGCTCGATGATTCCGGTCAGGTCACGCGCGTCATCCCCAACGATTCCTGGGCCGAGATGGTCGCGCGCACCGAGACTGTCGCGCGCCATGAACGCGGGCATCATGGACGCCTACCAGGCCGCCGGCGTCGCGAAAGTGATGTGGGTCTGCGCAGATGATGAAATGACATGTGACGAGTGCTCTGACGCCGACGGCGAGACCGTGCTGCTCGAGCAAGACTTCCCCGACGTCGACGTCTCGGAACCCCCCGCGCACCCCCTCGTGCCGTTGCACAATCGTTTCGGCCGGCAGTGCGGCATCGTGGGCATTGACTCGCAACTGTTTGAATGCGCGATGGAGCTGATTGCTCGACGGCTTGGAACGTGCTTCATCCTCGCGGGTGATGCAGAGCGCCGACGGTGCGAGATCGAAGCGATCGAAATAGGGTTGAGCCTCATCGAGCGAAGCGCTCGTCACGATCCCCATGAGTATGCCGAGACGCTCGAGTTCTCGGGAGACGCGTTCCGTGCCGTCGATGAGGATTGCTTCTTTGGCAACGAGCTCTGCCACGGATCCGTCGATCTCGCTGCGTCAAGAATCCCCGACATTCAGAATTGTTGCTCGCCAGAGGCGCCGTCGTGTTGGGTATCCTATGCAGGCGATTCGATTTGATGTATTCTGTTAGATAAGATGCGACCATCGAATTTTGGTAATATCGATCGTCGCGACGTGGCGATTCGGAATGCAGGAGAGCGGCGGTCTCGGGCTTCTCCGTTTGCACTAACATCGCGAGTCCATAGCCCGTCTCCAGGTTACACGGAATCGCTTCCAGAAGGAACGGACATCGTGGGATATCGTGTTGGAAAGGGTCAACCTTGGACCAATCCCTCAGTGATCGCGTTTGCTGGTGACCGTGATCCGATCGAAGCGATCCTGGAGAAAGCGCGCGATGTTGCTACGGCCGCAGTCGATAAGGGATGGGCGGGCCCTCCGTATGATCCGGTGCTTCTTGCTGAGGTGCTGGGTATCCAAATCGTACCATTTGCCGATGTCACCGACGCTCGAACAAGGTTCAACGATGCGGCTGAACGATTTATCATCGAGCTGAATCCTATGCGGCCACGCGTGCGCCAGCGGTTTTCAATCGCGCACGAGATCGCTCACACCCTGTTTCCAGATTGTAAAGAGACGATGCGCAATCGCACGCTACATCGGCATGCGACGCCCGACGACTGGCAGCTGGAAGCGCTGTGCAACATTGCTGCTGCCGAGCTGCTGATGCCATTAGGCTCAATGCCTGAGGACTTGCATTATGGAGACATTGATGAAACGCTAGAACTGCGCAAGCAATACCAGGTGTCGGTCGAAGCAATTGCGATCAGAACCGTGCAGCTATCGACAGGCCCCATAGCAATGTTTTCTGCATCTCGCATCGAGTCGGGGCCTCAGGAAGGGCGATACAAGCTAGATTACGCCATTGAATCGTCGCAATGGGCGCATCCTCTCCGGCCAGGGGAACTGATAAGCGACGAGAGCCCAATCCGTGGCTGCACCGCTATCGGCTACACGCAGAAAGGCCAGGCGATGTTTGGGCCTCCGTCGGCTTTCGTGGAATGTGTGGGCGTCGGCGGATATCCGGGAGCCATCTACCCTCGAACCGTCGGTTATCTTTACGAGTCGTCGTCAGATCTTCAACGGGATCCGATGACTCATATCGTCGGGGATGCGGTCGATCCGGAGACAACAGGTCCACGAATAGTCGCCTTTATGGTCAATGATGCGACTGCGACATGGGGTGGCGGCTTTGCGAAGCAAGTCGCTGTTCGACATAGCGAGGCGCAAATTACTTACCGAAGGATGGTTGAAGAGGATCGGTCCCACTTGGCTTTGGGTTCAGTCGCGCTTTTGCAAGCGGAGGATGCGCTCTATTACGCCCCAATTGTGGCCCAGCACGGGTTTGGCAAGTCGAATGAGCCGCGGATTCAGTATGCAGCATTGGAACGGGCACTAAAGAGATTGGGCATCAGAGCAGCGGAGCTGGGGGCGACGGTACACATGCCTCGCATTGGAGCCGGGGCTGCGGGCGGCAACTGGGATATTATTCGGGAAATGATTCGCGAATATGTTGGTCCATTTGCGCAAGTGTACGTCTATGATCTACCACCGCGGCTAGGCCGTCGGTCCGCCTAGCTCAGCGAGCGCCGTGACGACCGCAGCCCTTTTATAGGGCCCCTTAAGGGTGCCCAGGCGCGTGCCATTTTGCCAGACTTCGAGTCCAATTACGTGGTCGAAGATTTCCGGCACACCCCTAGCTACGGTCAACTCCGCGATCGGATCACGGTACCGTTTGCGCGCTTCATAGTCAAACTCAGTAATGGATCTGAACATATCAATTGATCGTTCATGAGCAAACGGGCGCGTCGCGCCGCTATTGATTGGTGAAAGACGGATGCGGCGCCTGTGAGCCGGCACAAGGGATGCCGTTTCGACAACAAATACAAGTTGCGGCGTTTCGCGGTACGCCTCCGCCGAATTCATCGTGATGAGTCGCCTCTCGGTCGGCCAAAAAAAAACGCGTGCGTTTATGAACCTTAAGAAATCCGTAACGCTTCCCGTCGTCAAGCTTGCAGCGATTCGAGGGACGCTAAGCGGTTGCTGGTCTCGAATGACAGCAACGCCCAGCCCCGAAGCAGATAGCGTCACACTTTCAGGCCGACGCTGCTGCTCGAGGGCGCGGCGGGCATCACCGCGGATCTCGAAGAGACGCAGCAGTTCGCTAGTACAAAGCAACCCTCGATCGAAGATGCCGGGAGCGTTACGAAGATCGGCCATGTGCCAAAGGCGGGGATAACGTTGGACGAGTTCCTCTTCGGTCACGCTACCACGTCCGCCGATCGATAATGTTATGAGTACTGAACCCCGTTGAGATCATTGAAACCGGTGCGCCAGCGATGCGCTCAACTTCATGTATGAATCGCTGAGTGGCCTGATCAAGTTGCTCGAGGCGCCTTGCGTAACGATTACTAGCGCACAGGTAGTCGGCGAATGTCAACGCGATATCAGTTGGCGCATTAAGGTGTACGGCTCGACGGAACAGCACCCAGTCGAACTCGCCAATACGACGCTTTCGATTCGTTGTCGAGGTACGCTCCGTACGCTCAAGCTCATCGAGCGGCAGACCCGATCGAGCAGCAATATCCTTTAGCGTAAGTTCCTGGCTCATCGGACCGGAGGTAGCGCCGGTAGCGCCTTCGGGGTCCTGTACGCGGATCGGATATGTTCGCACTACCAGAATGACGCGACGAACCAGCGCCGGCGCAATGCCCGCCTCGGAGAGCAAAGCCGCTATATTCGTGTCGCGGGACGTGACGTGAGGGTACGGGCCATGAAGAAGGCTCAGGCCTGAGCCTTGTGTCCCTTCTACGAAGATTCGAGCGCCCTGGCTGAAGGCGTGCTCTAGAAGCGGAACGATTGGCCGGACGTAAGGTCGCAGGTCTTCATCATCTCGGGCTAATTTGACAGGCCGGCCAGGTTCAAGCGCGTTGCGCATAAGCCGACGTGCGGCCGCGTAGCCGCCACCCTGCGCCGTCGAGGAAATTGTTTGGCGGAGACTTCTACACTCAAATTTTCGGTCCTCGTCTTCGATCACGACAGCCTGACCATCTATGACGAGGCGATCAACCTCGAGCCGAATAGCCGCAATCTCGTCGCGTAGGCGCTCCTTGTCGATGGTTGTTCCGGCGCCCAAGATGACGCGTGCCCTGCTTTCGGCGGTCCCGGACGGAAGCATGTGATACGTGAACGGCTGCTCACTTATCTCGGCGTCTTCGCGGTTAGGTATGTTCGGAACTTTGTGACCGGCATTAGGCCCGCCGACGCGCACGAGATAGTCGTACTCTCGTGCAAGGTGCCATGCGATGTGCCCCTTGCCTTCACTGCCATACTGCCCGCCAATTAAAACATCAACGTAAGAAGATGGCGCGACGTATAACAGTCCGAGATGACCTGCTACCCGCACAACGACGTCTTCGGGCCGATCTCGTTCCGTGTCGATGGCGATGTCGGCAATCTCTCGTAACTGCTCCACGTGAGCTTCCGTTTGACTCTGCTGTGCTTCCTCGTAGGATGCGGCCTCTTTGAAGGAACGGTTCCCCGATTCCAACATTCGCGCGTTGGCGGCTTCTTCGCTCACCGACAAGTGCACGTGGATGACAGCTCGCTGGTAGGCCCTGCGGATGGCGTCGACTTGTTCTCGGGTTCGCACCGAGTCCAACACCCAGATGGCATCGTTACCGGCATCCGCTGTCTCGATCTCTTCGTAGAGCCCTGTCGCCAGCCACGTTCCACCGTGGACGTTGTCGAGGTCCTCTCCTGCCTTTTGGAAGTCCTGGCGGCGCTCATACGAGATTCCTCGTAGCGCTCTGGCAATGATCGCGCGCGATTTCACGACGTGGACGCCGTAGACGTCTCTCAACGTGCCGGCCAGTGTACTTTTACCGGCGCGAATACGGCCGGAGAGTAGAACGACTTGCAAGTTAATTTCGCCGTCCCCTAGTCGGCTCTGCCGAATAGTTAGCCATCGGCGCCTATTGCTTCAAAAGCGGGGCCATGGCAACCAGGGCACAGACGTACTGAAAAGCAAGGGTGCACCCGTTATGCTATCTCACCCGCTGCCCTCTGGCCCTCCTGCTCACCAACAGGGTTATTCGCGAAAATTCGCCCTCGGCGGCGTTAAGAACGCGGAGCATGCGGCGATTTCCTTTGGCATCGGCAAAGCGTCCGGGCATGGCCTGGCCGCTGACTTCGGGCCGCGTTGGAGCACCGACAATTTACTACTGTGGCAGCGGTTTCGTATAGACAGTTGCTGGAAACAGCTCTGCTAGCAATGGATTCCCGTATGTACCGCGGCTTTTCGTCAAGTGCTCACTCTCCTCGCTTTCTTCATTGCACCTTGAGTGCGTCAAAGGGAAACCACCATGGTTTCCGCGGGGGCTAGCCTTCTCTCATCCCATCTACATAAGGGCCTTCAAACGTCCGGTTTGGTCCAATTTCGACGGTCCCCGATCTGAGGCGGAGCGTCTTAGCGCAACGGCCCGCTTTCGCGAACGTCGTGTAGAGGGGTAGAGGCGCGGGGGCCTTTACGGACCTAAGTAGTCGGTATCAAGCAATCTTGGATCGACGTATCCCCCTGTAACGAGTAGGACATGAGAGTCTTCAGCACAGCTAGCCGCCTGTTTTCGCATTATTGGCCCGCTATGGCCAGGCGCGTCTAAGAAAGCGACTCTTCCTTTGTCATCGATCAAAATCGATCGGAATGTTCCGTAATGGATCCAATCCGGATCGCAAAACCGATACGCTGTAAAGCCTGGTGGTGTACCGACAGGCGGCGTTTCAGCAAATAGTTGCATTGCGGTTCCGAGTCACGGGAGGATCGTTCGTCTCGGGCAGCATCCACGACTTGCCACCATCGGCGTGCGTTGCGGTTGCCGAGGTTAGCGGCATTGCGCCCGGTGCGCCGATAGGCGGCTCCGATTCGCCGCAACCTGCGAACAATGCCAGAACCGCGACGAGGTGGTCGCCGATCTTCGCAGTCTCGAGGATCTTCAGGGCGGCACGTATCGGAGAATGGCTTTCAGGCCTTCGAGGCCCCTATCGGGGGAACCTAGGGCGCCCCTTCACAAGAGATTCCCATCCCAGTAGCGTATACAGATCCCACGCTGGCTAGAGTGGCTGGAAGGATCGACATGGCTCGCAAATTGAGTTTTAGTTTTCTTTTTATGCTGGCGACGGCATTCGTCGTCGTTGCTTGTGGACGCCAGGTAACACCGAACCCGGCGGGCTTAGGACCGGGTGGCGCCCCCCCGGGCTATGTAGCGATCCACTATGACGTCGAATCTCCCTTCAACTTCTCGAACTATCAATACATGTTTGTGTTCAACACAACCGGAAGCGGAGTGACGCCATCGACTGACACCGTACAAACGAATTGGGCAGGTTATTCGTT
>JBARMQ010000188.1:0-15078 GCA_049802535.1 Bryobacteraceae bacterium | reverse complement strand
ACCTTCCCTACTTCGACCTCGAAATTCCCTTAGTGGAAGACGCTCGGCGCATTGTGACTGCGCAAAACGGACGATTAAAAGTAGGCCTGCTTTGGCATTCCAGCTCTTGGAATCCGGCACGCTCGGTGCCGTTCATTGATCTGCTTCGCCTGGTGAATACGGCGGGGGTGCAGTTCTTCAATTTACAGGTGGGGACGCCGGCGCAGGATCTGAACTATGCTCCTCAAGTCATCGACATTACGCACCCGGGCGAGGATATTGCAGCCACGGCCACGAAGGTCAGTTTACTTGACTTAGTGATCACCGTGGACACGATGATGGCGCACTTGGCCGGCACGTTAGGAGTTCCCGTTTGGATCTTGTTGCCCAACCGAGCTGACTGGCGCTGGATGACCGAAACGAGCCGGTCGCCCTGGTATCCCAGCATGCGCCTCTTTCGCCAAGTAGCACCAGGAGATTGGCTAAGCGCAATCGATAAGGTCGCGGTGGCATTGCAAGCGACGGTCGCGTCGATGCCTTAGTCAAAAAAGATACTGCTGGTCTTGAAAGAAGCCCGCATTACTTGCATCAGGCCCGATGAAGAGGGTCATTTTGCGCCGCATCTAATCCGGAGGCGCCCTTGTCGTTGCCGAGCCTTGGTTCACGGGCCGAACTGGCGACGCTACGGCCATCACGCGGTAACGGCCCGGCTGATTGAACCCACCCAAAAATTCAGGTTGCGGAAAATACTTGGACGTCGCGGTGAGCCTCGGAACACTGAAAAGAATTGCCGACCCCTACGCTACACTCCCAACTATGCGCCTGTTCGCCTCTTGCCTTCTCGTTTCGCTTGCCTTCGCCTCAGCCGAAGATCTAAGCACTCTCGACGTTGTCCGACGCATTAAAGGAGAAGCGTTCGATCATTCCCAAGTGATGGATACGCTGTCCTATCTGTCCGACGAATATGGTCCGCGCCTGACGGCGTCGCCCGAGTTCAATGAAGCGGCCAAGTGGGCCATGGATCGGTTGAAGAGCTACGGCGTATCGAATGTCCACGAAGAGGCATGGGGACCCTTTGGCCGCAGCTGGTCGGTCGAAAGCTATACCGTCGATATGGTCACTCCGCGCTACTCGCACCTGGTGGCGTCGCCGCTCGCCTGGTCTGGTCCTACCAAGGGCGAAGTGACCGGCGAGGCATTGCTCGCGCCGATGCCGCCGCGATCCTACAACCCGAAGAAGATGGATGAGCAGATTGACGCGTTTGAAGCTAAGTGGAAGGGCAAACTGAGCGGTAAGGTGATTCTGATCACCACGCCCAAGATCACGCCGCCTCGCACCAATCCTCTCTTCACGCGCTATACCGACGCCCGTCTGGCTGAGATCGCCAACGCGCCGGAGCCAGCCGTCAAGGAAAAGGTCGACTTAAACAACCTGCCGGACGACACCGGCGAGCTGATGCGGGTATTTGGCAGCATGACGCCGGCGGATATGGACGAATTCTTCGCTCGGCTGGGACGAGTTAAGGACAAACTCAATGGTTTTCTCACGCAAGAACATGTGTTAGCCGTCCTAGTCGAAGACCCGCGGTCACACGACGGCGCCAATCACGCCGAAGCGGCCGGTTCTGAAAAGGCTTCTTCGCCGCTGGCGCCTCCGACTTTTGTAGTCGACGAAGAGCAGTACACCCGCATGACACGTTTGCTCGAAAAGAACATCCCGGTCACCGTCAAGCTCGATCTGAAGGTGCGTTCCTCCGATTCCGACCAGATGGGCGAAGACATCGTCGGCGAAATTCCGGGCACGTCCGAACCGGATCAAGTGGTCATGATCGGAGCACATTTTGATTCGTGGCACTCGGGGACGGGCGCCACCGACAACGGGGCCGGCAGCGCCGTGATGATGGAAGTGATGCGTATTTTGAAGACCCTAAACCTGCCGATGAAGCGGACCGTCCGTATTGGCCTATGGAGCGGCGAGGAGCAAGGGATTTACGGCTCAGCGGCCTATGTAAAGGCGCACTTTGGCGACGCGAATACAATGGAATTTAAGCCGGAACAGGCTAAACTGGACGCTTATCTCAACCTGGACAACGGCAGCGGCAAGATTCGGGGCGTCTACTTGCAGGGAAACGACGCCGCTCGGCCGCTATTTGAGAAAATGTTGCAGCCGTTCCGCGATATGGGAGCGACCACCATCACGCTGAAGAACACCAGTGGGACAGATCACCTGTCGTTTGACGCCGTCGACCTGCCCGGATTTCAGTTCATTCAGGACCCGCTCGACTACGGTTCCCTGGTGCACCACTCCAGTCTCGATACCTACTCCCACGCCATTCCGGAGGACCTGATGCAAGCTTCGGCCATCATCGCTTCCTGCGTTTACGACATCGCCAACGCGGATCGAATGTTTCCCCGTAAGCCATTGCCACATAAATAGTTGGTTGGGACTATCCCGACTGCGATTTTGGCTGAACTTCCAGCGCGGCTAATGCGTTCCTTAGGGTGTACGCCCATGCGGACTTCGATCTGGACTTGAAAAGAAGGATCGTCGGACCGCGGAGGCTCGCGACGAGGATTCAATGTCAGCCGCAGCGGTGGCCCAGTTTTCATTACAATCGAAGACATCGATCGAACAGCGGTGGAGTTGGCTCGCTCCCGCCGCCACAAGGAAACCGGAACGGTTGGACGTTGATACTCATCTCGTGGAACGCTGTCTTGCCGGGGAGCAGTCGGCCTGGGAAGATTTGGTGAAGGTACACACCCGCCGTGTCTACTCGATTTGTTACCGCTTTACCAATCGCGATAGCGAAGCGCAGGATTTGACGCAGGATGTTTTTATACGAGTCTTCAAAAGCCTCGGCAGTTTCCGCTCCGGTGAGGGCTCTTTCACAGTTTGGCTGTCCCGTTTGACTCGAAATCTTTTGGTGGACCATTACCGCCGGACGAAACAAGATCGCGTGACCGATGCCATTGAAGACCAACTCGTCGTGCTCGAGGAGAAAACGTCATTGGGCGCCAGAACCGACGGCCTACTGGCTGGCCGTGAGGCGGGCGAGTTGTTGCAGGCGGGATTGCAGAAACTTTCGCCGGAGCTTCGAGAAGCGGTTATCCTACGAGATCTTGAAGAGTTGGAGTACAAAGAGATTGCCAGTGTGTTGAATGTTCCCGAAGGAACGGTGAAGTCGAGATTGAACCGCGGCCGCGCGGAACTGGCCCGTATTTTGAAGCGCGCCGTTCACCCGGTCCGTTCGGTGGCCGCCAGCGGCCAAGCCGGGTCCGCCGGTAACGGTGGCGGCGAGAGTTGCGAGAGGACCGGACCATGACCTCTTGCTCAGATTTCGAAGTCCTATTAAGCGATTATCTGGACGGCACGCTAAGCGATGCCGTGCGAGAAGACATGGACCGGCATATGGCCGCCTGTCCCGCCTGTGCGGAGATGTTTGAGGATGCTCGTGCGGCGGTTACATTCATCGGTACTGTTGGTGCGGTTACCCCTCCGGCGGACCTGATCACGCGCATCGTGTATCAGGCTCCGAGGGGGCCGATGCTTGACCCGTTGCAGCGGCGGGGAATTTTTGGGACCGCCATCGGCAAGTGGCTGCAGCCCGTTTTACAACCACGCTTTGCCATGGGCATGGCGATGACTATTTTGTCCTTTGCAATGCTGGAGCGTTGCACCGGAGTGCAGGTTCAACACATCAGGCCAGCGGACTTAAATCCCGTGCATGTCTGGGACGGTTTTCAGGATCGTGTCTGGCGCACCAAGGATCGAGCCGTCAAGTATTACGACAATTTGCTGGTGGTCTACGATATCGAGTCTCGTTTGCGGGAGTTGCGGGAGGATAACCCGCCTGCCGATCATTCGCAGCAGACCGGAAAGGCGCAGGGCAACGCGTCCAATCCGCAGGGTTCGAATGCCAATCCAAACCAAGGGGATAAATCGAAATGAATTGTTACTTTCACCCAGAAGTGGCGGCCGGAGCGTTCTGTAGATCTTGCGGGCGGGCTTTATGCCCGGCCTGCCAGCGCCCGGCGGATGGCACTGTTTTTTGTCAGGAGCATGCACCGATGAACCCCTACATTCCTCCCAATCCTGTTAGTCCCGGCGCTCCTTTTGGCGCGCCTGACCCGGCATCGTTTGTCCCTCCGTTCCCCCCCGGAGCGGGTTACACTCCCAATCCCGGCTTTACTGCGGGCGCTGGCTCTAGCGCTAGCGCCGGCTTCAATCCGGGCGGCGCGGGGTTTGGTTCGAGCGCTGGCTTTCCTCCCGGAGCGGGCTATGATCCCAATGCGGGTTATAACCCGTACGCCCAGCCGCCGAGCGCCCCCATCGCGCCGGCCTATCGCACCTCGCCGGCCTTGGCGTTCCTGTTGGGCTGGATACCGGGCGTGGGCGCCATCTACAACGGCCAATATTTAAAAGGATTAGCGCACGCTGTCATCTTTGGCGTACTGGTCACCCTGATCAGCAACGTTCATGGGGGACACCCCGGTCCGGCACCCTTCCTGGGGATCATGATCGCGGCTTTCGTATTTTACATGCCGTTTGAGGCCTATCATACGGCCAAAAAGCAGCGGCTCGGCGTTCCGTTGGATGAATGGTCGAGTCTGTTTACGCGCCGCTCCGGTTCGGGACAGATGCCGATGGGTCCCATGATTCTTATCCTGATTGGCGTACTGTTTCTTCTCGACTCACTCGGCGTGATGTCTTTCAACGAGGTCGGACGATTCTGGCCGGTTTTACTTATTATGATCGGGGCATTCAAACTGTTTGGACGTGTGTCCCGGACAAGCTATTCGCATCGCATGCCGCCGCCCCCGCCGCAAGCGCCTCCGCCTCCACCCCCACCGGCAGATATACATGACGTAATGGGGTTCAGGCGTGAACAATAAGGCAACCGCGGCCACCCAGGCTCTTCGTGGGCCTATCCTCCTGCTGACGCTCGGCTTCTTGTTCGAATTGCACCAAACAGGGACCTTAACGTTCCAGCAGACCTGGCCGCTCCTGATCATCGTCATCGGTGTTATGAAGTTTCTCGAACGGGCAGTTGCGCCGCCGAAGGCCCCTGTTATGCCCGGGCAATTTCCGCAAGGCCGCCCGGCCCCGCAAGCTGCCCAGCCGGGTCCCACGACGGCCCAGCCCGATTATGGAGTGCCTCCTCCCCCATACGGCGCTCCCCCAGGCGCGCCGCCTCAATATGGCGTGCCGCCGCAATCGCACTATGGAGTTCCCCCGAATTTCGGCCGGCCTCCGGCGGGAGGTCCCAAAGCTCCTCGCGTGCGTCAACAACGCGCGGCCGGAGCGATTGGCGGGCCGCTGATCATGATGCTCGTCGGCGTGGCTTTCTTGGCGCACACGATTTCTCCGGAAGTTCCCCTCGGCAGTTATCTTGCCCGCTACTGGCCTTGGCTGCTGGTCGTTTGGGGCGGTATCCAGATTTTGGAGATCTTGCTGCGGGCTCCGCGCGGCACTGTGCCCGTGAACGGCATTTCGGCCGGCGGTTGGTTCATGGTCATCCTGATTTGCTTCTTCGGGCTTGCCAGCTATGAGTTGCGCGGAACGGGCGATTGGTGGCGCCGTGCCGCCTTCCAGCGCGGCGTCGAAGTGCTCGGGACGGAACATGATTATCAAGTGGCTGCCGAAAAGCAGGAAGCCGGCCCTGCCCCGCAGATCGTCTTAGAAAGCTTTCGGGGCAGTGCGCATATTACTGGCGGCGATGGCACGGAAATCGTTGCCAGCGGCCACAAAACCGTCCGTTCGCTGGACATCGGCCAGGCGGATCGCACCGACCGCGGTACGCCGCTCACGATTGAAAAGGATGGCAGCCATATCCTCATCCGTTGTAATCAGGACCATGCCGATTCTCGGACTCTGGTCACCACCGACCTGGACTTGACAGTTCCTCGCGGCGCGAGCATCCAGGTGACGGACCGCTCCGGCGATCTTGAGGTTTCCTCGTTGGACGGCAATGTGGATATCACGAATGGCTCCGGAGGCGTCACCGTTTCTAATATTGCCGGCAACGTCAGCGTGGACACGCGCCACGCCGATTCCATACGCTGCAGCGCCATTAAAGGGGCCGTTCAGCTGCGCGGGCACGGTTCGGATGTCGATCTTGAAAACATCGCGGGCCAAGTCACCATCAGCGGCGATTACGACGGGACCATTGCCCTGCGCGAATTGATGAAACCCATTCGCGTGGAGAGCATGCATACGGAAGTTGACGCCCAGCAGTTACCCGGTGAATTGAAGATCGATCCGGGCAGCGTCACCGGTCAAAATCTGGTGGGCCCCCTGAATGTGACCACTCGCGCCACCGATGTGGATCTCAACGGCTTTACCGAAGGCTTAAACCTGACGGTCGAAAAAGGCGATATCGAATTAAGGCCTTCAAACGTTCCTCTTTCAAAAATGCTCGTGCGGACCAGGGCAGGGAATATCGACCTCGCGCTGCCGGACGCGGCCAATTTTCAGTTGCAAGCCAGCACCCGGCGTGGCGACATTGAAAATGATTTTGGCGGCGATCTCACCGAGACCAACTCGGGACATGGGGCGCAGCTGAAAGGATCTGTGGGCTCCGGCCCTGACCTTATGCTGGAGACCACCCGCGGAACAATTACTCTCCGGAAAGCCAGCTCCGATGAGCAGCCTCCCGCAAGTGCGGGCGCACCACATCCCCGGCCTGGTCCGCACCCCCATCCGCGTCCTAAAAGCGATCAAATGCCGTCTGATAAGACCGTCGAATTGTAATCCCGGCCGAACAAAACTTTACACCGCGGGCGAAACCGCAAACTTTCGAAAAGCATCCCTCCTAGCACTCGCTTTCCGTAGGAGGTTTAGTGAACTCGATTCACAGCCGGCGGAGCTTCGCCCTCATGGCGTTTGCTCTCCCGTTTGCGACACCGACTGAAGGGTTTTGGAGTAACGATCAGGATAGTAAGAGCGGCAAGAAGTCGACCGAAAAAGCCAAGGGTAACGAAAAGGTCTACGTACCGGGCGGAGACGTCAAGGCTCCCAAGCTGACCCACTATGTCGAACCCGAGTTTTCCTCGTCTTCTAAAGAGGCTTTCGTAGACGGCGTCGTCAAGATTGAGACTGTGGTGACGGTGGAAGGACTTCCCAGCGAGCTGAAGATCCTAACCGGTCTAAATGCCGAGGAAGACAAGACGGCGATGGAAGCGGTAAAGCAGTGGAGGTTTCGCCCCGGGACCAAGGGCGATGAGCCGGTCAAGGTAAAGGTCACCGTTGAGGTGGATTTTCACCTGCTCTGAGGCTCTTCTTCCTTCTGCATGTAAACAGAGCGAGTGTGGCGAATAGGCCTACAGAAATCAGCGCCAGCGTCTGTGGCTCAGGAATCGCGGATATAGGACTAGGCACGCCCCCAATCGTGTTCGGTCCGCTCGGGATAAAGCCCTTCAGTGGCGGAGCGTACAGCACCGGTCCTGGCGTGGCAATCAGTGTAACGGGCAGCCACTGCTGGGGAGGCAATGGCAATTCATTCGCCGCCGTAATCGTGGGCGTTACCGGCGCCAGGCGCGCCGGAGCAGCTGGGGCAATGGGCGTTCCTGTCTCGACTAACGCTGGACCCAGGCTCAAAAAGTTGTTCGCAAATAGTGTTGGCGTGAAGTTCGGAAGGCTAAGCAACCGAATCGGCTCATTCGCAGCGGCTTGCCGATGCGGCACATCCGAGAGCCGATTGCCGCACCGGGTCCGGCAGTAGTTCACGCCATCCGTCAATAATGTCTCGCCTTTGGGAATACGTAGCTTGTGCGTGGTCCATAGCACCCTCTGTCCCACCCGGTACGACACATACGCGTAACGCACTTCATCGGTCGTCACCAAGCGAGCCGCCGCTACATTGAAGTCGGCATAATGGTCCCCAACGAGCTGATCTTTGATGACGGCCCGCCCGAGTTCCTCGCGGGAGTACACGCCGCCGGGGATCACCGAGTAGGGATAGACCGGGCGCAACGCCCTCACCTCCACGGGAATCGGTTCCGGCTTGGGAGCCATCTTCCATTTTTTTAATCCGCTGCGATACATCGGAATTTGCAACAGGATCGCGATTGTCATCGCGGCAAAAATAATTCCGATAATTCGTTTATGTGGCATTTCCGCAGCCTTCTGGTTGGCTCATCGACAAGTCCATTTCGCTTATCGCGGCTCTATATATGAAACTTTAAGGCAAAAGCTGTAAGAAATCATTAATTAAGCACGATAAATCATGCTAATTCGGTAACTGTTGGGGTACTAAAGGTCCTGGGATAGAAGTTTTATAAAGCGACTACGCGCCTAATGTTCAATCGCGGCGGCGCTCATTTCCATGAAACTGTTGATCTCATCGGCAGTGTCGCCACCGCCATTCGTCAGCTGCATCATAAAGACGCCGACTAGATCTTTCTCCGGGTCAACCCACTCGTAGGTACGGTAGGCGCCGCCCTTTACATAGCTCCCGATCGAGTTATAGCGGAACATTCCTTCGGCATTCCGCACCACTTCATAACCATAGCCATGCCCTACGCCGGGCGACCAACCGGCTTTCATGTCGCCGGTATGCGAGGTTGTCATCAGGGTGACCGCGGCGCTTGATAGGACGCGATGGCCTTCTAATTCGCCTTTGTTGCGCATCATCATGTTAAACCGGAAAATATCTTCCGCAGTGCTGACAATTCCGCCCGCCGGGGCAGGGATTCTAGGGCCATGCTGCGTGCCCCATTGCGAACTGGAACGCTTCAAACCGCCCTCCACCTGCGTGTACAAGGTGGCGATTCGGGAGACCTTTTCATCCGGCACGAAGAAATAGGTATCCTTCATTCCGAGCGGCTCGAAAAGCCGTTCCCTCAAAAACTCATCGTACGGTTTTTGGGAAATTACTTCGATAATTCTACCTAATATGTTGTAACCAACATTGCTATAGTTCCATTTTGTTCCAGGGTTGAATAACAATTCGGTTTTTGCTCCTAGAGCAGCCAACTCGGCAAGAGTGGAAGGGGCTGGTTCGCCATGGACGCTTGCGTCCGAAGGCAACCCAGAGGTATGTGTCATCAGATCCTCCACATTGATGGGGCGGCCCGGTCCGACGCCAGTACAGCCGTAGCCCGACCTCCCGACGCAGCTGTTAACTTTGATGTCTTTAAAATCAGGCAAGAACTTCTCGACTGGGTCGATGACCGCGAGTTTGCCCTCATCCACCAGAATCATGATTCCGGCGCAGGTGATCGGTTTGGTGAGCGATGCAATGCGGAACATGGAATCGCGCTTCATGGGCTTTTGGCTTTCAATATCCTGAAACCCGACCGCATCGAACGCCGCCACCGCGCCGTGCCGGGCCACGATTGTAACGATACCGGCCGTCTTCTTCGCATCCACGAATTCCTTCATGCGAACGGCGATCGCCGAGGTCCGTTGGCTATTCATTCCGGCAGCCGCCGGATTCGGCTCGCTCACATCCATGTGTGACGCTCCGCTTGCTAGCAGGGCGGAGGCTAAAAATAGCGGAAGTAATTGCATGTTTCGACTTGCTCATCTTATCTGCAAGGGACCGCACTATACTGCCCCTAAGACGGCGGAGTCATTTGCCGCCTGCGATGAATCATCCAAAACATATGCCGGAATATCACAAGAGTCCAGAAGCGCTGGCGAACCTTTCTCCCGAGCAATATCGCGTCACGCAAGCTGCGGGAACAGAGCACCCGTTCAAGAACGCCTTTTGGGACAGCAAAGAGCCAGGCCTCTACGTTGATGTCCTCTCGGGAGAACCGCTGTTCGCTTCCATCGATAAATTCGATAGCGGATGTGGTTGGCCTAGCTTTACGAAGCCGATCGAACCGGAAAACGTCGCCGAGAATCGGGATACTACTCATGGTATGACCCGAACCGAGGTGCGCTCGACTCATGCTGACAGCCATCTGGGACACGTCTTTCCCGATGGCCCGGTGGACGCGGGTGGCCTGCGCTATTGCATCAATTCCGCGTCGCTGCGCTTCATCCCGCTCGATAAGCTGGAGAGCGAAGGTTACGGCAGCTATCGCAAGGTGTTCGATACCCTGAAGGAGGAACAAAAAATATGACCGAACCGACAGAACGCGCGATCCTTGCGGGCGGCTGCTTCTGGGGTGTGCAGGATTTGCTACGCAAATATCCGGGCATCATCTCGACTCGTGTTGGGTACTCCGGTGGCGATGTGCCCAATGCAACCTACCGTCATCATGGCAATCATGCCGAGGCGGTCGAGATCGTTTTCGATCCCCAGAAGATCAGTTACCGAAAGCTTCTGGAGTTCTTTTTTCAGATTCACGACCCCACGACGGTAAACCGGCAGGGCAACGACCGTGGCGCGAGCTATCGTTCGGCCATCTTCTACACAACCGAAGAGCAAAAGCGAATCGCGGAAGATACCATTGCGGACGTGAATGCTTCCGGGCTCTGGCCTGGGAAGGTAGTGACGGAAGTGGCCGCGGCCGGTCCTTTCTGGGAGGCTGAGCCGGAACATCAGGACTATCTGGAACGGTACCCGAACGGCTACACTTGCCACTTCATCCGACCGAATTGGAAGCTTCCGATGCGAAAGGAAGCACGGCTAGCAGGCTAAATACCCCGTCTGTTCTTCTTCCGCCTCAGATCTTCGCGGCGAAGACGACTTTCGTCGGCTTGGTGGGGTTCGAATCTTGCGGCTCTATACTCACGGCGAGTGCGGCGACATCTGCCAAAGGAATTGGACTGGTCATCAGAGACACGGCATGTCCATCGTTTTCCCTACGAAATGATTCGACAGGACGTGGGTCGCCACTTCGGGGAACGATCCAGCTTTCGTACTTCCAGCCAACCGGTGCTTCTGGTAAGTGGTCAATGACCAAAGCCAAGCCAAGGTTGTCGTGAATGTATACCGCTCCGTGAATTTGCGGAACTTTGGCGTCGGCGAATAAAACTTCTCTGGTGCCGCGTGCGCTGATGATTTGCAAGGCGTCTAACAATCGAGTACGGTCGGCGAGTTGAGCCTGGAAGATTTCGCTCTGACGATGTAGACGGATTTGAGTGAGGATGACGACGATTGCGAGAAGCGCTGTTGCGAAAGCCAAGGCCCACGGAAGCCACCGGCGCGAAAGGGCTCCTGCCGGCGAGATTGCCTCTTTGACGCGGCGACGTAAGCGCGCCGGAGGTTCAATTTTGGGTGCGGTTTGCGAGATGGCTAGGCTGAGGCGAAGAGCTTGGCCCAGCGCTTGATTGCATGTTGCACACCCGGTTGCAAGGTGGGCGCCTACCTCAAGCGATTCTGGGCCATCGAGAGCACCGAGCGCGTAAAGTTCCAAGTTGTCACAAACGTGATCACAAGTCATTGCGCACCTCTTGTGAACGGCTGACCGCATTTGAGGAAGACTCGGGTTGACCGGAACTGGCTGAGCCTACAGCCAAGCGGAGACTCTTAAGAGCACTGCGTACCAGGCTTTTCACCGTACCCAGCGGCTTCTTCAGTTTCCCCGCGATTTCGGTTTGCGTCATTCCCTCAAAATGGGTCAACTCGATCACCTCGCGCTGATCCCGATTGAGAGCTTTAAGCGCTTCTCCCACCAAGTTCGCCAGAGCTAATTGCTCTGCGCCGCTTCCGGTGGGAGGAAGCGAGCCGGACCGTTCGAAATCGGTGAGGCTGACAGTTGACTGGCCAGCCGCGTTCCGAAGAGATCGCAGGTAATCAAATGCCCGGTTACGGGCAATAGTAACTAGCCAACCTTCGAGATTTCCCCTTTCCTCATCGAACGTAACAATACGGTTCCATACGCGAAGAAATGCTTCCTGAGTTATGTCTTCCGCGACTGAGTAATCATGCACAGCCCGGTAAATGATGGAATACAGCAGGCGCGCATAGCGGTCATAAAGTTCCATCATGGCGTCCGGATCCCGCCGCTTGAGGCGCTGGACTAGACGGCGGTCTTGCTCTCGCGAGGGCTCTATCGGCATGCGGATGACAGGCGACGCGTCCGCACCAGGCTTGGCTTAGCGGGAGATGTATGACAGGTCAGCACCAATCTCAAATAGTACCGAAACAGGAAGCGGACAGCGATATCACGCCACCCGCTTGCCACGTGGATCGTTAGGGTTGGAGGACCGTGTCAATCACTTGGATGACACCGTTCGATTGATACACATTCGGGATTGTGATGTGGGCCATGTCGCCCTTCGCATCTTTCAGCACGATGGTGTCCCCATCCATGGAGGCGGTAATCGATTCGCCATTCAAGGTCTTAAGCATGGCTGTTCCACCGCCAGCATTAATTTCCTTTTTCAGTTTGTTGGTATCGAATTTGCCGGCCAATACATGGTAGGTCAGTATGCTCGTCAGCATCTGCTTATTTTCGGGCTTGAGGAGGGTATCGACGGTACCCGCTGGCAACTTTGCGAACGCTTCGTTGGTGGGGGCAAATACGGTGTACGGCCCGGGCCCTTCAAGTGTGTCCACCAAACCAGCGGCCTTCACAGCGGCGACAAGAGTCGTGTGGTCGTTGGAATTCAGTGCGTTCTGGATGATGTTTTTCCTTGAAGACATCGGACTGCCGCCCACCATTGGATCTTGAGCAGCGATTAACAATGCCGTGCAGCCCAGTGCAAACAGCGCGGATAACGATAATATTCTTTTCATTTGTGATCCTTTTGAGTATTTGAATTGTCTACTCGAACGCTGATACGGGAAAAAGGCGGGAAACGGATCAAAACTGAGGAAGTAACACTTATCTTTTATTTGGCTTGAATTGTGGGCTATAAAACATTAGCGAGGAGAAATTAATTTAGATCCTCCTCGCTAATGCTGGGGTGCTATTGAGGGCTAATATTGACCTGGCTGTTGTAAGTGGACAACCACCGTTGCCAGAGTATTCGCAGCCGTGAGAGCCTTGCCGTCAGTGATGTCCTGCAAGAAGAACATCATGCCATCGGTGACCCAGGGTCCAGTCGCCATCGATCCGGACGGGAAATTCGTTGTGAACAAGCCGCCCGACGGACTACCGATGCGAACCTGGATGAATTGAACCGACGAAGGAGCATTCCAAGAGATGGTCGTGACACCATACTGCTGGCCAAAGCCCACGGCGATCGGATTGGGCGTTGCCGTGAAAACAACTCCGTCGCCCATAGCGGCTGCCGCCGAGGACGTTGTGAACGTGCCATTCACGCCACTGGGGAAAAAGCCGCCGGCAGTGGCGTTTGCCGCGCCACCATACGCGAGGAATAGCACCTGTTGGGGTGTGCGAACTTCTGTAATGGCGTTACTGTCCGTGGAGAAAAATTGAGAGCCCGATGGAGGCGGCAAGATATCCGCGCCGTCAAGAGCGGTCGTGGGTATATCGTAAAAGTCGATGAGCAAACGAATGTTGCCCACATGTTCGGCCTCAGTCGCTAAAATGCGCGCGGCATAGCCCAGAATCGCGCTGCTCTGGATCAGCGGGGCAGCTCCGCCATATGCGGTGACGCCGATCTCCTCAAAGATGCGGCCAAGCTTTAAAAAATCGTTTTGATTGCCAAAACCGAACCCCAGCGCGTTCAGATTGATGGCAGGTTTGGCAATTGGCGTGCCGCCTAAGCTGGTAATCGCCCCTTGCAGCAGCGAGACGTGCGCGCGCTCGTCAATGGCAAGCTCTTCCGCGACATCCCTCACCGTGTTGTCGCTGGCTGTCCACGCGACCTGATTCCCTCCTGTCGTCGCCCCTCCGTTGCCGTCGCCGGTAATGGAAACACCTAACTGGTCAATGGTCATCCCGGTAGTTGCGACGGTATAGAATTCTGCCTCAAGATACTCAAGGTTTAAGGCAAAGTTCAGAATTGCAACGTCGTTATCGGGAGATGAGCTTTGGGCTTTAGCGACTTTTGTCGCACCAGCGGCTGCTCCCACAACGGCACTTGCCAGACCCAATTTCCGAACAAAATTTCGCCGGTTCGGCGACTGCTCGATCAACTTCTCCAACATCTTGTCAGACATACTCTCGTCCTTTCGGCTTGCACTGGAAACTTCGGCCAAGTCCGCGGCGAGTGTAAAAGGAAACAATTACTTGCGCTTAGGACCTGCGTACCTCAATACGAGATCCAGTAGCTTCACGGATCTAGATCAAGTATTTATCCCGTGACAAACTACGCATTTGGCGAAAAACGCGCGAGCTTTTGAGGATTAATACAATCGAATTTGTAAATCTGCGGCCATTGAAATACTGCAGGAGGGACTTAGCCCCGACGGAATTACTGGTCCGTCTTATAACTCAAGGCAGTTTACGGAGTCGAATGAAGCTGTAATCTTGTTTCTTTGCCGCAGCACGGCGTCCGAACACGATGGAGGGTATACGAGACATCGCATTCTGCTAGAAGGGGTGGTTCAGGGCGTTGGATTTAGGCCGTTCGTCAAGAGATTGGCCGACCGCTTTCAATTGCCCGGGATCACGTTCAACACCGCTAGCGGATTGGTTATAGAAATCGACTCCGCCGGGCGCCAGGAGGCGGCAAACTTCGTCGATGCTGTCCGCGCCGAAGCGCCAGCGGCCTCGAAAGTCGATCGATGCACGGTGGAAGAGGTAGTTCAAGAGCTTGGTTATCGTGATTTTCGGATAATTGCGAGTTCATCGCGCGATCGACACTTCACGCTGATTTCCGCCGACTTGGCCATCTGTGCGATGTGCGCCGCTGAGATTTCAGATCCGGCAAACCGGCGATTTCAATATGCGTTCACCAACTGCACGAATTGTGGCCCTCGTTATTCCATTACAGAATCAACGCCCTACGATCGGGCCAGTACCACCATGAAGCGATTTCAGATGTGTCCCGATTGCGCGTTGGAATATTCGGACCCGTCCAATCGGCGCTACCACGCCGAACCAATTGCGTGTGCTGTTTGCGGACCGCGCCTCAGCATGGAATTGTCCGACGCGATTGCGGCTTTGGAATCCGGTCGAATTGTGGCAATTAAGGGTCTTGGCGGATTTCAATTGGCCTGCGACGCATTTCGCTCCGACGCGGTGGATGAGTTACGCATTCGCAAACGCAGAAGTCGAAAACCATTCGCGGTGATGATGCGGGATTTAGCCACCGTCGAACGCTTCTGCGTGACGGGCGCGGCGGAGCGCA
>JBARMQ010000187.1:0-2230 GCA_049802535.1 Bryobacteraceae bacterium | reverse complement strand
GCTCTCAACTAGATGATTCGTTTTTAGTTCGTATATAAAGTTTGTGAGTCTGTGCCTCTTGTCGGAATCTTGCTCAAGCTTATCTGGGTTATTGCGAAGGAACACTAGGCACGGCTTGTTCAATGCTCTCGCAAGACGATATTCTCTCTCGGTGTAGCTCACACCATCTTGGTCCACGGATCCATACCGGCCGCCAACGATCAGGATGTAGTAGTCAATGCGCTCAATTTCGCTCTTGATATAGCCCCAGGCGTCTTCATCTGACGAGGGGAACAGCTCCATGCCAATTGGAAAACAGCCAAGCCGCAGCACAGCCTTTTGGACTTCCGCCCGCTCCTCGCGCAGGTCTTCAAAAGTGGAGCTTATGAAAACAATATGGATGATGTTCGAGGCCACTAGGAGATTATCTGATATTCAGTAAACTCGTCAGCAATGAATGACGCCTGACTTGTGCATATTTGTCGTCACGAGGGAGGGTCGCTGCTTACTTATGTCTTCCGGCCATTAACCTCAAATCGAGGCGCCTCTGTACGGCATGGAGTATACACAAGAGTAACGAGTTCGATGGCTTGCGCAGATAATACACCCTTACCTGACATTCCTGCAGCCGAGTGCTGGCGTCACCGTTGAGCCGGAAGGGCCGGATATGAAGTGCATTCAAATTCGAACGCGATCAACCGATAAGCACACTGATGGTGCGTCCAAGGAGATAGCTTATGGTGATCACACTAGCAATCGTGGAGGAATTCAAGAGGCTCGCTAGGACCGCTAATACTGGCATCCGTTTCGAAGCAAAGACTGCCTTTTACCAGACGGAAAGCTCTCTGCGCTCCCTTTACCTTCGCCTTGAACAGGCGAGAACGGATCATCAAGACATTACGCTGGACACCATCAAGCCCCTGATCGCGGCGATCGAGACGAAAAAGCAAAGAAAGTATTCGGCAGCCATTAAGTACGTCGAGAAGACAGTCAGCAATCAGGCCACGAAGATATTCGCCACTCTCCGCGAGGACTACCAGGGGCAACCGCTATCAGAGAAGCTTTCCAAATCGCAGCAACGATACACCATACCTTTGCTGGAGGGCGATGCCGGCCACGGCCTCTGTTTTCAAATGTCGCTGCTTTGGCTGGTCGAGCAATTCAATCGGCCGTCGTTCGGAAGCAGTTTCCCCAGACTTGCCGACGGAAATGTCGTCGGGAGCAAGTCCGCAATCGCGCTGACGCAAAAAGCTCTGGCGATCCAGGCCACCGGCGGCGACACGATGGTGCAGCAAGCAGGGGGCATGGGCTTAACCCTTTTGAAACGGACACTCTGGGGAGCGATCAGTTTTGAAAACTTCCAACGCA
Source organism: Bryobacteraceae bacterium (assembly GCA_049802535.1). Classification (GTDB taxonomy): domain Bacteria; phylum Acidobacteriota; class Terriglobia; order Bryobacterales; family Bryobacteraceae; genus Bog-105. The sequence continues at coordinate 883 of JBARMQ010000187.1, read as the reverse complement.
TTTTTCAGAACCATCCGGATGACAGAGCCTTTGTCGTCACCTTCTGGGAAGGCCAGCATGTGGTCTCGATATTCCGCGAAAACGACCGCACCTGCCAATTCTATGATGCAAATGCCGGATCCTACCGCGTTGCCGCCGACAAACTCAACGAGTTTCTCAGAAGGTACAACAACGTCTGTCTACCGCTCAAATGGCCTGTCTACGCCCAGCCGGTCGCGAACAGATTCACCGAGTTCTATACCGCTTCCAACGCGTAACGCCACGATCGCTATCGTGGGAAATTCATAAGATGCGGTTAGCGCGCCTTCAGTCGCCTAGCTGAGCCAGCGACTAACCTCCGACGATGTCTCTCCAACGCGCGTCAAGTCCTTGCGGATCCGTTCATTGATTACGGCTATGCACAGGCGTTAGTGACCGGTGCGCGTATGCTTGATGGTGCGATGGCGGCTGCGGGCAGCGACCAGCGGACTTCCATCAGGGCCGCAAGAACCGGTCAAGGCGCTGGCGCACTTGCTCATGAGTGAGATATTCGCCGCGTTGTAAGGCTTGCTCGCCACGGCTTATCGCTTCAATGAACCGGCTTTCCTCGTCGAAATACCGCGCAACAACTTCCTGCACCAGTTCGTCGGGATCACGCCCCTGCTGGGCGGCCGATTCCGCGAGTTTCGCTTCCAGTTCGGGTGTGAAGTGCACTTGCATGCTTATTAGGCTACGAGAAAAGCGGCGTTCGGGCAAGTTTGGAAGTTGGAGAGTTCAAGTTGGACCTGTTACAAGCCGGTGCTTAGGGAAACAGGATTCGATCGTCGCCGCTACCTTTTCCTTGGACCGCTTTCCCTGTCAAATAATGTGCGGTGGCTTCCTGCGCCTCGCCCATAACTAATAG
>JBARMQ010000186.1:0-9492 GCA_049802535.1 Bryobacteraceae bacterium | reverse complement strand
GCTACAAACTTCGCGGTGGCAAGCGCATTTTTAAGATGGCTCCGATCCACCATCACTTTGAAGCGCTTGGTTGGCCGGAATCGAAGGTGATTGTGCGGTTCTGGATTGCGGGGCTAGTCATGGCGCTATTCGCGCTGACGACGTTGAAGTTGAGGTGAGCGGAGAAGCGTTGGTGCTGGGCAAGGATGTTTTGGTCATTGGAACGAAGCGCTCCGGCATGGCAGCAATCCGCCTGCTACTCCGTGAAGGCGCGCATGTGCGTGCCATGGATGCACAAACTCCGGGTCCGGAGGAACGTGCCGCACTAGATGAACTCGGCGTGCCCGTCATGATGCAGAACGAAAGCAATATGGGCGAGCCGGACACTATCGTGATCTCCCCTGCCGTGCCCTTCGATTTGCCGATGCTGCAGGCCGCACGCGCGAAAGGCATTCATGTCATCGGCGAAGTCGAGCTGGCGTTTCAACACTTGAAAGGCCCGGTGATCGGAATTACCGGTTCGAACGGCAAAACCACTACGACCGCGCTTACCGGTCATGTTTTGAGGGGTTGCGGAATCGATTGCCAGGTGGGGGGGAATATCGGAACTGCGGTCGCCTCGCTGGTGGATACTTCGCGCGATGACCGTTGGAACGTGCTTGAGCTTTCGAGCTTTCAACTGGAGGGCATTACCGAGTTCCACGCGCGCATCGCGGCTTGTCTGAACCTGACGCCCGACCATCTCGATCGTCATCACACCATGGCAAATTATATGGACGCGAAGGCGCGGCTGTTTGAAACGCAGCGGCGCGGTGATTTTGCAGTCTTAAACTATGACGATGCGGCCTGCCAGGCGCTCGCAGCGCGAACACGGGCAGACGTGTATTGGTTCAGCGCCACTCAAGCGGTTCCGCAGGGCGTTTCGTTGGCGGCGGGGGAAATTCGCTGGAACGGTAGGCCATTTATGGAGCGCGCGGCGATCAACCTGCGCGGGATGCACAACGTGGAGAATGCGATGGCGAGCGCGGCGTTGGCGTGCTTGGCCGGAGCGCCGCTCGAAAGAATCGGCCCGGCGATTTCGTCGTTTCCGGGCGTTGAACATCGCATAGAATTCGTTCGCAGCCTCCGTGGCGTTGAATATTTTAACGATTCCAAAGCAACGAATGTCGACGCCGCTCTAAAAGCTGTCGCCGCGTTTCCGGGGCCGCTGTGGATTGTTCTCGGGGGTAAAGATAAAGGCAGTCCCTACACACCACTGCGGGAACCATTGCAGGCCAAAGCGAAAGGCGCGCTCCTGATCGGCGCGGCTACCCCATTGATCGAAAGGGATCTAGCGAATGCGGCGCCGATGGTCGATTGCGGCACTTTGGCGGAGGCCGTTCGCTATGCAGCGGACCATGCGAGCGCGGGCGACACTGTGTTGCTGGCTCCGGCTTGCGCCAGTTTCGATCAATTTGAAAGTTTTGAACATCGCGGACGACTCTTTAAACATTTGGTTCTGGATTTGATTTAAGGTAGATTATGGCGCAACGGCTGAAGACCGATTGGATCCTATTTCTCACGACATTGGGGCTGGTGTGCTTCGGCCTTGTGATGGTCTACAGCGCATCGTCGATGCTGGCCGAACTGAAATTTCACAAAGCCAGCACGTTTTTCTTCCTGCGCCAGCTTGGCTGGGCCGTTGTCTCGGTGCTGGTGTTGCTTTATTGCACGAAACGCGATTACCGGAAGTGGAACAATCCCAAAGTCGCGTTCACCGGCTTGGGGCTCGTGCTGTTGTTGCTGCTGATTGTATACATTACCGACAGCGCTAACCATCGATGGCTGCGGATGGGGCCGTTTGGCGTTCAGCCGTCGGAGCTGGCCAAGCCAGTCTTGTCGTTATTTCTTGCCTATTTTCTATCGCAGCGTTTAGGCGCTATCAATGACAAGCACACGCTAGGACCGATTGCCGTCGCCATGTGCGTGATGGCGGTAGCTGTGGCGGTGGCGGATTTAGGGACCGCCGTGGTGTTGGTCGCGACGACTATTTGCGTCATGTTTGTCGCGGGTATGGATTACCGGTACCTGGGGATTTGCGCGGCCATCGGCCTGGTGCTTGGACTTGGTTTTATCGCAATGAAGCCGTACCGGTTGGCCCGCGCGATTGAGTTCGTCGATCGGGATCATAAACTGCTCGACAAAATAGATCCCAGCGGGCGCTTGTTGGCCTATGCGCACCAAAGCGCATCCACGCGCGACCCAGGGTATCAGCAGCGGCAAGCGAAAATTGCCGTCGGGTCTGGCGGCATTACGGGAGTTGGTCTGATGGAAAGCCGGCAGAAACTACTGTTTCTTCCAGAAGCGGAAACGGACTTCATCTTCGGGGTGGTGGGTGAAGAGACCGGTTTGTTCGGCTGCGTTGTCTTGCTGGGTGCGTTTGTCATTGTGCTGTGGCGAGGGCTGCGGACGTACGTGCAGGCGGCCGATGATTTTGGCCGCTATTTGGCTCTGAGCGTCACAGTTTGCGTCGTAATTCAGGCGCTGTTGAACATAAGCGTTGTGCTGGGCTTGATGCCGAACAAGGGCATTCCGCTACCGTTTATCAGTTATGGCGGCAGTTCCCTCTTGGCAACGCTGGTTTTGATGGGCATGCTGCTCAGTGTGAGCGAGCATGCGGCGTAAATTACCGGACAGCTTCGGGGCGCGAGAGGAGCAGTTTCCTTCGTGAGCTATTCGTTCGTGATGGCTGGCGGCGGAACCGGGGGCCATGTGTTCCCGGCGCTAGCGGTTGCGCGGGTGCTGCGCGATCGGGGCCATCATTGTCTATTTATCGGAACAAAAGCGGGAATGGAATCGCGGTTAGTTCCTGAAGCCGGGTTCGAGATTGACTTTATAGAGATCGGCGGATTCAATCGCGTCGGTGCCGCACAGAAGGTGCGCACGGCATTGAAAATTCCAGGCGCGGTCGCCGCCTCCCGCCGGCTTTTGAGACGCATGAAGGCTGCCGCGGTTTTCAGCATGGGCGGCTATGTTGCGGCGCCGGTGGTGCTGGCAGCCATTCTGCTGCGCGTGCCATTGATTGTGATGGAACCGAACGCTATCCCGGGCGTTGCGAATCGGAAAGCCGGCCGCCGCGTTTACCGAGCACTGCTTGGCTTTGAGGAGGCGCGGCGTTGGTTTCCTGCGGACAAGAGCGAAGTCACCGGTCTTCCCGTGCGGCCGGAGTTTTTTGGGATCAGGCCGCCAACGAATGACAAATTCACGGTCTTAATCACTGGCGGTAGTCGCGGCGCACGGACGCTTAACCGCGCTAGCCGCGAGAGTTGGTCTTTGCTGCGCGAAAGCGCCACGCCGTTACGGATTATTCACCAAACCGGCGTCAATGAATATGAGAATTTAGCGAAAGAATTTGCTACTGAGGGCGTCGATGGAAGCGTGATCCCCTTCATCGCGAATATGGCGGAAGCCTATGCGCAGGCCGATTTGGTGGTGGCGCGTGCAGGCGCGGGGACGGTGAACGAAATCGCCGCCGCTGGCATGGCGTCGATTCTGGTGCCGCTGCCGTTTGCAGCCGACGATCATCAGCGCTTGAATGCCGAGGCTTTGGTAAGGGCCGGCGCGGCCCGCATGGTTCTGGATAAGGAGATGAACGGCGAGAGATTATTTCACGAGCTGACCGAACTGCGCGCCAATTCCGATGCGCTAGTGCAGATGCGGACGCGTGTCCGGCAATTCGCGAAACCGGGAGCTGCCGAACGCGCCGCCGACGTTTTGATCGAAGCTGCGGAAAGAGCATTGACACTCCAGCCGAAAGCCGGAACAATACGATAGAGAAATGTTCTTTAAGCCCCAACATGTGCACTTTGTCGGGATCGGGGGCATCGGTATGAGCGGAATTGCCGAGGTTTTGCTGAGCCTCGGTTACGGCGTATCGGGTTCGGACGCGCGGCTAACCCCCATCACGAAGAGGCTGGAATCCTTGGGAGCAATCGTTTTCGAAGGGCACGCGGCGGAAAATGTCGAAGGCGCAAAGGCAGTGGTAGTGACATCCGCGCTTGATGGTTCAAATCCCGAGGTGGCGGAAGCGCGCCGGCTGCAAATTCCTATCATCCCGCGCGGCGAGTTGCTGGCAGAGTTGATGCGGTTGAAATTTGGCATCGCTATCGCCGGCAGCCATGGCAAGACAACCACGACGAGCATGGTTGCTTGTATTTTGAATGCGGGCGGCCTGGATCCGACGGTTGTCGTGGGCGGACGGGTGGCCGCCATGGGTGGATCGAATGCGCGGGTCGGGAAAAGTTCGCTGCTGGTGGTGGAATCGGATGAGAGCGATGGATCATTCTTGAAACTTGCGCCCATCGTGGCGGTGGTGACGAACATCGACCGGGAGCATTTGGATCATTACGCGTCGATCGAAGAAATACGCGACGCGTTTGCGGACTTTGTTAACCGTGTACCTTTTTACGGCGCAGTGGTGCTGTGCATGGAGGACGAAAATGTTCAGCACATCTTTCCGGCGATTCGGCGGCGCACCATCACCTATGGACGCAGCGCTCAAGTCGATTTAGAAATTCAGGATGTGGCGCTTGCCGCCGCTGCCAGCAGTTTTCGGGTGAACCGGCGCGGTGAAGATTTGGGTTCTTTCGTTCTGAGCGTACCCGGCGTTCACAACGTTTTGAATGCGACTGCGGCCATCGGGGTGGGATTGGAAATGGATGTATCCGTAGACCAGATACGGCAGGGACTATCTTCGTTCTCGGGAGTCGATCGGCGGTTCTCGGTCCGCGGAATCGAGCGCGGCATTACAGTCGTCGATGACTACGGACATCATCCGACGGAAGTAAAGGCGACCCTCGCGGCTGCCAAACTTTCGGACTATCGCCGCATCCTAGTCATTTTTCAGCCTCACCGATTTTCGCGAACCAAGTTTTTGATCGATGACTTTGGTACGGCGTTCCATCAGGCTGATTCAGTTTTTGTGATGGACATCTATGGTGCGTCGGAGCCATCAATTGAGGGCGTGACGTCGATGGCACTCGTTGAAAAGATGCAGGCTTATGGGCATCGCTCCGCACATTATGCCGGCCGCATGGAAAATGGCATCGCCTCCGCAATCGAAGAGGCGCGCGAGGGCGACCTGATCATCACGCTGGGCGCGGGAAGCGTATCGCAGGCAGCCGATCGCATCCTGGAGAAGCTGCGGGAGAGTGCCTAGATGGTCCGGCGAAGCCCGCTTGACGATACACCGCGCGAGAGTATTTTTTCGGGCATCCGCTGGGGCCGATTTGCGCTCTGGCTGGGAGTGGGTGTGTTCGCTATGGCCGGAACACTGTTTGCCTGGCACCGTACAGAAGACTTCCTGATAAAGGACGATCGCTTCCGCATCGCGGAGGCGGACGAATTCAACGAACAAAGCCCAAATCTGATCGTGGAGGGAATTCAATATGCGTCGCCTTCCCAAATCCGTCACGTTTTCGCGCCGGACTTTGGCCGCAGTCTGTACCTGGTACCCATTGAGGAACGCCGCAAGCAACTCCTGGCTATGGATTGGGTGGAAGAGGCGTCCGTATCGAAGATATGGCCGGACACGCTGACAGTGCGTATTGCCGAGCGCGTGCCTGTGGCGTTTGTGCGCCTGGCGCCGAACCACCGGGACGGCATGTCACAATTTGCGTTGATCGACAAAGACGGTTATATTCTGCGGCCTCGCATAGCAGCGCGGTTTACACTACCTGTCGTCACGGGACTGCGTGAAAGCGAAAGAGTGGAGAACCGGCGTGCCCGAATTCGACGGGTGTTGGGCATGCTGAGCTCGATCGGCCCGATGGCGGAGCAGATCTCAGAAATCAATGCGTCCGATCCCAACGATTTGATCGTGTCAGAGCATGTGCAGGATCGTGTGGTGAATCTGATGCTCGGCGACGAAAATTACAAATCGCGGCTGAATCATTTCTTGGCGAATTACGCCGAAATTAAGACTAAGCCGGGTGGTAGGGACGCGACCACCTTCGACCTTCGCATTGATGAAGACGTTACGGCAGTCGGAGAAAACCAGTAGGAGAACAGGGTGAGCAGTAAAGCAAAACTCGCGGTCGGGTTGGACCTCGGTAGCACGACCACCCGCGCGGTCATCTGCGCTTTGGAAGAAGACACGATCAAATACCTAGGGCACGGCGAGGCGCCGGTCCATGCCTGGGGCAAGAGCCGATTGAACGATCAGACGGCACTTACCCAAAGCATTGCGTTCGCGATGAACGAAGCCGAAGCGCGAGCCCATGTTTCACCAGAATCCACGGTAATTGGCGTGGGCGGCAACGTTGCGGGAGTCAACAGCCGCGGTGTCTACGAATTTGGGCGCAAACGCGAAATTGAGCCGGGCGATTTACGGTACGCGGTGGAGCTGGCGGCGCGGGTGCGCTTGGAAGACGACCGGCAAATTCTGCAGGTTTGCCCACAGGATTTCACCATTGACGGGCGCTCCGGATACCGCAATCCACAGCGATTGACCTGCGCACGGCTGGAGGCGAACGTTCACGTGATCACGGCTTCGGCGCAGGAGCACGAGGGCCTTGTTTCGGCGGTGCATCATGCGCATCTGGCGGTAGAAGAAACGGTATTTGAGGGAGTCGCGGCGGCGTATGCGGCGGTACTACCGGAAGATCGTGCGCGCGGCGTAGCAGTCATCGATATAGGCGCGCAATCGACTCACATTGTGGTGTATGACGGCGACGCCCTGCTACTGGCGACGGCGTTACCGGTGGCAGCCGATCACTTCACGCGAGACATCTCCTATCTCTTGAAGGTCAATTACGAAGATGCCGAGAATTTAAAGCGAGAATACGGCCATGCCATGACAGGATTGACAGGCGATAACAGCCTGATTGAAATTCCGTCGCCTGAGGGCCGAGGAATGCGCGAAGCGCCACGCAGTAAATTAAACGAGATCCTGGAAGCGCGCGCCGAAGAAATCTTCGAGAGCGCTTATGCCGAGATTTTGCGGGTCGGCATGGAGCAACAGTTGCTTGAAGGGGTCGTCCTGACGGGCGGCGGAGCGTTGTTGGCCGGTATGTGCGACGTGGCGGAACGCATCATGAATTGCCAGGTGCAAAAGGGGTTGGCGATTGGAATCGAAGGATGGCCAGACGTTTTGGATTCGCCAGTGTGGGCGACCGCCGCGGGGTTGGCGATGTACTCGGGGCGTCTGAAACTGAAGCGTGAATGGAAGCGGGCGGCGACAGGCCTGGTCGGTTTGGTGTTGAAGTAACGGGGCAAGGGCGGACATGGAAGATTTGAAATTCTTGATTGAAGACGATGTGCAGCTTGGCACCAAGATTAAGGTTGTCGGCGTAGGTGGCGGCGGATCGAACGCGGTGGCGCGGATGATGCGCGAGGGTGTCAGCGGCGTTGAATTCTTCGTTCTGAACACTGATAAACAAGCCTTAGGCGCATCGCCGGTGGCCAACAAACTGGCTATTGGGAAGAAGTTGACCAGCGGACTAGGCGCCGGCGCCGATCCGGCGATGGGTCATCAAGCGGCGCTGGAGGATACCGAAGCTATCATCGACATTTTGCAAGGCGCCGATATGGTGTTCGTTACCGCAGGACTTGGCGGTGGAACGGGCACTGGCGCGGCACCCGTCGTGGCCTCGCTCGCCAAGGAATTGGGCGCACTCACGGTAGGCGTCGTCACCAAGCCATTCTCCTTTGAAGGGCCGCGGCGTATGAAGCAGGCCGAGCGGGGATTGGCCCAGCTTGCAGGCGGTTGCGATACGTTGATCAGCATCCCGAATGAGAGATTGTTGGGCTTGGTTCCGAAAGGGACAAGCTTTGTCGAGGCGTTCCGCATGGCGGATGATGTGCTGCGGCAGGCGGTTCAAGGGATCGCCGACATCATCACGACACCGGGTATGATTAATCGCGACTTCTCCGATATACGGACAATTATGCAGGGTATGGGTTACGCCATGATGGGGACGGCGACGGCCGCGGGCGATAACGCTCCCATGGACGCGGCGCGAAAGGCGATCAACAGTCCCTTAATGGAAGAGGGTGGGGTAATGGGCGCACGTGGAGTTTTGATCAACATCACCGCGTCCAGCCATCTTTCATTGCACGACGTGAACGAAGCGTGCAATTTGATTCGGGCGGCCACGCAGAACGATGACGTGCAGATCAACTTTGGGATCGTACTGAACGAAGCGATGGGCAATGAAGTGAAGATCACCGTCATCGCTACCGGATTCCAGCGCGACACGCTGCCGGAAATCGATCGGCGCAACCCGAACTTCCCATTTTCCGCTATCAACGTGATCCCTGACTTTCCACCACCTTCTTCGCCCGCCCCGGAGCCTGAACCGGAACCTGTGGTGATCGTCGCCCCGGAACCCGAAGCCGACCCAATGCAGGATGAGATGGCGATGAACGACTACGATATGCCGGCGATTCTGCGCAAGCAGCGTAGGATGGTGCAGTAGCCGGGGTCGAAATCTCAGGGCTGGGGCAGTTCCCACTCCAGCGCTGTCCACACTCGCGAACGCGCTTCTTTCGCCGGTCAAGTGCCTCTGCTACGATCACCTTGCATGTCAACAAAAGTCACAATCCTGAAGAATGGTCCCATTCGGATTGAAGGAGATTTCACTATTTATGATGCCGAAGGCGCCGAATTCGGTTTAGCCGGCCGCACCGTTATCTCGTTGTGCCGCTGTGGAATGGCTGAAAACAAGCCGTTCTGCGATGGCGCGCACGGTCGCAACTTTTTCGCCTCGGAATGCAAAGCTCGGGAACTGCCGCCCCCGAAGCCAAAAGTCTGACAAGCCTGTTGGGGGATCACATGGAATGGTATTACGCTGACGGCGGTACACGATTAGGGCCGGTAGACGATGCCGCCTTCGAGGCGCTGCAAGTTTCCGGCAAAATACGCGCCGAAACGCTGGTCTGGAAGTCGGGCATGGCTGAGTGGCAACCCCTTAACACGATTCAGGCGCCCGTTCGAGCCGGCGACGGTGATCTTTCGACCGAGGCCTTCTGCACCCAGTGCGGCCGGAAGTTTCCGCCTGGCGATTTACTGTCCTATGGCTCTTCTCGCGTTTGCGCAGGCTGCAAAGATGTATTCTTTCAACGCTTGCGGGAGCAAGGCGCGAGCGCCGTGCTTCCGTACGGCGCCCGGCGATACGGCGGCTTCTGGATGCGATTCTTGGCGCGGATTATCGATGGCTTGATTCTGGCCGTCGTGTTCACGCCCCTGTCGATCTTCGTTTTTGCTTTCGCCGGCCGTGGGATTATTCCTCAACCGGGATCACAACCCGATCTGTCGCGGCTCGGCCCCTTCATGGGCGTTGTTCTTGGTTTTTCAGCGGTCGAGATCCTCTTGATGGCGCTCTACGAGGCATGGTTTGTCTCGAATCGCTTTGGAACCCCGGGGAAATTGGTGTTGGGTTTGAAGATCATCCGGCCAAATGGGGATAAGCTGTCGTTCGGCCGCGCTCTTGGCCGCTTCATTCTCTACTATTTCGGATTCATATTGCTTGGTAT
>JBARMQ010000185.1:0-9355 GCA_049802535.1 Bryobacteraceae bacterium | reverse complement strand
GGAATTGAAGCAGCTCATCCAAACGCGCGAAACTCAATTGAAAAACGAAATGTCCATCGCTTCGCAGAACTACGACAACGCCAGAGCGGAGGGTGTGCCGTTCGATCCGCGCGAAATTGGGTTCGATATTTCGTTGGCCGATATGGCCGATCAGCGCCGCGCCATTGAACGCAAACAAGCCGTCCAAAAAGGCTAGTTCTACACCTATCGGAAGGAAGCGGCCTAACCAATTAGATCCTGACTGAATCGCGAACAAGCAGCGACTCAACCGTGGCCGTTAGGAAGCGCAAAGGGCACGGCTGCGTGCCACCAGACAAGGCAGGAACTCGCTCGTTCTTCGGGTGGCACGGCTGATTGCGTGCCCGTCTTGCGCGAGTTCCCTAAAAGCGCAAAGGGCCCGGCTGCGTGCCACCAGACAAGGTAGGAACTCGCTCGTTCTTCGGGTGGCACGCTCGATCCCGTGCCCGTTTTGCGCGAGTTCCTCAAGGTATCCGGTGATTCGTGGCCAGAAACTTGCCGCCGCTCGCCCGAACAATATTGAGGTGGCTTTGACCGGCGAGCCCTTCTAGCCTTTGCCGCGCCGAATCTTCGGCAACGATATACCACCGCTGCGGTTGGGCCCAAAGTTTTGCGAACTGATTGTCGTCGATGAATACATCGGGTGCATCCGGAGCAGAAGCGCCGTACAGCAGGTTGATCCGCTTGCCATTCAGGAGCAGCGCAGTTCGATCTGTGTAGAAAAATATCGAGGAAAACGTGTAATAGTGATGATCTACGATCAAATCGCCTTTCGGTGAGCGCAGCAGGGCGTCCGCTAAGGGGCGCGACGTCAAAAAAGGATCGAAAACAACCAACGCGAGCCGCGCAGCCTGAAAGAAGAGAATCATCATCAGTGCAGTAGCTAGAAACGCGCGTCGGCTCCGATAAAGAAAATTGCCCACTGCCCCAACGGCGAAGGCGACAGCAGCCAGCAGCAGCGGCGGCCGCAGATAGGCGAAGGAACTGAGCGTGAGATCCTCCATGTGACCGAGCGACAAGGTATAAGCGGACGGGTGGCTGCTCAAGGCGCCCGAAATATCGCCTGGCGTCGGCCGGTTCCAAACCAGGATGGCAATCGTCAGAGCCGCGATAGCGGCACATGCAACGACAATGGCGAGGAATCGCGTGCCACGGCGGATCCAGACCCCATCCGCTTCCATTGCGGAGCCCAGAAGTAGCGCGACTGCCGGGTAGATGGGCATGGAGTAATACTCCTGCGTAGTCGAGAACGAGAAGAAGATCATGACAACGCCTATCCAGCAGAGCGCCATCAACCGGGTGTTGGCCGCCCGCTCGCACGGACCGCTTGATCGAAAGCGAAGCTTCACGATCGCAGGGAAATAGACGCTCCACGGAAAAAGCCACAGCAGATGGAAGAGCCAAAACCATATCAGCGGAACGGTGTTGTAATCGCGTGGCGTTCGCAAATTGAGAAACCGCAGCAGTTGTTCGTTGATGAAGTAGAACCAAAAGAACCCATGGTATTGGCCGGGAACGCTCACCATGGTCAGGTCGAAGTAGGGCGGATTGCGGATGGTGGCCAGAACATGCCAGGGAACCGCAATCGCCAGTGCAATGAAAGCCCCGGCAAAAGGATGAATTCGTTTCCAAGTCCAGCGTGAAAAGAGCTGACGAGTGACGAACAGATACAGAAGACCCGCTCCAATGGGAAACACGACACCGATCAAGCTTTTGAGTAGTAGACCGACTCCCAAACTGGCGGCAAGCAGAAAAGCCCAAAGCCTCGGACGCGGTTCGTCAGGCGAGACGACGCGCATGAGCGACCAAAGCGCAAGCGCAATGGTAAAGGTCTGCATCACATCGGGGATCTGGATTCGAGTGAAGAGAAATAATCCGACGCACGTCGCAATGACAAGTCCGGCGTAAAAGCCGGCTCTCCGGGAAAACGCCCAAACCCCGAACGCCATCGTTAGCCATGCGAGACCGATGGCTGAAAGAACAACGGGAATGCGGGCTGCCCAGTCGTGGGCTCCAAAGATCTTGTAACAAATCGCCATCGCCCAAAAAATGAAAGGGGATTTTTCGAGATAGAGTACGCCGTCAAGCCGAGCGGAAACCCAATCGCCCGACTGCAGCATATTGCGTGCAATCTGCGCCTGGACGGAGTCGACGTCATCCATTAGGGATGGCGGTGAAACCATGCACCCGATGTATACGGCCGCAGCGACGAGAATCAGAATTAGATAAAGCGCACCTGAATTTCTCAGAAACCAGAAGCGCTTTTTGTTAGCTGCTGTTCTGTCTGAGACGACAACGGGAGCTGTATTCGCCATTTCCTCATCCAAAGAAACAGGATCATGAGACCCCAGAGGTGGTAGCCGAGATTTACCCGGCGAGAGAGGTGCAACTGAAGAAGTTCGTCAATTCGATCTTGGTCGAAGAGATCGCCAAAACCTGCGCCAGCCGCCGAGAGCGTTTCAATGAGAAGTGGCCGCAGCGGACCGCGAAGCCATTCGTGGGCGGGAATATCGAAGCCGACCTTCTTACGGCGCACAATGGAAGGGGGAAGTTTTTCGGCCATCAGGCTCTTGAGCACTACCTTCTGGCGGGCGCCGTCGATCTTCAAATTTGGCGGAAGAGACGCCGCAAATTCGACAATACGGTGATCGAGAAATGGCGGCCGCACTTCAATGGAATGCGCCATGCTCATTCGATCGACCTTCATCAGAATGTCGTCGGGCAAATAATACGACTGATCGAACCAGAGATGCGACGCCAAAGGATCGCCCGAAATCGCGGGGGTTTGAAGAAGCTGACTCAGGGCGGGTGTCAACGGCAAGCGAAGCAGCGCTTGCTTGGCTTCATCCGTAAAGGTCCCGTTCCAGAAAACATGTGCTCGCGATTCAGGCATGAGACTGCCTTCGAGAAATCGCTTGAGCTTGTATTCGAAGCTGATCTTTTCATCCGAAACAGGCAGATGGCGAATTGCAGAAAGAGCGAGACGTCGCGCAAAACGCGGACTGCGGCGTGCAATTCGTGCGAGGTGATCGGCGCGATACGTGAGATAGCCGCCGAAGAGTTCGTCGGCGCCTTCACCGCTGAGCGCCACTGTGGCGTGACGCTTGGTCAGTTTAGATAGAAACCATACTGGCAGCGCGCCGCCATCGGCATTGGGCTCGTCGGAGTAGTATGCGAATTCTTCGATGGCCGCCTGCAGGTCGGCTTCCGGATTAAGATCGAGCTCATGATGATCGGTCTTGTATCGTTCAGCCGCCGCACGAATATAGCGGCTTTCGTCAAAGCTCCGGCCATGAAATGAGATCGAAAAGGACTGCAGCGGCCGGCTAGACGCCGCGGAGGCGTAATGCAAAATCGTTGTCGAATCAAGGCCGCCGCTGAGCCAAACTCCCAACGGCACGTCCGAGAGAAGATGCTCGCGGACCGATTGTTGCAAGAGTCCGTCCAGTTCTTCAGTAGCATCATGCAGACTTCGCGGCTTTTGCGAACCAAAAGGCAGACGCCAATACGATTCGGAACGTAGCTCGCCATCGCTCCATTCCAGCCAATAACCGGGACGAAGTTTCTCGATACCCTCGATCAGGGTTTGCGATCCGGCTGTATAGTTGAGCGACAGGTAACTGTCCAGAGCGGGAAGGCTCAGATTGCGCTCGATTTCCGGATGCACCAGAATGGCCTTTAGTTCCGACGCGAAGTAGAGTTCGTTCGCCTGATGCGTGTAATAAAGCGGCTTGATGCCTACCCGATCGCGGGCGAGGACGAGCCGATGCTGCGATTCAGTCCAGAGAGCCACGGCAAACATGCCGCGCATTTTCGAGAAGCATTTGATATCCCACGCAAGGAATGCATTCAGAACCGTTTCAGTATCGGTATGCGAATCGAATTTGAAACCAAGCCGCTCAAGCTCTGAACGCAGTTCCAGGTGATTGTAGATTTCGCCGTTGAAGGCTATTACTGTCGCCCCATCGCTGGAGGTCATCGGCTGGTTCCCGGCCTCAAGGTCGAGGATTTTCAGCCGGGTCGCGCCAAGGGAGATTAAGTTCGATTCAAAAGATGCTTGGCGATCGGGCCCGCGATGAGACAGCAGGTCTAGTGCGCGCTGAATGCGCTCAGGAGAGGGCCGCCGCTTACGATGGGTAAAGCCAACTATTCCACACAAGAGGACGAGTAACCTTTTTCACTAAAGTAGCAGACCTCACTGGAAGCAACGCTTCAAGGAAGTCTGGGGGCAAAGTCGCGTCAGTTAATCTTAACCTACTATTTGATACGCTGCCAGACTCTCTGACCGAGCTCACACAGTGACGGGATGCAGTCACTTGCCGTAAAGTTTCTTTAAAGCCGCGCCGCGCGGGTCGCCGCCAACTTTGCTTCCTGTTACAGTGAGGTCAGCCACTACCGGAAGAATTTCTTCCTCTGTCGCGTTCCAGTTTAAGTGAACCTACGGATGCGTTCCCGCATCCCCGACTTAAACGGGTCAAGCCGCTTGGCGCTTAGAACATGATTTGGAAAATTGTTACCGATGTCTGTTTGATCCTTGCCACGTTTCCGTTCTGTTATTACCTAATCACCCTCTACAGTTCGTGGCGGTTCTTCCAGTCGGGCCATCGGACAGACACGCAGGCGCCGCATTCAGTATTCCTTCCGCCGATTAGCAACCTGAAACCAATACGCGGGCTAGACCCAGACGCTTATGAAAACTTTGCTTCCCTATGCCGGCAAGATTACCCCGAATACGAATTGCTCTTTTGTGTGAGCAGCCTTTCGGACCCCGCTGTGCCCGCATTAGAGCGTTTAGCAAAGGACTTTCCTGAACGATCCATCCGCATCATTGTTGGATCAAATCGCACAGGCGCAAACGACAAGGTGGCGAAATTGGCTCGCTTAACTGGCGAGGCGCTGTACGAGCACCTAGTAATTAACGATAGCGATGTGCGCGTCGGACCGGATTACTTCAGAACCATCATCGCGCCGCTTGCCAATCAAAAAGTCGGAGGAGTCACCTGCCTCTACGTGTCCACGGAGACTAAGACATTTGCCGAAAAGCTCCAATGGGTGGGGATGATTTCCGATTTCTTTGCCAGTATTCTCACCGCTCGCCAATTAGATGGAGTGAAATTCGCCCTTGGGACGACCATCGCCACGACTAAGACGCGACTAAGTGAGTTTGGTGGCTACGATGCCATTGTCAATCGGCCTGCCGACGATCTCCTCATCGGACGATTGATCGCTGAACAAGGACACCTGGTCGAGCTGCTTCCCTATTCCGTGGAAACAGTGTCTGATTACGGATCCATGCCGGAACTTCTGCAAAAACGGCTTCGGTGGATTGTAGTCATGCGTCATCTGCGGCCCGGGGGACATTTAGGCTTGATCTTCACCCAAGGCTTGGCCTGGAGCCTGATTGCGATTGCGATTCATCCCACCTGGACGGTGACGGCGGCTTATCTGGGCGCTTATATCGTGCTCCGGGTGGCAATGACCTGGACGATTGGCGCCTGGGGATTGAAGCAAAGCGCGCTCTGGCGTAAGATACCGCTGATTCTCGCCTGGGACGCAGTCGCGTTCGTATTGTGGTTAGTGAGTTTCACGCGCGACACAATTCGTTGGAGAGGCGGCCGATATTACATCCGTGGCGGCAAGTTGATACCTGCGCCTTCCGCGGAATAATCCTCCGGGCGTACATTGCGCGTGTTGTTTCTAGATGGCGACGGTCGCTGCCGTGGCGCGTTGACGCTCATTTCGAGTGTTGCGCCAGTTGACACGGGGGTAAAGGACATCGCGATCCACGCGGTCAGCATAACGAACGGCTATGTTCATCAGCGAGTCCAGCAGAGAATCGCATAGGAAATGCGGTTGTAGCCCCAGATCGATCAGTTTAGAATGCTTGGCGTTGTAGTAGTGATCTTCAGATTCCACACGGGGATCGGGAAGGTGTGTCACCTCAACCTCTAGTCCAAGATTCTGGGCCGCGGTGCGCACCAATTGCGCGAGTTCCAATACCGAGAATTGTTCAGTGAATTGGTTGTAAACGCGGCATTCGCCACGCGCGGCCGGATTGAGGCACGCGAGTTCGAGACAACGGACCGTATCGCGTATATCGAGGAAGCCCCGGGTTTGGCCGCCGCGGCCATAGACCGTTAAAGGGTGGCCGATCGCGGCTTGAACGCAAAAACGGTTTAAGACAGTGCCGAAGACTTCGTCGTAATCAAAACGATTGATAAGCGCTTCACTCAGTGCCACCTCGTCGGTGACCGTTCCGTAAACGACACCCTGGTTCAGATCGGTTGCGCGAATGCCCCAAATCTTGCAGGCAAACATGATGTTATGGCTGTCATGCACCTTTGAAAGGTGATAGAACGACCCGGGTTGCTTCGGAAAAGGCAGCACATCTTTACGGCCATTATGTTCGATGGCAATGTAGCCTTCTTCAATGTCGATGTTCGGCGTGCCGTATTCACCCATTGTGCCTAGCTTGACCAGATGGCAATCGGGAAGGAACTCGCGGATGGCAAACAACAAATTCAGAGTGCCGACTACGTTGTTCACTTGAGTCGATACAGCATGCTTGCGGTCGATCATCGAATACGGCGCGGATCGTTGCTCAGCGAAGTGGATGATCGCTTCGGGCTCAATAGTTCGGAGCGTGGACGCAAACTCATCGAAATCGGTAATGTCAAGCGAGTAGCACTCGATATCGCGTCCACTGAGCTCTCTCCACGCTTTCACGCGCTCCTGAAGCGTACGGATCGGTGTCAGCGTTTGCACACCTAATTCGAAATCCCACTGCCTGCGGACAAAGTTGTCGATAATAGAGACCGAATGGCCTTTACTTGATAAGTGAAGGGCAGTCGCCCAACCGCAGTATCCGTCGCCACCTAATACACAGACTTTCATGGTTGCCTCGCTAACTCCTCTTCAATTGGTAGATCGTCAATGGCTTAATTTCGCAGGGTTTTCATGGATGGCGGTGGTCGAGTTACGTGCGGTTGAGCCAACAAATAAAGTACCGGCAAAAATCAGCAGAGTACCAGCCCAATGTGCGGCGCTGACCTGCTCATGGAGGAAGACGCGGCCAAGCAGCGTAGAAATGATGTAACCCGTCGCGGTAATCGGCAGCACAAAACTGAGATCGGCGATGCTGAGAAGCGCCATCCGCGCCAACAGCCAAATGATTTGCATTGCCACGCCCAACACGACCAGAGGCTCGGCCAAGACGCGAAGAAATAACGACGGATTAATCGAAAGGGCCGCCGGGATGTGGCGAACGCCCCAGGTCAAAACAAGATTACTGATCGGCTTAACAGTAATAACTGTTACGAGCAGCGCAGCGGAACGCCGGAGCTTGTGGCGCAGGCCCAGTTTAGTAGCCGGAGCTGCAATGCTGTGGTTAGACCTCTCCTGCGGGATGACTGACGACACTCCTCGAGAACGCTCCTAGCGGCGAAAACTGATCGACCTACTGCCCTCCAATATAGCGTGCCCGATGAAATCCTCGAGAGCGCATCATATTGATAGGACGGCGTTCAAATGATCTTACTGGTTTTCAATACTGGCAGCGCTTCTCTCAAATTTGACTTGATCGCGATCAGACCAGGTCAAACAAGCCCTCATCATGGCAAGAAGTTGTTGAGCGGCATTGTCGAAAGCATCGGAGGCGACGCTGTTCTATCCCAATTAGAGGGTAAGGACGTTGCTAACCAACAGCCAGTAAAAGCCACAGATATGGCTGCGGCTGCCGCGGCCGGCGTTGAGTGGATGCGCGGTCAAAAACCAGACGAAGTCGCGGCCATAGAAATTGTGGCCCATCGAGTTGTCCACGGAGCAGATCGCTTTCCCGGCCCAGCGTGGGTCGACCAGAACACCATAAACGCCATTAAAGAGCTGGAAAATATCGCGCCGCTGCACAACGCCGCGGCGATTGAGACGATTGAGGCCGCCCGTAAGATTTTTGGACCCAAAATGCGTATGGTGGTCGTATTCGATACCTCTTTCCATCAAACACTACCCGAGCAAGCATACACTTACGCGCTGCCGCAGGAGTTGATGAAACGTCATCGGATCCGCCGCTACGGCTTTCATGGTTCCTCTCACGATTACATGATGCGGCGATATGCGGAGATTCAGGATAAGTCGGCAACGCAAATCTCGATCGTCACGCTGCATCTCGAGAGCGGGTGTTCGGCGTGTGCCATTCAGAACGGAAGGTCCGTCGACACTTCAATGGGATTTACGCCGCTCGAAGGCTTGGTTATGGGAATGCGTTCCGGTGACATTGACCCGGCTCTCGTCGGCTTCATCGCCCGGAGCGAAAAGATCAGTCTCGATGAAGTGGAGACCATTCTAAATAAGAAGTCAGGCCTACTCGGCTTATCTGGAATTTCTCACGACACGCGGAAGATCATGCCACGCTTTGCTTCAAACGATCCCGCACCAAGACACGAAGCGGAACTTGCCATGCGGGTGTTCTGTTATCGAATCACAAAATATCTCGGTGCCTATTTGGCGGCGTTAGGCGGCGCCGAGGCCATCATTTTTGGCGGGGGAATCGGTGAAGACACGCCTTGGGTGCGAGCGGAAGTGTGCTCCCACTTTGCTTGGTGCGGCATGGAACTAGATGAACGGGCGAACGCAAGACTCATCAAAGAAGAAGGAAGAATTACTACTGCTGACTCTAAGTTAGCTGCTTGGGTCATTCCGACTGAAGAATCCCTAATGATCGCTCATCAGGCGGCGCTACTGCTGTAGCACCGCCCGAAAAGATTACTAAGCTAGGCGTGAGCCATCGTCGCCTTTGCATTGACTTGCGATTCGGCAATCTGATTGAGCTTCTTATCGGCATTGCTCTCTTCTTGCAAAGTCTGTTGCAAAGTCTGCGCTACATCCTGAAGACCAAGGCGGGTAGCGAACGTCCGGGCCGTTCCGTAGCCTGAGATTTCATAATGTTCCACGCGTTGTGCGGCAGCAATAATTGCTGCGTCCTTTACGGCTGGATCGCCCTTCGCGTTAATGACATTAGATCCCTCCGCAATAAGGCCCTTCATCGCCTGGCAGGTTTCGCGCTTTGGTTGCTTGCCAAGTTTGCTGAAGATCCCCTCCAGTCGTGAGACATGGCCATGTGTCTCTTTGAGATGCATCTCGATTGCTTGTCTCAGTTCAGGACTCGACGTGGCTTCGGCCATTTTCGGCAGCGCTTCGGTAAGGCGCAACTCAGCGTCATACAGGTCTTCAAGTTGATTGATGAAGAGGTCCTGAAACGAATTGAATTCGATGTTGTTAAAAAGGCTCATTTTGCTTACTCCTCGGCTCCCCGAACGCCGCTCTAACAGCCGCCCTGGGA
>JBARMQ010000184.1:0-3173 GCA_049802535.1 Bryobacteraceae bacterium | reverse complement strand
ATCAGGTTAGCCAAAGCCTCTTCGTGCTGTGGGCTGCGAAAAAGAAAGTCAGGATCCGGGCTCAGGTTAAACGGATTCGTCCGAAACCCAAAATAAGCGTTGTACATAGAGACGTTTAGCGCGGCGGGCGCTTTAGGCTAAGCACCCATCCTTCATCATAACGGTTATCGGTAGATTTCCGTTAGATGTGAGCCATCAACCAGGTTCAAGTACTTTTAGCGTGGTCCTGGTGGAACTCCGCGCCGAAATCCGGAACGAGAACTAGTTCGCCGGCGTCCTCGTGGTGTCGCGGCTCTTGGTGCGACCGCCTTTAGCCACGCCGGCTCCCCCAGGCAAATATCGCATTGACCGCAGCGTTCCCACTTCGGTTTTTCCCCGAAATGCTCACAAATCTGGCGTTGACGGCAAACCGCGCTCTCGGCAAAACGACGGACTCGGTGGTAGCGCTGCCAAGAACGTTCCCGTTCCTCCGGGTCTGTACAAGCCTGAATGAAATGTGCCAGCAAAGCCACGTCGCGATACTGCCACAGTAGGAGGCAATCAGACGGCAAACCGTCACGTCCGGCGCGGCCCGCCTCCTGGTAGTACTGCTCGATCGATTTAGGAAGGGAAAGGTGAATTACTGTCCGTACCGAGGCTTTGTTGATGCCCAGTCCGAAGGCCAGGGTACCGACCATGACGGGTCTTTCGCCGGACATCCAACGCTCCTGGTTCGTCTTCCGGATCGACGATTCCATCTGGCCGTGGTACGGAATCGAGGGTACACCCGATTGCTCTAACCATTCGGCAATCTCCATGACGCGCCTGATCGTCGGGGCGTAGACAATTGCCGCTGAGCCGCCGTGTTCGGCGAGAGCCGCTTGCAAGAAGTCTCTCTGGACTTCCTCATTGGCGCACTTTTTCACCGTGAAACGCAGGTTCGGTCTTTTAAAACTGACAATCAGTTTCTCGGCGTCGCGCAGGCCTAATTGGCCCAAAATATCGTGACGCACACGCTGAGTTGCGCTCGCGGTAAAGGCGGCAATGGGTTTGTCGGGAAATTGTTCGCGTAATGCGAACAATTGACGATATTCCGGCCGAAACTCGTGCCCCCACTCAGAAATACAGTGAGCTTCATCAATCGCAAAAAAGGACACCTGCAGGCGCCGTAACCACGCAATGGTATCCGGATTAGCCAACCGTTCCGGAGAAAGATAGATCAATCGGAAAGCGCCTTTCACAGCCTCCGACATCACTCTCGATTGCTCCTGGCGGTCCAAAGTACTGTTCAAGAAGGCGGCAGAAATGTTCATTTCGCGGAGTTGCAGAACCTGGTCCTGCATCAGGGCGATCAATGGAGAAATGACGATGGCTGTTCCGCCGAGAATCACAGCCGGCAGTTGATAACACAGCGACTTTCCTCCGCCGGTAGGCATGACGACAGCACAATCGCGGGCGCCCAAAATGCTGCGGATTGCCCGCTCCTGCAAAGGGCGGAAAGCGTGGTAGCCCCAGTGGCTTTCAAGAGCTTTCTCTAAGGAGCCAGGTTCGACCAATCCATCCTCAGCCGTTTCTCATTGGTCTCTATTGGCCGGATCCGCTAGAAACCGTCAGATTCGGAAAGTCGGCGCCATTCGCTGCCGATAAGCGTTGCGATTCAGCGACGTTGATGTTCGCCAGAAGAATTTTCTTGACCGGTTGGCTTGTGAAATCCCAGAACGTCTGATCCATGACTGCGTAATTCTGCACTTGCAACCGCCGGCCGTCCTTTAGCACCAGCGTGATCGGTGTCACCGGAGCGGCTGACGCGCTCTGAGCCGCCATCGGCGGTGGTCCCTGTTGTTCGACGGCGCTTAGCTGATTGCTGAGTTGCTCGACTTGGGAAGACAGGTAAGCCGTCTCTGGATCGGGCCCCGGAGGATATGAGTCATAGCCCGGGCCATTGGGGTCGCCGTAACCGGCGGAATAATCCGGTGCCGTTCCCGAATAGTAGCCCGAATCGTCGTAGTCAAACGGAGAATAATAATTCGGATAAAGGCCCCACAGGTAAGGAATCTGCCGATAATAACGGGACGTGCCACGATAGCCATAGCCATAGCCGCTATGGCCGTAACCAACGTGCCCACCCCTTCCGGCGGTATTCCAACCAGTTGAACCGCCATGACTAAAGGAACCTGATGAAACATGAGCGCCAGAAGCCATATGCGGACTAGAACCCATGTGCCCGCCCCCGGACGCGCCGCGACCGCCGCCTCGCTGTGCCCAGGCTGAAACGGAAAGAACTAGGAGTGTCGCCAATAATATGGGCCAGCGCATCGGGCACCTCTACTCTTACTTTAAGCCCTTTCGGCCGGAGACCCGGCACATTTCGACGCTAACGGCGGCCCAACATGTCCTTGGCGATGGTCACGCGTTGCATGTTGCTAGTGCCCTCGTAAATTCGGCCGATCTTAGCGTCCCGGAAGAGTTTTTCGACTGGGTAATCTTTCGTGAAGCCCGCGCCGCCAAAGATCTCCACTGCTTTTGACGCAACTTCTTCGGCGATCGTGGAGGCGAAATATTTAGCGATTGCCGCCTCGCGAACAAAGGGCAACCCTGCATCGCGCAAACGGGCGGCATTGTAGACCAGCAAGCGCGCCGCCTCGACACTCGTCCCCATTTCGGCCAGTTCAAACTGCACGCCTTGAAATTCCCCAATCGGCTTTCCAAACTGCTTCCGCTCACCGGCGTAGCGGAGCGAATGTTCGAGTGCGCCTTCCGCAAGACCCAACATCTGTGCCGCAATCCCGATGCGCCCTTCGTTCAGAGTCTCAATTGCGATCTTGTAGCCTTTGCCTATCTCCCCCAGCAGGCCCGCGGAGGACACTCGGACGCCATCCAATAACAATTCGCAAGTCGATGAGGCGCGAATACCGAGCTTATTTTCCTTCCTTCCAACTGAGAAGCCAGGCGTTTCACGCTCGACCACGAAACAAGTGATGCCGCGATATCCCGCCGCCGGATCGACGGTGGCAAAAACAAGGAAGATCCCGGCCTCCGCCGCGTTGGTGATCCAGAGCTTCCGGCCGGTCAACCGAAAGCCTTCGCCATCACGTTCGGCGCGAGTGGTCAGGGCAAATGCGTCAGATCCAGACTGTGCTTCAGACAAAGCGTATGCCCCCACGCTTTCCTTAGCCAATCGCGAGAAGTAATTG
>JBARMQ010000183.1:0-2535 GCA_049802535.1 Bryobacteraceae bacterium | reverse complement strand
AACTGCTGGGTGCTTTGCGACACCACGGAGAAGACGATAAAGGTTTTCAAAGGCATGGAGGCGCATCCCGTTCCAGAAGCAGTGAAAGCCCGATTGCTTGCCGCATTGGATAAGAAATGCAAGGATAAGAAGCGAAAATCAACCCCTGCTCCTGGCCACGCAGTCTGACTCGGTTGAGTTTTGAAAGAGTTCACCGGGGGACGGAGCCGAAGAGCTCATTGAATCGCTTTTTCTGGTCGGCGTTCAGAACTTCGAAGATTTTACGCTTGCCCATTTCGGCGACATTGGCGCGTTGTTCCTCAATGTCGGCCTGCTGATCCTCGATATTTTGATAGTATTTGGCGTACACATCCAACTGCTGGACCACTACCTTGTATTGATCCGGCGTCAAGTTTAGTTGGGCCTGCAACTGCTCCAATCCCCCTCTTTTCAGCTCCTCCAAGGCATTTGTGCTTGAATGCCGCGAAGGCGGAAGCATATGAGCGTGGAGATACTCGCGGGTAACGACGGAGCCGAAGGCAGCCCCGAAAAAGAACATGACGGTGAGAATGGACAGTACCCGCGGATTCGACCAACGAGCGTCGTGGCGTAACATTCCAGGGGCCCGGTAAGTGGCTGAGTGTGCTATGGCTGCAATTCCTGAGACGATGGTTGATACGAAGCGAAGTTGACCAAAACGGCGTCTCGCTGGTGTGCCCGGCTGCCGTTCACAGGAAGATCGACCTCGGGCCCCATCTGCTGAGCCACGACTGGAGCGCTGCCTAAGTGACCGTCGCGAGATTCCTGGGCGACGACATAGGTGCCAAGTAGCATTGCCAGTGCCAGGGATGCGAACATGATGCGTTTGCCGAACGGTGATTCAAAGACCACCCACATTGAGTCCTTGGCGCGTTCCTCGATCCTCTGCAGCACGCGGCCGTAGAAGCCGACGACAGGTTCAAGCTCTTCTTCCATCGCAAGGCTACGCAATAGATCGGCTTGTTGTTTCATGGCGTGAAATTCGGTGCGGCATTCGCTGCAGGCTGAAAGGTGTTCCAACAGTTCCCGCGTGCGATTCCTGTCTCGACTGTCGCCCAAGCGCCGCTCGGCTGCCGGACCGTTCGCCCTAAGCAGATCCTCTAACCGATCCCGAATGGACCCGTGCATATATCCCTCTTAAAATATCCCCGAACCACGTTGCGGATCTGTTGTGTCCGCTGTTTACATTAATTTAGATTAAACCCGATGAGAACCCGCAATCAAGCCGGGGGAGGCACCGGATAACGACCGAGGCGCTGAGCTGCCTTGACCAGCTTCTGCCGCGCCCGGAATAACTTCACTTTGATGGTGTTTTCATTCATGCCGGTCATTTCCGAAAGCTCCTCGACGGAGTGTCCTTCGACCTCTTTGAGAAGCATCAACGACCGGTCCTCTTCCGAAATCTTCGAGAGGAGCTTTAGTATGAGGTCGCGCTTGGCAAGTTGGTCGTCGATGGGAGGCGCCTGATCAGTGGCCGGCTCGGAATTTTCCATCCGGAGGCTCTCATCGGCACTGAAATCGCTTTCGTAAACCAATTTGCGGACGCGGCGTTTGCGCAGGTAATCGTAGCACTCGTTGACAGTGATTTTGTAAATCCAGGTGAGCAACGAGCTTCGAAAGTCGAAGTGCTTAATGGAGAAGTAGATCTTGGCAAAGACTTGCTGGGCAATATCCTCGGCATCGTTGCGGTTACGAAGGATGCCGTAGATGATTGAAAAAACCTTGGTTTGGTAGCGTTCGACGATCTCGCGGAACGCCAGATCATCTTGCGATTGTATGCGCCGGACGAGGGCCGCTTCCTCCGTAGTTCGATGATCCAATTTGCTCTTGGCGCGGGTAGCTTCACCGGCTATGGCTGGCAGCGGAAGTGCGGTCAGTCCGTTCATACAGGGTAGCCGACGTGATCGATCTCAGATTGGTTGCACAAAGGTTTGGCTGCGGGATCGGCGCCGAGTCATCACTTTGGTGTCAGGCGAACGGGCGGATAATGACGGCGAGCTCGCAAAAGGCCAAACGCTGGCTGGACCTAAAAATGGGTAGTACAATAAAGACGTGGGAGACAACAAATGATTGAGCTTACCGACACAGCCGTAGTAAAGGTCAACGAGATTCTAGGCATGCAGGAGCCCAAGCCGGCGGGGTTGCGCATCGCCGTGGTGGGTGGCGGATGTTCCGGATTTAGCTACTCTATGGCGTTCGAGAATGCGCCGAATATGCTGGATAAGACCTACAATTTTGGCGATTTGAAGGTGTTTATCGACCAAGCCAGCATGCTGTATCTGGACGGCGCCCGGGTGGACTACGTCGAGACGCTGGAGGGATCCGGGTTTAAATTTGACAATCCGCAGGTTAAATCGACGTGCGGCTGCGGCAGCTCATTCAGCGCGTAATCTAAAGCCGTAACATTCGGGATCGTGAAGCGTGAAGTGTATATGACCTTAACGCTACGGACCCGCGTGCGTTTGTCCATACTGTCCGTCGGCGCCTTGACACAGCTATCAGCGAATCGAATAACGC
>JBARMQ010000182.1:0-18125 GCA_049802535.1 Bryobacteraceae bacterium | reverse complement strand
ATGTTCTTCCGACTGCGTCTCCCCAGAGAGCACGCCCAGCACGTCCCACTGACTCGGTATCGGTTGGTACTGACATGAGTAGGCGAATTCCAGATGTAAACTGGAAGGCAAACGGACGGACGCTCGTTTTCGTGCTTTCTACGCATTGCCACTTTTGTACAGAAAGCGCCCCATTTTTTCGTCGGCTAAGAGAGCGCACTGGCGGCGGCATTAAGTTGATCGGTGTCCTGCCGCAGCCCGTTGCTGAATCCGAAAATTATCTGAGCGGAGAAGGCGTTCACCTTGATGAGGTCCGGCAGATTCCCCTGGAGAAGACACGGGCAATTGGTACGCCAACCCTACTGCTCGTGAGCAAGGATGGGAAAGTGGAGCGTACATGGGTTGGGAAGTTGCCACCGGAACAGCAAGACGAAGTCCTAAGGGATATCTTTGCCAGACGTTCTGCTGGCACAAGCGCTAAAAGCGGCCCTGCATCTCAGAAGCCCAGCTAGGAGGGCAACGTGCCATTGCAATTTATTAGAAAAACCTGCTTCAGCCCCTATTTCTGTGCGGCCTGTGCCCTATTTGGCGTCCTGACCGTTGCCCGCGCTCGGCTCGCTATGGGCGAACGAGTAGTGCAGATGACAGATTCACAGCGGATCACAGACCCAATACTGTTCACTAACATTTCTGTGGACGGCAAGCCTATTGAGTGTGGGCTATTCGTCAAGCCCCCTGGCATTATGCAGCCTGTAACCCCATTTGAGGCGACTGGCGATTGGTTAAACCAAATGACTCTATCGCTTATCAACCGGACTTCTGAAACTATTGCCTTCGGCGGCATCGAACTGGACTTTCTCGATACAGGAGACTGTCGTACTCAACCATGCGTTGGGGCGCAGCTAAACTTCGGCCAAAGGCCCGCTATCGATGCCTATAACACACGAACCGGAGAGCCTCTTAAGCCGGAGAACCCTAACAGACCGCCTCTCGATTGGAAGCCCGGGCAGACTATCGTGATTCATGTGAGTGACTATATGCCAGCGATTCAGGACGACCTGGCTAACTTCCTGCCTGTGACGATCCTAACCAAGGTAAACGTTCATCGCCTTGTTTTCTACTTTGATGACGGAATGGAATGGTCCCTCGGAACGTACTCTGTTCCGGATCCTGAGCACCATGGCAAGTTCAACCCCCTTCCAGCTAATTTCTTTCCGGGAAAATGGGGATACAACTGGCCCCCTAGATACAACAACTAAGGCACGCCAGCACCATTAAGGAAAAGCGAAGCATGCGAGTAAGGTATCAGGGCCCGGCTTTACTCTAGGTTTGTGAAAAGCTATCGCAAAGAATTATGGTTCGAGGTGCCAACCAGGCGCGGTTTCGTCAATGTCACCGGTCAGGTGCAGGAATGCCTGCGCGAGAGTGGTATCTCCGAAGGATTAGTGCTGGTGAACGCAATGCACATTACCGCGTCAGTTTTCATCAACGATGATGAATCTGGCCTGCATCTCGACTACGAGAAGTGGTTGGAAGGCTTGGCGCCGCACGAGCCCGTCTCGCAGTATCGTCACAATCGCACCGGCGAAGATAACGCCGACGCGCATCTGAAGCGCCAGCTCATGGGGCGTGAAGTGGTCATCGCCGTCACTGCGGGCAAACTCGATTTCGGACCGTGGGAACAGATCTTCTATGGCGAGTTCGACGGACGCCGCCGCAAGCGCGTCCTGGTAAAGATCATCGGCGAATAATACTCAAATCCGTCGTATCGTGATCTTGTGATGGCCGATGCACGCCAGTTTTGGATCACGCGATTGCTCCTCGAACGCGGTCTGGGTGTCGTGTGTCTGATCGCCTTTATCGTCGCCCTGAATCAGTTCCGCCCCCTACTCGGAGCCCATGGATTGCTCCCGGTCCGGCTCTACATCAAGCGCGTTCCCTTCTATGAGACCCCCAGTCTCTTCTATTGGTTCTCAAGCGATGCAGTCTTCACCGCGTGCGCCTGGATCGGCATCGTCCTCTCAGCACTGGTCATTTCCGGCGTCGCCAGCCGTTACTCCACATGGCTTTCGTTTTCAGTTTGGGCGGCGATATATATTCTCTATCTGTCATTTGTGAACGTGGGCCAGGATTTCTATGCCTTTGGCTGGGAATCGATCCTGCTGGAGGGCTGCTTCTACGCCATGTTCCTCGGCAGTGCGCGTGTCGCGCCCAATCAGATTCCCATCTGGCTATTCCGATGGCTGCTGTTCCGCATTATGTTTGGCGCGGGGTTGATCAAGCTGCGCGGCGATCCTTGTTGGCGTGACCTGACGTGCTTGAATTACTATTACGAAACTCAGCCGATGCCGAATCCGCTCAGTTGGGCATTTCACTGGGGGCCCGAATGGACGCACAAGGCCGGCGTTGCCTTCAACCACTTCGTCGAGTTGATCGTTCCCTTTGGCTATTTCGGCCCGCAGCCGATTCGCGGCATTGCTGGACTACTGACCATCGTCTTCCAACTTTTCATCATGATGAGTGGTAATCTTTCATGGCTGAACTTCCTTACCCTCATCCTGGCCTTCTCGACGCTCGACGCCAAATTTATCCCCGCGGCAATGCGGTGGGTCCCCGCCAGCCTGCCATCCATACGGACACTCGACATTGCCTGCTATTCGGTCGGCGCGTTGATTGCAGTACTCAGCATTCAGCCCGTCCTCAACATGATTTCGGCTGGCCAAGTCATGAACACCAACTACAATCCATTGCATTTGGCTGGTACCTATGGTGCATTTGGCAGCATCACGCGTCCACGCTATGAAGTGATTGTTGAAGGAACGTCCGACCGAGTCATTCTGCCAAACACGCGATGGCTCGAATATCAGTTCAAGGGCAAGCCGGGCGACGTGAACTATCGGCCGCCACAAATCGCACCATATCATTTGCGGCTGGATTGGCTAATGTGGTTTGCGGCGTTGGGCACCTATCAAGATCAGCCTTGGTTCATAAACTTCATGGCTAAATTGCTTGAAAACGATCGGGCCGTCTTGAGTCTGCTCCGCAGCAATCCGTTTCCGAATCAGCCACCTCAATATGTTCGGGCTCGGCTTTACGAATATCACTTCGCAACGCCTGAAGAACATCGCCGCACCGGTGCGTGGTGGACGCGCACCTTGACAGGGGCGTATTTCCCCGTCGTCTCCCTGAACGATCCCCCGTTTCGTGAGTTGCTACGGAACCAGGGTTGGCTTGACAACTAACCGAGACTTACTTTGCCGCTGGTTCAGCCACAGGCCAAGCTTCCATTGTTCGGCTCTTGTCTGCGCGTCGTGGGCTGCGTGTGGCCAACCGGTCTAAGTAAAGATAAATCACCGGCGTTATGTACAACGTCAGAACTTGCGAAACGATCAAGCCGCCAACAACCGCAATGCCTAATGGTCTGCGTGCTTCACCGCCCGGGCCGGCGCCAATCGCAATGGGCAACGTTCCGAGCAGCGCCGCCATCGTGGTCATCATGATGGGCCGGAATCGCTGCATGCAGCCTTCAAAAATTGCCTCCTGCGGCGACCGCCCACGTTGCCGCTGCGCTTCCAGCGCGAAATCGATCATCATGATGGCATTCTTTTTCACGATGCCAATCTGCAGGATGATCCCGACAAACGAATACAGATTCAGGTCTTGATGAAACAGCATTAGGGTGATCAGCGCGCCCAGGCCCGCTGACGGCAGTCCCGAAAGAATCGTGATCGGGTGGATGAAGCTCTCGTACAAAATGCCCAGCACGAGATAGATCACCAACACCGCAATAATCAGCAGCACGGTCAGGCCCTTCAGCGAGCTTTGGAACGCCTCCGCCGTGCCCTGGTATGTGAACGTAATGGTGTCGGGCAGTCCTAACTTACGCGCGATCTGGTCAATCGCGCCGGTAGCTTGGCTTAGTGCCACACCGGGCCTCGTGTTGAATTGATAGTTGACCGCTGGCAATTGGCCGATGTGGTTCACGCTCAAAGGCGCAACCGTCTGCTTGAACGCCGTCACGGCGGTTAGCGGGACCATTTTGTTGTTCGCCGATCGTAGGTACAATTGCGACAAAGCGGCTGGGTCGCGCTGATCTTTGGGCAAGACTTCCAAGTCGACATCGTATTGATTCGACGCTGCGTCAATGGTCGCCACGCGGCGATTCCCATATGCGTCATAGAGCGTGTTCGCGATCGCATCCGGTGTGACGCCGAGCGACAAGGCCCTGTCGCGATCGATAACCACATCGACTCGTGGACTGCTCAACCGCAAATCGCTAAACACATCCGTAATTTGCGGCAGCGACCGTAGCGCCATCTCAACCTTGGGCGCCCACTGGTATAGCTCCTCGGTATTGGCATCCTGCAATGCGACCGAATATTGGCTCCGGCCCTCCTGTTGACCGATTGTGATCAATGGCGGAATCTGCAAGAAGCCGACGATCCCGGGACTATTCATGATCTGCATCATCAACTGCCCTACGATGGCGCTCCCCGGTGGCCGCTTGCCGTTTTTGAAGACCAGGAACATGAAACCTTGGTTCTGCTGTGCAAATCCACCGACTCCGGCGCCCACATGTTCCACATAAGGATTTCTTTGAATCAGGTCGGAGACCTGCTTCTGCAGCGCGGCCATCTGATCGAACGAAACATCCTGCGCTGCCTCGGTGCCCCCAAACGCCATGCCGGTATCCACTGTCGGCATAAATCCCTTCGGCATAATGACGAACAGATAAAGCGTCACCACTGTCAGCACAATGCTCACAATCAACGCGGCCAATCTCCAACGCAGCACTCCCTCGAGCGTGCGCCGGTAGAAGTTATTAATGGCGTCGAAGCCGGATTCGGACCAACGATAGAAACGCCCGTGATGCCCGGTCTCCTGCTTCAACCACCGGCTGCAAAGCATCGGCGTCAGGCTCAGCGAAACGAAGCCCGATATCAAAACGGCGATGGCAATCGTAATCGAAAACTCCCGCAGCAGGCGTCCGATGATGCCTTCCATGAACAGCACGGGGATAAACACCGCGACCAGCGAAATCGTCATGGACACGATCGTAAACGCCACTTCACGGCCGCCTTCCAGTGCCGCTTGCATTCGCGGTTTACCCATTTCCATATGTCGAACGATGTTCTCGAGCATCACAATCGCATCGTCGACCACGAATCCTACCGACAATGTGATCGCCATCATGGAAAGCATGTCGACCGTAAACCCCAACAGCTTCATGGCGGCGAACGTCCCAAGAATCGACAAAGGTACAGCCAGGCTCGGAATCACCGTCGCCGAGAAATTCCGCAGGAAAACAAAGATCACCAGAATCACCAGGCAAATGGTAATCAGCAGCGTAAATTTAACGTCGGAGATGGATTCCCGGATGCTTCGTGATGCGTCGAACGTCGCGTCCAGCGATATCCCCGCCGGCATGGTTTTCCGCAAGGAAGGCAGCACTGCCTTGACTGCGTCCACCACTTGTACCGTGTTTGAACCGGGCTGCTTTTGCACCGCCAGCACTTGCGACACACGCCCGTCAATCCAAAACACGGTCTTCGGAGTGGACACGCTGTCGATCACATTTGCCACATCGTCCAAACGGACGGGATTGCCGTTATGATAGGCAACGATCAGCGGCCGGAATTGCGCCGCGTTATTCAGTTGGCTGTTCGATTGAACGGTATACGACTTATGATTACCGTCTAGCGTTCCCGCAGGCATATTCAAGCTGCCCGTTCCGACCGCGGCCCGCAAATCTTCCAAACTAATTTGCCGCGTGGCCAGTTTCTGCGGATCGGCTTGTATGCGCACCGCATACTGTTTGGCGCCGAAGACCTGAACGCGAGCAACTCCACTCACCATCGATATCCGGCGGCCTATCAGTGTTTCCGCGTACTCATCCAATTGCGACGGGCTCATCGTCTGCGACTGCAACGTCATGTAAAGGACCGGCTGTTCCGCCGGATTCACTTTGGAATAGGAAGGCGGCGAAGGCATGGTCGTCGGCAATGCCCCACCGGCGCGGGCGATAGCAGCCTGAACGTCTTGCGCGGCGGCATCGATGTTGCGGCTCAGGTTAAATTGCAGCGTGATGCTGGTCGTACCTAAGCTGTTCGTCGAAGACATGCTATCGATACCCGCGATGGTGGAGAACTCTTTCTCCAGCGGAGTCGCGACCGACGATGCCATCGTGTCCGGGTTCGCACCCGGTAGCGAGGCCTGAACTTGAATCGTGGGATATTCCACCGTGGGCAGCGCGCTAACCGGCAGGCTTTCGTAGCTCAGGATGCCGAACGCCAGAATGGCCAACATGACCAGGCAAGTGGTTACCGCTCGCCGTATGAATAGATCCGTAATCGCCATTGGTGTCCTCCTATGCTCCTGGCATCGCGGGCGCCACTGCATCATTGCTCGCGGCGGTCGCCGGCATAACATGCACTCTCGCTCCCGGCATCAGGCGCATCTGCCCCTCCGAGATCACCATTTCGCCTGACCGCAGTCCCGTGCTCACGACCGCCAACTCCTCGCCATTCTCTTTGAAGGTCCGCTCGACGTGGATCGGCCGCATTGCGACCGTTGAATTGGCCGGATCCATCACCCAGACGTAACCACCCTCCGGACCTGTCTGCACCGTTCGATTCGGGATCACAATGCGATCTGGCTCGATGCTCAACTGCGCGCGCACGTCCACAAACTGTCCGGGCCACAACATTCGGTTTGCATTCTCAAACTTCGCCTTCAATTTGATAGTGCCGGTCGAGGTGTCAACCGTGTTGTCGATAAAGTCAAGCCGCCCTTGTACGGATTTTCCATCGGTGGAGGCGGTCACCAGCAGCGGGTGCATGGCATCATACTTGCGCACTTCCGGAAGCAGTTGCTCCGGAACTGAAAATGCTACGTAAATCGGCGAGTCCTCAAGTAGAGTAACCATTGCATTCGTGTCGTTATCCTTGACCAGGTTTCCTGGCTGCAAGGCAATTGCCCCGGCGCGCCCCGTGATCGGAGCTGTGATTTTGGTGTAACTCAACTGCAAACGTGTTTGCGCGATCTTCGCCTTATCGGCAGTCACCGCTGCTGCGGAACTTTCCACCGCCGCACGGTCCGCGTCGAGCGCCGCTTGGTCGGACTCCGACGTCGCCACTAACTGCTCTGTCTGTTCCTTCGAAAAAATGCCGTCTTTGGCAAGCGCCACGCCACGATCTGACTGGGCCTTGGCGTTCTTCAACATCGCCGCATCCTTTTCGACAGTCGCCTTCGACTGCGCTTCAAGCGCCGCGTCGCGAGTTAGTTCAGCCTCTTGTTCCGTTAATTGCCGATTCAAGGTTTCCGGATCAATGTCAAACAGCAATTGCCCCTTCTGCACCTCTTGGCCTTGTGAAAAATGGACGGAAAGGATCTGCCCGGCTACTTGCGATTTGACGTCAACCGAGGTCAACGCCTCGACGTTACCGATGGCGGAAACCGTCAGCGGCACATTCGATGAAACAGCCGCGACCGCACGGACGGCGACCGGCGGAAGTGCAAATGCCCCCTGAGAGGCCTTCTTGGAGCTACACGCTGAGAGAAATGCAAACAGTGCGAGAGAGGACAGAGTAAATAAGAGACGCAAAACGGATACCTTTACAAAAACTTACTTTCAGGATCACATATTGACAAGGAGTGCCGCGCAATGCCCATTCGCGCGCCTACGGATGAGCCGTCAGTGCGCTGGCTCGGGCTTGCCGGGCGCGTCTAGAAACTGGTAACCCACTCCTCGAACCGTCAGCAGGTGCTGAGGACGGGTAGGGTCATCCTCTATATAGCGTCGCAACCGCACGATGAAATTATCAATGGGACGCGTGTCGGTATTCTCCTGCAATCCCCATACCTCTTCCAGCATCTTCTTCCGCGACACCGGTTTCCCCTTGTGCTGTATCAGATACCGCAGTACGTTCGCCTCCATCACCGTTAGCGGGATCGCCTCGTTACGGACGATCAACTCCAGCCGGTCAAAGTCTACGCTCTTATCCAGCAATTTGCCAAATACAAATGCGTCGGAAGAACCGGGTACGGCGCCGCTGTTGTTGGCCTCTTTTTTGCCCCCGCTCCCAAAGCGCAGCCATTCCCGCCTGCGCAGCAATCCTTTAATACGCGCAATCAAAATCGAAAGTTCAAAAGGTTTCGAAAGATAATCGTCCGCCCCTGCCGCAAAACCGCGCAAAACGTCATCGGGATGGGCGCGCGCTGTCAACATCAACGTGGGAATAAAGTAACTCGCCTGCCGCATCTCTTCCATAACGGCGAAACCGTCTTTGCCAGGCAGCATCACATCCAGCACCACGACGTCAAAATCGGTTGCTTTATGCAGTCTCTCCATGGCGTCCTCACCCGTTTCGGCGATTTCAACGCTATAACCCTCCGCCTCCAGATTGAAACGAAGTCCGTCCGCCAAATGCTGCTCGTCCTCCACTACCAACACACGGTTCATTTCAGAATCGGCAGCTGGAGAACGAACGTGCTCCCGTGACCCAGCCCCTCGCTTTCCGCCCAAGCTCTGCCGCCATGCCGTATCGCGACCGAGCGCACAATAAATAATCCCAATCCGGTCCCTTTCACGCGCGGCGCTGAAGGACCAGAAACGCGATAGAACCGCCTGAAGATTCGCTTCAACTCGCCCTTTGGAATGCCGGGGCCTTGGTCCTTCACACGCACCGCCATGTAGTTGCCATCCACTTTGTCTATCTCGACCAAAATTCTCATCTCTGGACCGGAAAACTTAACCGCGTTATCGATCAGATTCGAAACTGCTGCCCGAATTTCCTCCGCATCCCCCAAAACTTTCACTGGCGGCCCTGGTTTGAAGGTGATCGTTTCACCGCCTCTAATGTTCATAGATCGTACGCGGCCGATACATTCCTCAACTAATGCCGATAGTTCCACAGGCGCGGTCGCCACCGGTCGCGACGTCGAACCCACACGTCCCGTCCGCAAGACCTGCTCGATCGTCGCCAGTAAACGGTCGCTATCGGAAAGCATGATGTCGTAAAACTCTTTCCGTTTTCTCTCGTCCACCTTTCGCGTTTGAAGTGTCTCTAAGTAGAGCCGTATCGACGCGACTGGAGTCTTTAACTCGTGCGTAACGGCATTGATAAACGCATCATGTTTCTCATTGCGGCGGATTTCGCGCACTAAAAATATCGTGTTCAGTACCACTCCGCCGATGATGGTCGCGATCAGCAACGCGCCGAAAAATAGAAGAATTCCGGTGCGCCAGTTCAGCACCACCCAGCCCACATAGAGCAGGAGTGTGACTAAAATTAGCCCCGCGCCTAGCGCAATAAAGAACGCGACGGACTTCTGCCGCCCCGCAACAACCATGTCTATAGCTTAGTGCTTGCGACGCTATAATCCCAAGACGGTCGCGAACACCAAAGGCGCAACGATCGACGCATCGGATTCAATCACAAACTTCGGGGTATCGATACTCAGCTTCTCCCAAGTTATTTTCTCGTTAGGAATCGCGCCAGAATACGATCCGTAGCTGGTGGTCGAATCGCTGATTTGGCAGAAATAACCCCATAGTGGAGTGTCTTCGCGTTCCAAGTCCTGTCGCAACATCGGCACGACACAGATAGGGAAATCGCCCGCGATACCGCCCCCGATCTGAAAAAATCCGACTGACGATTCCTTCGACGTGCTCGTGTACCACTCGGCCAGCGACATCATGTATTCGATGCCGGTTCGTACCGTGTGAACGTTCTTGACGTCGCCCGAAATGCAGTGGCCGGCGTACATGTTTCCCAACGTCGAGTCTTCCCAGCCTGGTACAAACATCGGTAAATCGCGTTCCATCGCCGCATAAAGCCAGCTATGCCTCACGTCAATTTGAAAGCTCTTCTCTAAATCTTCCGATTGCAAAACTTGATAGAAAAACTGGTGCGGAAAATAGTGCTCGCCCTTCTGATCCGCAGCCATCCATTGGCGCAAAATGACGCCTTCGATGCGCCGCATGGCCTCTTCTTCTGGAATGCACGTATCGGTTACCCGGTTCATGTGTTTTTCCAGCAGCGCCTGTTCGTCGTGGGGCGACAAGTCCCGCCAATGCGGCACCCGTTCATAGAAATCGTGCGCCACTAAATTGAAAACGTCCTCTTCCAGGTTGGCACCGGTGCAACAAATTCCGTGAACTTTGTCTCGCCGAATCATTTCGGCCAACGACACGCCAAGTTCCGCAGTGCTCATCGCTCCCGCCAACGTCATAAACATCTTTCCGCCCTTATTCAGGTGCGCAATATAGCCGTCCGATGCTTCTACTAATGTCGCCGCATTGAAATGCCGGAAATGATGCCGTACAAAGTCCGAAATGGGTCCACTATTCATCGCCTTCTAGTGTAGTGGCCATTAGAAACCCGGCACTATACTGGCGGGGCTGGAGGAATCGCCTGCTCTGTGAGCTGCTTGGTGTTCAATAGCTTCCAATGAAGCTTCCAGTGTCCGTTGCCGAACGCGTGCCCGCGGCCTTCGGAAGGCCCTCCCCGTATGCTCAGGATGCCGCCTGCACAAATCAGCACCGTGCCTAAGACCGCAGTAACATTCGGCACATTGCCGAAGAACCACCAACCCAGCAATCCGGAAAAGACCACCACACTGTAGTTAAACGGCGATAGTTCCGTTGCGCTCGCATAGCGGTACGCCAGAATAATCAAGTACTGCGTCGCCGCATAAAAGACGCCCACTCCCAAGAGCAGCATCCATTGCCGGGTGGTCAGCGGTTTCCACGCCCAGCTGCAGAACGGAATCAGCAGCAGGGTCGAGACGCCAAAGTTGTAGATCAAAATTCGCGCGGGCGGCTCAGTCTCGGCCAGCCTGTTTGTCGCGACCAGCGCGAATGCTGAGAATATCCCCGACACCAAAGCAATCGCCGAAGCCGGGTTGCGAAGCAGTTCGGGACCAGGCTTGATGATGAGCGCAATGCCCACCAGCCCAATCAATAGACTTACCCAAACCAACGGCCGCACTGTCTTGCGAAACCAGACATACACCACAAGCGGGATAAACAATGGCGCCGAATTGGACAACAACACCGAGTCAAGCAGCGGAATCGACCGCACCGCGATAAAGAACAGAAGTTGGCAAACCGAACCAGCTAGGCTGCGGAACACTTGCAGCCAAAAATGGTCAGTCCGAAGCCGGCTTGGTCCCGCGCGCACTCCTGCCGGAACGAAAACCAAAAAACTGATCCCATATTGCAGAAACAAGACCAGCAGCGGGGGTACTCCCACAGCCGCTTTACTCAACGTGCTCATCACGGCGGCGCAAAAGAATCCTAGCGTGATCAGCGTTATACCTAAGGAAAGATGGTGTCCGGCACTCTGAGCCTTGATGTCCATAGATCGTCGAACTCCCTCTTCATGAGATCGGGGATCAGTGATTTTGACTCAGGTATGCGGCTATATCTTTCGCGGCCTTCGTCTCCACACCCGGCTTTTGCAAAAACCCCAAGTCGCGGAACCAATCGATAAATCGGTCTTGCCACGTGCCGAACGGCATACCGTTCCGATACGTTAATCCGCCTGTCATGTGGCTGCCATCGCTGAGAACTTCGCCGGGGTGCCGTCCATTTCCATAGATATGCATTTCGATATTCGGCACGCTCTTCTTCAGCATTGCGGTGAAATATTCGATCGCCCAAATGGCATGAACCCGATCGCCCGATCCGCCGCACACAATGAAAGCCGGCGGAACATTGGGCGGAATGGGCGGAGGCGTACGATTTGCCGCAAACGGCGAAGGACCGGGATAGATAAGTCCCACAAAGTCAGGACGCGATGTCGTCCCCGCGAAAGGGTCGCTCGCCTCGTTGTTCTTCTGGTCAAAACTGTCGTACAACACCGCCGCGGCAGCCGCCAATTCCGCTCCAGCAGAAAAGCCCATCATGCCAATCTTGTTCGGATCGATGTTCAATTGCTTCGCATACGCGCGTACCATGCGAATGGATTGCAGAGCATCGTAGACTTCGTCCGTTTGAGGATCGTACCCATCGCGGCGTAGCCGGCTGCGCAAGATGATCGTATTGATGCCGTAGTTGTAAAAGAACGGCACAAAGTCCGCCGCCTCGCTGCCCACGTTCAACGTCCGGTGTCCGCCGCCCGCTACCAAAATGATCGCGGCGCCCGTATTCAGGCCATGATCCACCGTGTGTATTTCAATCGATGGATTGTGAATGTTGACGATGCTGTTGATCCGGCCCGGAACGCTTTGGCTCATGTTGTACTGCTCAGCTTCATTTGCACGCTGTGCGTTTAAGAAATGTGAGCCCGGTGGGTAGAGCGGAATCACGATGCCGCCTGCCACGATCGGCCTCGGCGCATAGGGAGCGTTCGTCGTGGGCCCCGGCGCCGGCATCTCTTGGGGAGCCGGAAGCGGAGGCAACGGCGCATGTGCCGTTTGTGCGGCGGCAAACGCCGCCACAAGGGAGAACAATAGAATCGATCGAAATATTCGTGTGGTCATCGTTCCGACAAAACTATAGCAGCGGCCCGCGTGACGTAGAATCGAGTTCGGGTTTCGGAAAACACATGAACAGGCGCGAATTCCTTGGCATGACACTCGCCGCTGGCGGCGCGTCATCAGCCTTGCGGGCATCGGCCCACCAGGAGACTCCGTCTTCGGACGTGAAGACCGTGCTCGTCATGTTCAAATGCCACTTCGATCTCGGTTTCATCGACACTCAGGCGGCAATCATGCGCAAGTACTTCAAGGTGTACTTCCCGCAAGCCATTCAAATCGCCCATCAAGTCCGCGAGGCCGGTAATCATCGCTATGTGTGGACCACTGGTTCCTGGTTGTTGTATGAATATTTCGAGCAAGCGAACAGCCAAGAACGTTCTCGCATGGAGCAAGCAGTGGCCTCGGGCGATATCGCTTGGCACGCTCTTCCCTTCAATTGGCAAAGCGAGTTGCTCGATCGCTCACTCATAACGGGAGCGATTGGTTTTTCAAAGATTTTGGATCGCCGCTTCAACCGCACCACGACGGGCGCCAAAATGACCGACGTACCTGGCCACACTCGTGGCTTGGTGGCTCCCCTCGCCGAAAGCGGCGTCACGTTCCTCGATATCGGTGTCAACTCAGCCAGTACGCCGCCCCAAGTGCCCCCACTCTTCGTTTGGAAAGCGGATCGAAATTCCGTCGTCATGATGTATCACCTTCATGAATATGGTGGCCTCGTCCGTGTCCCTGGATCGGACCTCGCCGTTGACATAGAGGTTCGAAACGACAACAGCGGGCCGCATACCATCGCCGAAATCAACGCCATTTACGACCGCTTACAAAAGAGATTCCCGAACGCTGCCATTCGCGCCGCAAATCTTTCCGATATCGCCAATGCCGTTACGCCTTTCCAAAGTCATTTTCCGGTCGTGACCCAGGAGATCGGCGATACCTGGATTTATGGGGTTCCCAGCGATCCCGTCAAAGTAGCCCGTTATCGCGAAATCCTCCGGCTGCGCCGCAATTGGATTGCAAATGGAAAATTCGCCGCAGCTGACTCGACTGACATTGCACTGTTGCGCCGGTTTTCTCTTGCAGCGGAACACACCTGGGGCACCGACACCAAAACCTGGCTCGATTTTGAACACTACACGCCGCACGATCTCTCCGAGATGCTTAATCGGCCCAATTACAAAACTGTTGAATTTAGTTGGGTCGAAAAACGCGACGACCTGGATCAAGGCGTTGCGACCCTTCCCTCGCCGTTACGCAACGAAGCTTTGCAAAAATTGGCCGCCCTGAAACCGGCTCGCCCCGACTCCTCTGGTCTGAAGCCTCACACCCCAGTAACCAGGTTCGACACGGAACATTTCGTCATCGCACTCGACGAGGCAACGGGTGCTATCACAACGCTACGCTCCAAGTCATCCGGCCGCGACTGGGCGTCGACTCAAAATCCTCTTGCGCTGTTCGCCTATCAAACGCTATCGAAACAAGATTACGACCGCTTTCTCGCCGCTTACGTAAAGAGTAAAGAAGATTGGGCGCCGAAAGACTTTGGCAAACCCAACATCGAACATTTCGGTGCGCAAAGTCATACCTGGACCCCAAAATTGATTAATTGCTGGACCAGTGAAGATTCACAAGGTCATCGCATTCTTGCAAAGTTGAACATCGATGATGCCCAAGCCAAGCGCAGCGGCCTGGTGGCTTGGCCAGAAGATATGTACCTCGACATCTTCCTGCCGCATCAGGAACCCGCCGTCCATCTCGAATTCTCCTGGTTCGGAAAACAGTCGAATCGCCTACCCGAGGCTCTTTGGTTAACGTTCCAACCGAACGCCCCCGATCCGCAAAATTGGCGTCTCGATAAGGTGGAACAACCCGTGTTCCCCTTCGACGTCGTGGCTGGAGGCAATCGCCACATGCATGCGCTTTCCAACGGCCTCCACTATAAGGACAACAATGGAACGTTCTCTATCGAAACCCTGGACGCGCCAGTCGTCGCCTTAGGGGAGCGATCTCCGATTGCATTCTCGCTCGATCAACCCGATCTTGCGCAAGGCATCCACTTCAGCCTGTTCAACAATGCCTGGGGAACGAACTACATTCAGTGGTTTGGCGAAGATATGCGGTTTCGCTTTAACTTGACCGCCTAACACCTTCGCCGCAGCCGCCCGATTTAATCCCGTTAGCAGATTCGCTACAGTGAGTCCTATGCGCGCTCTTATCGTTGTGCTGGCCGGCGCCCTTCTTAGCGTCGCGCAAACCGTCAGCGGGCAAACCCCTCCTAGTGTTCACTCGACGCTCGAATCTCTCTACAAAGTTCATTCCTTCCGCGCCGCAGCTATCGCTCCCAACGGCCGGGAATTGGCGTGGGTCGAAACACTGAAGAAGCCCAATGGAACGGACTCGGGCCACTCTGCTATTTACATCGCGGCGCTCAACGATCCCGCCGCGAAGCGTCATGTCACCGCTGTGAAAGATACTCAAAAAGACGCTTCGGAATCTGGCATAAGCTGGTCGCCCGACAGCGCGCATATCGTCTTCGTGTCGGATGCCGCCGAGCCAAGCCAGCCCGAAATCTATGAAGCCGAAGCGCACGGCGGTACGCCTCGAAAGCTCACATCGCTCAAAGGATTTCTGGCTGCCCCGCGCTTTTCGCCCGACGGCAAAGAAATCGCCTTTCTCTTCACTGAAAATGCCCCGCGTGTTGCGGGACCGCTGGCGCCATCGACGCCCGAAACAGGCGTAGTCGATCAGAAGATTTATGAGCAGCGCATTGCCGTATTAAATCCGGAAACAGGCGTGCTCCGCATCGTCACTCCCTCCGACATCTATGTCTATGAGTACGATTGGTCGCCCGACGGTCAGCAGTTCGCTTACACAGCAGCTCCTGGCGTCGGCGACAACAACTGGTGGATCGCGCAGCTCTACCGTGGTTCTGCCACCACGCCCTCTGCGCCCGAGCTCGTCGTCAAACCGCCGGCCCAGATCGCGGTTCCGCGCTGGTCGCCCGACGGCCAGAACATCGCTTTCATCGGCGGCATCATGAGCGACGAAGGTTCAACCGGAGGCGATATCTATCTCGCCTCACTAAGCGGCGGTAACATCTCTGACCTCACGCCAGGACGGCCATCTTCCGCCGCATGGCTGGATTGGCTCGCGAACGGCAAAATGCTGGTGGGTGAGGATCGTGAAGGCGGCGTCGACATCGCCCTGTTGAATCCCAGTAGCCGTGAAGCGGAGGTCCTCTGGACGGGCAACGAACAACTTCGATTCGGCGGCGTCGCACAAGACGGCAGAACCTCCGCCGTCATCCGCACGTCCTGGGAGCGCGCGCCCGAGGTCTGGGCTGGTCCCATCGGCGATTGGCGCGCCGTTACCACCGTTAACTCTGCCCTGAGACCCGATTGGGGCAAGACCGAGAAAGTCAAGTGGACCAACGGCGGCTATGACGTGAACGGCTGGCTGCTGTACCCAGCGAACTTCGACGCCCAAAAGCATTACCCCTTGGTCGTCTCTGTTCACGGCGGACCCGCCGCCCAAAAGGCGCCCTCCTGGCCCTCCGCGGGCTTCGATCTGTCCATTCTCGCCACGCAAGGCTACTTCGTCTTTTTCCCCAACCCCCGCGGCAGCTTTGGCGAAGGCGAGGCATTCACTCGCGGCAATGTGAAGGATTTCGGCTACGGCGACCTCTCCGACATCCTCACCGGTGTCGATACGGTGCTTAAACTCGCGCCCATCGACCCCGGCCGCATCGGCGTTGGCGGGTGGAGCTATGGCGGCTATATGACCATGTGGGCCGTCACCCAAACGCACCGCTTCAAAGCCGCCGTGGCCGGTGCCGGCATCGCCGATTGGCAAAGTTACTACGGTCAAAATCTCATCGATCAGTGGATGATCCCGTACTTCGGCGCCTCTGTTTACGACGACCCGGCGGTTTACGCCAAAAGTTCGCCCATCACTTACATCAAGAACGTCAAAACGCCCACCTTAATCGTGGTCGGCGATCGCGATGCCGAGTGCCCCATGCCACAATCGCGCGAGTTTTGGCACGCGCTTCAAACGCTTGGCGTCAAAACGCAGTTCGTTGTCTATCCCAACGAAGGTCATCATTTTAACGATCCCGCTCATGTGCAGGACGTGCTCGAACGAACTATTAATTGGTTCCAAAGCAACCTATAGCCTGACGCTCGCGTTAAGGTTGACGCAGCCCGGCACTCTCTTTCTTCGCCGTCTCAAGCGTCGCAAAGAATCGCAAAACTGCTTCCAAATCACGCTGCGGCAAAGTAGCCAACAGCCGCCGCGTCTCGCTCTCGACTCCCTCATATAAGGCCGCCAGCTTGCGCATACGTTCTGGCACAAGCTTTGCAAACAGGCTGCGGCGATCGCCTGGGTTACGTTCGCGCCGTACGTAGCCGGCCTTTTCTAGCCGGTCGAGCGCCACCGTTACTCCTCCGCTACTCAAGCCCGTCCAGGCAGCCAACCGGCCGGGAGTCGACGGCCCATACAGTTGCAGCATGTGAATCATCTGCATATCCGTTAAGCCCAGGCCGGCCTTCTCCGCCGCTTGCGCATTGAAGAAAATGGCAGCCGCAATGAATTTTCGAATCCCCAGCACTACGCCGTCAATTGCGGTAAACGGCGCTGCTACCGCAGCCGGCTCGGGATGCGGCGGCGGCTTGGCGGATGGGGTGCTACGTGATTTAACTTTTTTAGGTATCGACATTGGCGCATTCTTCTGCTTTACTATCTATGTATCTTAGTACATAAGATACCTCCAAACTAAACCATAGAGGATATTATGACTTCTACTTTAAAAGCTTACAAAGGCATCGGCATGGAAGGCGGCATGGCGCGCTGGTACGATCGCACCACGCGCAAAGGGATGCCCGATTTCG
The DNA here is from genome assembly GCA_049802535.1 of Bryobacteraceae bacterium. GTDB lineage: Bacteria > Acidobacteriota > Terriglobia > Bryobacterales > Bryobacteraceae > Bog-105. The sequence continues at coordinate 777 of JBARMQ010000182.1, read as the reverse complement.
TGGCTCTCGCCTCTCGCATTGCCGCGAAACTTCCCGCCGAGGCAGCGGTGCTTGAAGTCGCGCCCGGTCCGGGATTTCTATCAATCGAGCTTGCCAAGCGTGGCTTCGATGTACGCGCCGTGGATATCAGTAAGACCCTCATCGAAATCGCAAGGCGTAACGCCGCTGCCGAACATGTCGACGTGTGCTTTGAATTAGGCAATGCGGCGGCGCTGCCGATCAAGGACGCAAGCGTCGATTTCGTAGTGTGCCGCGCAGCCTTCAAAAACTTCACCGAACCGGTTAGAGCTCTTGCCGAGATGCGCCGCGTACTGCGCCCCGGTGGCGTCGCGTTATTGATCGACATGCGCCGCGATGTTCCGGTGGCGGAGCTGCGTCATCACGTGAAGCAAATGGACGTCGGTCTCCTCAACCGTCTTTTCATGATGTTCGTATTCCGCACTGTACTAATCAAGCGTGCTTACACCATAGAACAGATTCGCCACATGGCGGCCGAGGCCGGCTGGATCCAGTCGCGCGTTGAACCCGCTCCCTTCGGGTTTGAAGCTTGGCTGACTAGATAACGCTTAAGTGAAAAAGCCCCAAAAAGCCTCTTGCACTCCCTCCTAATCGTGTAGTAGAGTGGACCACAAGAGTAGGCATGGCAGAGACTCACCACGATCCGCCCAAGATTAGCCGCTTCGAACTACAATTGCTCGAAAAGCTGTGGCAGCTTGGACCGTGCTCCGTCCGCGAAGTCCAGGAACAGTTTCCGGAAAAGGACCGGCCCGCCTACAC
>JBARMQ010000181.1:0-19558 GCA_049802535.1 Bryobacteraceae bacterium | reverse complement strand
ACATCGTGCAGATAAGCGACCGTGCTCACGCTGAAAAGGTCGCCGGGAAGAGCATTGCCACGCCATTCGTCAGCGGCATCGACCGCCTTTTGGAAATAAGCGAGAGCTTCCGGGTCTCTATGCAGAGCAGCATAAATTTGTCCGTGCAAATGCAGAAGGAAATAAGGAGGGATGCTAGCCAGAGCCGAGGGGGGCGATGCTAAGGCCGCATTGAGCTTTACAAGAGCTTCGTTGTATCGGCCCTCTTTGTAGTCGAGGAGTGCCAGATCCGCGCGCACAACGGCGAGTTCAGCCTCGTTATGCTGCATCAGGTATAGGCGATAAGCCTCGGTGAACGCGCGGCGAGATTCGGCGAGTTCGTCCTTAACGAGGAGCGATTGGCCAAGATGACTCCACGCGGATGCCTCCTTGGGAAAAAGATTATTCGCCTCCGCAACGGAGATTGCCTGGTTATAGAAGCTGCGCGCACGATCCAAATCATCGCGCTCGGCTTCGACCCTCGCTAAGTTCATGAGGGCCATCGCGTAAGCGTCTTTTCGCGGCGAATCTTCCAGGAGACGCGTCGCTTCCTGTGCCGTCTTTTGGGCAAGGAGAAACTCCCCGAGCTGGAGATAAACAGTCGTGGTGTTTAGGTCGGCGCCACCAGCTATAGACTTGTTATCAATCCGGAGGGCTATTTCACGGGCCGTGTTCAACCAGGAAATGGCTTGGCGATAGCGAAATAGATGAATTAAGCATGCGCCAGAACTGAAATCCGCCATCGCCTCCAAACTTGGATCGTGGGCCTCCCGGGCGAGTTGTGCGGCACGTCCGTATAAGCGCAAAGCATCGACAAACTCATGCGCGTCACTTAGTTTGTTTGCTTCGACGACCAACGTGTGCCGGTTGGTCAGGCCCTGGGTATCAGATGGACGAGGGATCGCACCCAACTGAAATAGATGAAGGAAACATAACAGTCCCACCGCTTTGAGGGCAGGCGGCAGAGTTGAATCAAACACCCGCCGCCCTGCGAGCAAAAGTGGCATTTTCCAAACTTCTTACCAAGTAATTGCTTGTACTTTACCACCTTCAGTGTATAAAAGCGGGAAATTTAATCCTAGTGACTTGACTAGAACTTTGCGGGATTAATAACCCAGAAACATCCGAATAAGACAGGTGAAATGGTCGAGAATGATTGGTTCAGGCATTACGTTCGTGGTTCCTTTCGATCACGAGCGTACTTTTGGCACCTCCCTAACCGTTGCCAATTAACCGGCCTAAGCGTATGTATTTAAAGGCGGATCTTTTTTCGTCCCGATTTGTGACCAGTCGGTAAAGACGTTCCAAAACAGCCAAATTCCCGTTTTGGAGCCCTATTCGGCATAGCTTTCAAGTAAACGAGAATAGTTCGGTCCATCAATGACGCTAAACCATAGAAAAGGCTGTGGAGACTTGATCCTGTTGTTTCCAATTGATTGGTAATTCCGTTGCAGTCGTGACGGCTTGTGTTGTCGAAACGACTGTCTGGAATTCTCTTCCTGTTGCTCGCCTGCCAGATGGCAGCGATGCAGAATTACACCATCTCTACGATCGCGGGAGGTGGACTTCCGAACACCGTCGCGGTGGCGGCATCAACCGCGCTCATCAATCCGGCTAACGTTTCCGTCGACACCGGCGGCAACGTGTACTTTGTTTGCCTAAACGCAATCTTCAAAGTCGGCAGTGGGGGCGCTCTGATGCGCATCGCCGGCTCTTCCGAGGAGAGCGGCTTTGCCGGGGACGGAAGTTGGGCGACCAATGCGTGGCTTGATGCTCCGCAAGCGGTCGTCTCAGACCGGTCGGGCAATTTGTATATTGCGGACTCTGGGAACAATCGCATTCGGAAAGTGTGGACAGACGGGACGATTACCACGATCGCCGGCAATGGGGTTGCGGGCTACGGCGGTGATGGAACTGCGGCCGCGAATTCACAAATCTCTAATCCAATGGGTCTTGCCCTCGATTCCACTGGCAACCTTTACATAGCTGACAATGGCAACAATGCCATTCGGAAAATAGCCACAAACGGTTTGATCTCGACAGTCACCCAAATTGACGCTCCCTTGGGTTTGGCCATCGATGGAGGCGGGAATCTATATACAGCGAGCGATGGCGCCGCTTACCAGATTCCCCTTGGAAATGCCCCGGTTCTCTTCGCTGGCGGCGGGAACGGCTGCGGACAGCAAACGAACTTTCTTGGAGATGGTTGCCCCGCAATCAATGGCGTCTTAGATACCCCTCAGGGACTGGCAGTCGACTCCAACGGGAATGTCTATATCGCCGATTCCTACGACAATTCCATCCGAAAGGTCAGTGGCGGGGTCATCACAACAGTGGCGGGTGGAGGAACGGTCTGCGCCCAAGCGGCCGACTCGATTGGAGATGGTTGCAATGCGACTAGCTCAGCTCTAGGCATTGTCGGTGGGGTGGCCGTTGATTCCGCTGGGCATTTGTTCATCGCGGATGGCAACAACCGCATTCGGAAAGTATCTGGCGGCGTCATCTCCACAATCGCGGGATCGGGCATCAGTTCCAGTTCTGGCGATGGAGGAATCGCTACCGGCGCTCAACTGCAGTTTCCCTATGGCGTTGCTTTGGACGGCGTAGGCAATCTATACATCAGCGATACATTTGATGGACGGGTTCGAGAAGTAAGCGGCAATGGCATAATTACCACCTTGGCTGGGGGCGGGAGCGGGTGTTCGCATCAAACCGATGCAGCGGGAGACGGATGTTCCGCAACAAGCGCCATTTTAACCTTGCCCTATGGCGTGGCAGTTGATTCGACAGGAAACGTGTATGTCGCCGACAATGCACCCTCGGGGAGCACCATACGAAAAATCGCGACCACTGGCGTCATTACGCTTTACGCCGGTGGCGGCAGCGGGTGTCAGCAGCAAATCGATACCATTGGCGATGGATGCATGGCGACAAGTGCATCGATTTCGGCAGCTACCGGGCTTGCCATTGATGCCTCGGGCAATCTATATTTCGGCGATTCCGGCAACTTCAGGATCCGAAAAGTAGCCGCGAACGGCATAATCACCTCAATCGCGGGCAACGGCTCGCCCGGATTCTCCGGTGACGGTGGCCCTGCCACGCAAGCTACCCTACTTCCACCGACTTCTGTCGCAGTAGACGCCTCGGGGAGTGTCTATTTCACCGATACATTGAACTTTCGCGTCCGCGAAATTACCCCACAGGGGACTATCCTCACAATCGCCGGGAATGGAACGCCCGGGTACGGGGGCGATGGAGAAGCCGCGATTTTGGGCGGCCTGGCTTACCCGAACGGTGTTGCAGTCGCCGGCGGCAACGTGTACATCTCAGACGGAATTGGCAACATCCGTGAAGTGACTGACGGGATGATCAACACCATCGCAGGAGGATCAGATGCCGGATACTCCGGCGATGGCGGCCTGGCGCTAAACGCGCTCATGTTCAGTCCGAACGGCCTCGCCGTTGACGGCGCGGGGGACGTGATCTTTGCAGACGGCACGAATTCGGTGGTGCGGGGCCTCTGGATTCCAGGCGCTCACCCGCTTCTGCAAGTGACCTCAACGCACCAGGGATACTTCAGCTTCGGACAAGCAGGTGGCTATACCGTCAGGGTTTCAAACGCCCCTCTCGCTGGTCCTACCGCTGGTCCCGTCACGGTAACTGAGTCAGTTCCATCAGGCATGTCACTGGCATGGATGTCGGGAACAGGATGGACATGCTCGCCGAATCCGTGTACGCGGTCCGATTCGCTGGCGCCGGGCCAAAGCTATCCGCCTCTTACCGCAATGATGGAGGTTGGATCGAGCCCCGCAATTCAATTGGTCAATCAGGTTGCAGTGAACGGTGGTGGCTATCTGGCGGCCAGCGCTGCAGACGTAACGAATGTCGCTACGCCATCCACGACGCCTCAGGCGCAAGCAGCCGTTCCGGGGGCAGGCGGTGGATCGGGAGCCACGTTTACCTTCACTTTTTCTGACCCAAACGGCTGGCAGAACTTGACGGTAATGGACGTGTTGGTTGGCACTTTTCTCAACGCTCAGTCGACATGCTACTTCGCCTTCGTTCCGGCGAGCGCGAATAGCGGCACGCTTTTGTTGGTGGATGATCAAGGTGATGCGGGGGGCCCTTACCAAAGATTGGCCTTGCCCGGGACGGGCTCCGTCCAAAACAGTCAATGCGTGATAAATGCTTCCGGAAGCTCTATTGCGTCAAGCGGAACAACGACGGTTCTGACGCTAGTCATCAATTTTGCCAGCGGCTTCGCCGGGAACAAGATCGTTTACACGGCCGCTCAGGATTTGACGGGGTTCAACTCCGGATGGCAAGAATTGGCAACCTGGAATGTGCCTGGCATCGTTACCCTGGGCCCGGCGGTCGGAGGTATGACTCCCGCCCGCAGTAGCGCGGCCAATCAAACTTACACCTTTACATTTAATGACACGAATGGCGCTGCCGACCTCAGTGTCGTCGATGTTCTGATCAACAAACAGCTAAACGGTTTAGAAGCCTGCTACCTCGCTATCGTTCCGGCGGCACGCGCAGTCTATCTGGTAGACGATAAAGGCGATGCAGGAGGGCCGTTCGCCACGCTCGCCCTACCCACAAGTCAGTCAGCAAGCAATAGCCAGTGCACAATCAACGGTCTTGGAAGTTCCATCACCAGCTCCGGCAACACGGTAACGGTGACGCTGAACATGTCCTTCAGTTCTTCCTTTGCCGGTAATCGCGTCTTCTACCTAGCTGGTCGTAACAACACGACAGGAAATTCGGGCTGGCAGGCGATCGGTTCTGTCTCGGTCCCCTAATTGTGGCCGTGAATGTGCCGTTCTGTCCCCCATGGGGACGGCGCAAGCGACACGCCCCGCACGACTTCGCTATACTGGCGGGGTAGCAGGCTGGTCCCAGTCCGAGTAGAAGTGCGTTCGTACACCTCCCCGGCGTTTTCGTAGTAAGAAGCCTCCTCCATACAACTGAAATGTTCGATAACCTTTCCGAAAAGCTTCAGCGGGTTTTTAAGAACCTGCGTGGCGAGGGCAAACTAAGCACCGAGAACATGGAAGAGGCGCTCCGTGAAGTGCGCGTGGCACTCCTCGAGGCTGACGTTCATTTCAAGGTAGTCAAGCAATTTATCGAACAGGTGAAGCAAAAGGCGATGGGCGAGGAAGTGCTTACGGCTCTATCGCCTAGCCAGCAGGTAGTAAAAATCGTTCGGGATGAACTGACCCGGATGCTCGGCACGCACCAATCGAAGCTTCGCTTTGCGAATGAGCCTCCGACCGTCATCTTAATCGTAGGACTGCAAGGCTCCGGTAAGACAACGAGCGCCGCGAAATTGGCTCGACTCCTTGCCAAGGAAGGGAATCGCCCCCAGTTAGTCTCGGTGGACGTTTATCGCCCGGCGGCAAGGAAGCAGTTGAGCATTCTTGCCAAAACGACGGGGGTCCCGATTTATGAAGGGGTTGAAGGCGAGACAAAGCCACTTGAACTAGCCCGCTCTGGAAGGCGGGAGGCCGTCCAGGGGGGCCGGGACGTTTTACTGGTGGATACGGCCGGACGGCAACATATCGACGACGAGTTGATGAACGAACTACATGAACTCAAGTCGGCATTAGAGCCCACCGAGATCCTGTTCGTTGCCGACGCCATGACAGGGCAAGATGCAGTGCGATCCGCGGATGAGTTTCATAAGCGGCTTGGGATCACCGGAGTGATCTTGACCAAAATGGATGGAGACGCACGTGGGGGCGCGGCGCTTTCGATCCGGTCAATCACCGGACAGCCATTGAAGTTTGTCGGTGTTGGGGAGAAAACCGACGCACTCGAGGCATTTTATCCCGATCGGGTAGCTTCACGAATCCTCGGGATGGGCGACGTTTTGTCGCTTATTGAGAAGGTGGAGCAGACAATCGATCAAAAGACTGCCGAGCGGATGCAGGAAAAGCTGCTCGGTGACGATTTTTCGCTCGAGGATTTTCGGGATCAGATCAAGCAGATTCGGAAGCTGGGGCCACTTACGGGATTGCTTGAGATGATGCCTCAAGTCGGCCCGCTGAAGGACCTTAAAAATGCCTCGGTCGATGAGAAGAAAATCGATCGAGTGGTCGCGATTATCGATTCCATGACGCCTAAGGAGCGCCGAAATCATATGTTGGTTAACGGTTCTCGCAGACGACGGATCGCAAAGGGAAGTGGTACCACCGTGCAGGACGTCAACAACCTGCTTAAGGAATACGCCCAAGCGCGTAAAATGATGAAGAGTTTCACCGGCCAAGCCGGACTTTTGGGAAAGCGGCTCGGCAAGATGAAGCTGCCTTTCCCTGGGATGTAGACATTCGAGAAAGCAGAGAGAAGACAGAAGATGTTAACGATTCGTTTGGCGCGCTTTGGCGCCAAGAAAAAGCCCACGTATCGAGTGGTCGTCATCGAGAAAGAGCGAGCGCGGAATAGCCGGTCGGTGGAAGTGGTGGGTATCTACAACCCTGTCGCTAATCCGGCCCAAGTCCAACTGAACCATGAACGTATTGGCCATTGGATGAAGAACGGGGCCCAGCCCTCCGACACTGTAATTCGGCTCCTTAAGAAATATCCGGCTTCGGAAACGCCAGCCGTCGCGTAGGTCCTGATTTCAAGCTCGACGGCATCTTTTTGATTGGCGGCGCTCTTGAAGCGATAAGCTGAAGCGGGAATTCCGGATGCGCTGCACCGGAGTGGGCGGGATCCTGGGAAGGTTGAAGATGAGTGACAGCAACGGGGTAAAAGCCTTAGTAGAGGAAATCGCAAAGGCACTGGTGGACGTCCCGGCAGAAGTGGTCGTGAAAGAAATTTCGGGCGAGCAGACCACCGTTTTCGAATTGCGAGTGGCGGAAGGCGATCTGGGGAAAGTAATTGGCAAACAGGGGCGGACTGCGCGATCGATTCGGACATTGCTAGGCGCGGTCGGTACGAAACTGAACCGGCGATTCTCGCTCGAAATCCTTGAGTAGTAGCCAATGGACGTAGATCGGGTCATTTTGGCCGAAATCTTGAGGCCAAGGGGAAACCGGGGTGAGGTCCTTGCGCGCTCGTTGACAGACGTGCCGGGGCGGTTGGAGTCGTTAAAAGAGGCGCATGTACGGTTTCCAGACGGTCAGGATGCCGCAGTGGCTCTTTCGGAAGCGTGGCCGCATAAGGGCGATTGGGTTCTGAAACTGGAAGGTGTGAATTCGATTGATGCCGCTGAGCGGTTTGGAGGCTCGGAGCTTTGGGTACCATTTTCGAGCCGAGCAAAGCTTCCCGCCGGCGAGTATTTTCAATCGGATCTGATTGGCTGTGAGATCTTGGACACCGCGGGAAAGACGATTGGGACAGTTGAGGGCTGGCAGGAGTATGGTGGGCCGCCATTATTGGAAGTGCGAGTGAACGGACGCAACGTACTGATACCGTTTGTGAAGGCAATTTGCCTACATATTGACCTGGAAGCCCGTCGAATGACGGTTGAAGTACCGGAAGGTCTATTGGAGTTGTGAGGCTGGCGGGGCATAGAGATGCGGTTCCATCTCGTCACGATTTTTCCGGACTTTTTTAAGGGCCCGTTCGAGTACGGCGTAGTAGCCAAGGCGCGAGATGCCGGGCGATTGGAAATTCTTGTCCACGATCTGCGAAACTGGACATACGATCGTCATCGGACTGTGGACGACCGGCCATTCGGCGGCGGGGAAGGAATGCTGCTTAAGGCGCAGCCCGTCTTCGAAACGGTTGAGTCGGTCTTGCCGGTTCGTACTGAGCGTAATCGGGTTGTTCTGCTTTCAGCGCACGGCAAACGGTACGACCAATCCGTGGCACGGCGTTTTGCCGGATTAGAGGAGTTATTGCTGATCTGTGGCCGGTACGAGGGCGTCGATGAACGCGTATCGGAGTACCTGGTGGATGAGGAAGTCTCTATCGGGGATTTTGTGTTAAGCGGCGGTGAGTTGGCGGCGGCGATCATCGTAGATTCGGTGTCGCGGTTGCTCCCGGGCGTGCTTGGCAATGAGGCTTCTTCGCTGAACGAATCGTTTGGCGAAAGTGACGGTTTATTGGATTGCCCCCAGTACACCAGACCTGCGGAGTTCCGCGGCTGGCGCGTGCCCGAGGTTTTGTTGGGCGGCAATCATGCGGAGATTAAGCGTTGGCGCCGGGCCGCCTCGCGCGAAAAGACGGAGAGGCTCAGACCGGATTTGTTCGGCGGCTCCGAAGAAGACTAGAGGCGGAAGGTTAAGACATGCAGAACGCAGTTGTGAGCAGATTCATCAGCAAGCATGCGCGGACGACGGCGCATCCAGAGTTTCGGCCGGGCGATACGATTCGGGTTCATGTCCGAATTAAAGAGGGCGACAAAGAACGTCTGCAGGCATTCGAAGGCGTGGTACTCGCCCGCAAGAACGTCGGGATGGGCGAGACAATTACTGTGCGAAAGGTAAGTTTCGGGCAGGGCGTCGAGCGAATATTCCCTGTACACGCGCCGGTGATCGACCACATCGATTTGGTCCGCACGGGCCGCGTACGCCGCGCGAAACTATACTATTTGCGCGAGTTGAAAGGTAAAGCCGCCAGGCTTCGAGAGCGCGTTTAATCGATTTCGGCATCCAACTGAATCGTGGCTCAAGTTTCCATCCGCTGCGTCAGCTCGTTTGAGCGTGCGGCCCGCGAGCGCGGGTTCACGTGTATAGCGGGGGTAGACGAGGTGGGACGCGGATGTTTGTTTGGACCGGTTTTTGCCGCCGCTGTCGTTTTGGACCCTGCAAAACCAATTCGCGGCTTACACGACAGTAAGGTGATCGGAGCGGAACAGCGCGCCGAGCTGTCGAATCAGATAAAAACGAGGGCGATCGGGTGGGCGACAGGCGGTGCGGACGTCTACGAAATCGACCGGATCAATATTTTGCAAGCATCACGCTTAGCAATGCGCCGGGCAGTCGAGGCGCTCCCGGTCAGGCCCGATTATCTCTTGGTAGACGCCGTCCAAATCGACCTCCCTATTCAGCAAGAAGCGTTGATCGATGGCGATGCACGCTGCCGGGCCATAGCGGCGGCGTCAATCGTTGCCAAGGTTCATCGTGATGCTTGCATCACCCGATGGCACGAGCTTTTCCCGCAATACAATCTCGCCTCCAACAAAGGTTACTCGACTCCGGACCATCGGCAGGCTTTGCGCGAACATGGGCCCACGCTGTTGCACCGGTTTAGCTTCGAACCCGTACGGGCCAGCGCGCGCGATGCCGTCTGGACTGGCTATGCACTGGATACTTCGACCGAATCTGCCGGAGAGCTTTCATGAACAGCCCGGCTCCGGTGGCGCCCCCCGAGCCGCCGCCTAGCCCACGTCCCACCCGCTTCCTGCGGTGGCATCAGCGCGTGCTGGGGTTTTGCTTGGTAGTTTTTGCTTTGGAGCTGGGGTTGTTTCTCTTGGTTTTTCCCTGGCTCAGTTCATGGAACATGAGTTGGATACCCGTGCATTCCCCCGAGTTCACGTCGTTGTGGATGAGCCGTTATTTTCGTGGAGCGCTGAGCGGTCTGGGTATTTTGAATCTCTATATCGCGTTCACGGAATTACTACGGCAGATCCGATCGCTGTTTAGTTCGTAACAAATCGACACAAAGTCTTGCGTTTGTGGCAGAATTTGGAGATCCCTCATGCCCAAATGCATATTGAACGCGATCTTGATTGCGGTTGTCTCAGCTTGCTGCTCGCGCGCAGCCACGCCATTCACCATTGAGCAGGTGATGAGTGCGCCCTTTGCATCCGAACTCATTCCCGCTCCCACCGGCGCGAAAGTCGTCTGGCTGCTCAATGAACAAGGGCGGCGAAATATTTGGGAAGCCGGAGCGCCGGACTGGACGGCGCATCGGCTGACAAATTTCATGGAGGATGACGGGCAGGAGATCGCCGAGGTCACATGGGCCAAGGATGGATCCTTCCTACTGTTTACACGGGGCGGCGATCTTGAGAGTGGGCGCGAGAATCCAAACCCTACGTGGGCGGACACGAGACCGGATCAATCCATCTGGCGAGTGGATCTGAACGGAGCGCCGCCCAAAAAGATGACCGAGGGTCACTCTGCGGCGATCTCGCCCACAGGCCAGGAGGTCGCATTCTTGCGCGCCAAACAGATCTTTCTGATGAAACCGACGGGTGACGATGTCGTATCGGCCGCTACACAGCAAGGCTCGGTAAATACGTTCCGATGGTCGCCAGACGGTTCGCAGCTGGCTTTCGTGAGCGTGCGACGCGAGCACAGCTTCATCGGCATTTATGATTCTGCTCGAAAGACGCTTCGCTATCTTGATCCAAGCGTCGACCGGGACATCGATCCAGTTTGGTCGCCGGACGGTTCAGAAATCGCTTATCTGCGAATTGCGGCATCCGCGGACGGCGTAGAGTTCGTTCCCCAGCGCGAGGGCGAACCGTGGGCCATTCGAGTGTGTGACCTCGCGAGCGGACGAGCGCGAGAAGTTTTTCGTGCATCGGATGGGCCGGGGAGTGTCTTCCATGGCGATGTGGCTGAAAAACAGATTTTTTGGAGCAAAGACGGCCGTCTCGTTTTTCCGTGGGAGAAGACGGGTTGGCTGCATCTGTACAGCGTTCCTGCAACGGGCGGCGAAGCTGTCGAACTAACTCCCGGCGAAGGTGTGATCGAGCATGTTGCGTTGTCAAGCGACGGCTCGACCGTCTATTACTCCACGAATATTGGCGACATCGACCGCCGTCACATTGGGAGTGTCGCGGCACAGGGTGGCAAACCCAAACAGGTGACCAGTGGTGAAGGAATCGAATGGGAGCCTGCGCCGTTGGCGGATGGTTCAGGTCTCGTGACGCTCGCCTCCAGTTTTAATCAGAAATCGCATGCGGCGCTTTGGCTGACAAACGGCCGTGCGCAAGCGCTCGCTCCGGAAACGGTGCCCAAAGAATTCCCATCGGCGTCGCTGGTGAAACCCCAGCAGGTGATATTCGCGGGCTCGGACGGGATGATGATTCACGGTCAATTATTCCTGCCGTCGGCTGGAGGACCGACGCGGCATACCGCCTTATTGTTCTTTCACGGCGGCTCACGGCGGCAGATGCTGCTTGGCTTTCATTACATGTACTACTACTCGAACGCGTATGCCCTGAACCAGTATTTGGCGAGTAAGGGTTATGTTGTGATGTCCGTGAATTATAGAAGCGGGATTGGGTATGGACTGGACTTTCGCGAGGCTCTGCATTATGGCGCGGCTGGCGCCAGCGAGTTCAATGACGTCACGGGGGCCGCCCTCTATTTGAAGTCGCGGGCGGATGTGGATCCCGCGCACATTGGATTGTGGGGCGGATCGTATGGCGGCTATTTAACGGCTCTGGGATTGGCGCGAGCTTCGAGTTTATTTTCGGCCGGAGTAGACTTCCATGGCGTGCACGATTGGAGTGGCGTGATTGAGAACTTTACGCCCAACTACGACTCCGAACAACATCCTGACGCGGCAAAGCTGGCCTTTGAATCCTCTCCAATGGCTTCTGTGAAGGACTGGAAATCGCCAGTGCTATTGATTCATGGGGATGACGACCGCAATGTGCCTTTCTCGCAAACTGTGATGTTGGTCGAGGCGCTTCGACGGCAACACGTCGATTTCGAACAGCTGATCTTTCCAAACGAAATCCACGACTTTCTTCTAACCAGAGACTGGGTAACGGCGTATCGCGCAACGGCTGATTTCTTTGCAAGAAAGCTTCCGCCAGAACCTTCCGACGCCAGCAATTAAACCGATTAGAGGATGGTCTGCGCCAGCCCGATCACTTTGCCGGTTTTCGGATCCTGAACGTAAGCGATCACTCGCGTCTCGCCGCTAGCAGCGGGCAAATCGATCGAAAATTGCTTCTCAAACGGAGAGCCCGATTTTAGGGTGCCCGCCTTCAGAGTCCGATATGCAACAGCGGTGAAGGAGAGGGTGCGGTTCGCATTCTCGCCATGCTCGACGTGGGAGGTCACGTGATTCTTGGCGAGCACGATGTAGATGTCGGCTTTTGGCGTGCCGGGCGCGGGCGATATGGCAAGTCGAAGTTGGCCCTTGTCTCCGTTGCGGGAACCGGAGAACTCGACGGGTAACTTTGGCTCTGCACTTGCCTTATCGACGGCCTTCGTAATTTGACCCTTGTCGCTTCCGAGGGCTTGCCAAGTGCCATCGATGATCAACTGCGGAGTATAAACCTCTGTCGAGTCTAAACGCGCCGCGTACTGTTGCTGCTTCGCTGTGAAAGACGGAGAGGAGTAGGGGTCACGCCAACCGAGTTGATCCCAATAATCGACGTGTTCGCTGAGCACGATGAGATCGGCATTTGGGAATGGCTGTGTGCGATCAAGATTGTCCAGCAACGTGTCTGCCGGCGGGCAGCTGGAACACCCTTCGGAGGTGAATAATTCAAGCAGAACCGGTGAGCGAGTGGCGGCCGCTAAAAGCGGTGAGCTCAACAGAAATACGGCTGCGGTGATACGCGAAGCACAATTTTTCATAGCGACCTCTTACATACTATTATTCGCCAAAGGAGGTGAGCGAGTTATGGACGAGCTAAGCTGATGAAGGTCAGATGGCTTGCGGCCGTTCGCCGTACTGCCCCAGCGGCGATCGGCTGGCCGAGCCCGAGCCAGTAACCAGAACCCGAGCATGAGCGAAATACCAATAGTCAGCGATGCGATGACGGCGGGGCCAGTTCCACTCGAGACGCTCATGGTGCGGTATCAGCAGGCCGATGCAAATGCCACGGAAAAGCTCTTAAATCTGCTGTGGCCGCTGCTCAACAGATTCTTTCTGTCAATGCCGGATAGCCGTCCCTCGGCAGAGGATCTGGCCCAGGAAACGTTACTGCAGATTCACAAAGCGAGGCGAACGTATCGTTCGGGCGAGCCGGTACTCCCGTGGGTTTACGCCATTGCCAGGCATGTACGAGTGGACCACTTTCGACGCCAGCGACGGCGTGCCGCCCACGAGGAAGCATTCGAAGAGCGGGAACTGGAACAGAAAGCTCCTCCCAGCGAAGCTCGTCATGATGAGGCGACGGGTGATCTGGAGAAGCTTCTAGCGGCTGTGCCGGAGTCGCAGCGCGAAGTTCTCACCATGCTGAAAGTGTTGGGAATGACTGTGGAAGAGGTGGCGCGCACGACGTCATCGACAACTGGCGCAGTGAAACAGAAGGCTCATAGAGCGTATGAAACGCTTCGAAAGTTGCTAGAGAACCGGCCACCGGGAAGCCGGCGGGTAACGGCGGTTAAAGGATGAATTGCCACGACATTGACCGCCTGCTGATTGCGGGGACAGATCTGTCGGCTTGGCCTGACGAGGCCAGGGCCCACGCGAATAGTTGCGCCCGATGCCAAGACTTATTAGAGCTCGGATCCGAAAGCAATTTGAGTCATACACCCGCCCTGTCAGTTACTACGCCGCGTCGCGTGACTGAAGTAGTCCTCGGCGATCTTCGACCAGTAAGTCCGTTGGCCGGGAATGCGACGCTCACCCTGATTATCATTTCAGCGATTGCCGCCGCGATGGCACTGCTGCTGGCGATCGTGGGAGCGAAAGGCTACCCTGTAATGTCGACGTTCCAACTCGTCAGCTTCAACGTCATTCTGACTGGGATGCTACTCGTCACTGCCTCTAGTTATGTAAAGCGATTGGTTCCGGGTTCGCTCATAACCATCCCTGTTGGCCCTGTTCTGACCATCTTCGGCGTACTATTTGCTTGCCTGGTCGCATGGCAGTTTCAACGCACCTACAACCTTCCGATGAGGAAGTTAGACTTAGCCTGCTACGAATGCGGATTGCTCGGCGCGGGCGTGACGTTCATTGTGGCCTGGACCATCGGGAGACGCGGCTTTTGGAGTTGGAACACGGCCACGATTCGAGCGCTGTCGTTGCTCTCCGCTGCCGCCGCTTTGTTTATGTTGACAATCCACTGCCCGCTTCATAACGCGAGGCATGTCTTGATCGGTCACGGCGGGGCCGTTTTCACTGTAATTGGCTTGGGTATCGCAGTTAGTCTCCTGAGTAAACGCGCGCAAAACGGGCACGGGCATCAAGCGCCCCGCCCGAAGGGTTAGCGAGTTCCTCTGCTGTCTGGCAGCGCGCATGCGTGCCCTTTGCGCTGGTAAGCAAACGCTCACAACGGAATTAGAGGTGGGTGCGTCCCAGGTGAAACGCCAGAACGGGGTCGAGCTCGTCACCAACCTTGAGGTACGGCTTCGTTGGGTCGAAGGGAACTCGTGCCGCATCCTTTTTGAGCAGCTCGCGAGGAGAAATCGTGCCTTCCAGCACACTCTGAGGGGATTCCGCGACGATGGGCCGAGGGTCAGATGAAGTGCACGCACGGGGAACGAGAGCGGGGAGAGTTGTAACTTTGTCAGACATGCCCAGAGATTAGACCAAAGCGACTCGCGGGGCACACTTCGGGCGCTGGAACTATTGAAAACAGAGCACAATCCCGATTTTTGACGATTTGTGACCGGGCTTCGGCGGCTAAGAGTGATTAGGCTGCGATCTGAGGCTCCGAATCAAGCTCAAAACTAGGCTCGGGCATCCGAGAATCGGTCAATGGTGACGTGACGAACTGCCGAACGACGTTAAAATCCGGCTCGACGTCACCGGATGAAAAAACGAACCCAATCCTGGAAGAGTCCGACTCGCTGACGCTCGCGGTTCCGCCGGACACGGAGGACTCGCTGACGCTCGCGGTCCTGGCGGAGAGGCGCTCGGATTGTAGGCGGCGTAACTCGGCTGTGTCTTTGTCACGATTGCGACGGAGACGCATTTCCTGCGTTTGGAGATTGCGAAACTGCTTTTCGTAATGCAGGAAGGTGTGCAGATGGGTGAAGGAGGCTTGCATCTCCCCCCGGTCGGCGAATTGCTCGGAGAACTGCTCAAAACCGAAGGCGTAGAGAGCGTGCTCGAGTGAGAAGATGCGATGGAGACGCCAGGAGTGGTCGGCAAGGGCTTGGACGAGCTCCGATTCGCTGCGGCCGACGGGTTGATATTCGTCGACATAGATCTGGACATGGCGCTGGTAGGCGTCGACGTCATCTGAAGGCAGTAGCACGGTGCGGCCGGTCAGGGCCGTCGTAACAGAGTTGACCCGAGACTTAGCTTTGCCTTCCTCGGTCTTGGGGCCCGTAGAGAGCTTCGCATTGGCCCGGTTTGCGGCGAGGCGAGCTTCGCTCATCGACGGAGCCGACGGGACCTGTTCGAAATCGTCAAGCGGGCCGCTGAGACGGGCGGCTTTACGGACTTCTTTTTCGGCTTTGCGCTCGGCGGCGCGGCGGATGGAACGAGGCGTCATAGGCGTGGTCTCCTTACAAATATCCAGACAAAAATGGCCCGGGGCGCGGAGGAATTCTCCGGCCTCGAGCCTGATGGAGAGTAGCACGCGCCGCGCCGGAAACGGATCGGGCGGATTGCGCGGGGAGGGGTTAAGTTATTGGGGCGCTAGGGGATGAAATTATTTTGAAGTGGCGTGACCGAGGGGTCGGCTCTAGCCAATTAAACCTGGGCTTCCAGCGGGTTGACAAGTCTGACCTAGCGCAGGCATTATCGGGTAAACGCCGTGGTCGCTACGCAATCTGATTCCGAGCATCCGAGGCCGGTTGGCCTCTCATTGCTGGCCTTCAGCCGGTCGCTACGCGCTGCTTGGGTAGTGGTCTTTGCGCTCACTGTCGCAAGTGAGGTCTATGCCTTTCCTTTGATGGCGCCGCTCCCTTTCTATGTCATCGCGTGTTCAAAACTGCTGCTGTTTCTGGTGCAAGGCTTTTTGGCGCCGCTGGCGTTCTGGCGGTTTAACGCTCTAAACCGGGGCGTTGTGTTGGCCGTCTGTTCCGCGTCATTAGTTGAAGGGCTGCAAGGAATCCTGAGGCACGGCCACGCCTTTCACTGGTATGAACTCCTGATTAAGCTCGCTCTGATTCTGGCGGGTTTTGTTGCCGGCCTCGGCGCCGTGCATGACCGAGAGATTGTGATCGGTCCGCTTCGCATTACCTTGGCGGGAAGGCATTTGGGCCCTGCGGATTTCCGCCCGTGAAGCGCACCGTACGGGCTTGCGAGAATCAGGTGATGCGTTATGGAATAGTGACCTGGATCATTCTTATTGTGGTGCTGTCGCTCTCGCCCCTGAAAGTGAAGGCCCTTCTGGGTACCCAGGGGCTGCTGCACAATTGGGGTCATCTATCCGTATACCTCGTTACCGCCGCACTCATTTGCTGGAATGCCGAGGGTCTCAGTCTCAGACTTTTCCGATGTCTAGGTGTCATCCTGTTTGCCGTCGCCCTTGAGATCTTAGAAGCTGTCCTCTACCGGGTCCCATTCGAATGGAAGGACGTTTTCCTTGATCTTGCTGGCGTTGTGCTCGGCGTAGCGACTGTGACGATTGTGCGTCCAAAGGTCCCTAGATTGTAAGCATCACATGAACACTACTCGCGGTGAGCGAAGCGAGCATGCATAGTGGGAGCATGGCGAGGCAAGCGGAAGTGCGGGCGCCTGAGAATGTAACGTCTTCGACAAGATAAAAAGCGATGGAATGGCGGTAGATCGGAAGCTTAATCGTGGGGCTGATTAGGGCAACAAGAGGCCGGAAAACTTAATCCAAGAGAACAGATTCGCAGAGAAGATCCGTAAGCGGTATCGAGGGCAGCGGTGCAGCCCGAGATGAAAACATCTCGGTTATAAAAAGTCCGATCTGGCGGAAAGAAGAACGGTGACTCAAGTAGCGGTGCGTCCTCTAAGAGGCCGAAGGCGAGTTCGGACTGAAACGCCCGCGTCTTCGCAAGAGCGACTTCGAACCGAAGCTGGTCAGGAAACGCCAAAAACGTTGCATTGGGGTTACATCCCAACGATGATGCGCTGGGGATGGCTACCCCCGCTATTTCCCCTCTTCGTTTGGGCTGTTAAGCTGGTCATTTGCGATGGTGGGAAGGGCCATAATATAAGATGTCTATAGGGAATCGTATTTTCTCCTACAGCGTTCGCGCATTCGATGTACTACAACGAATCTATATGCGGGCTGTTGGTTATATCCGCCCTACAGAGAAGTGTTGTACAATTTTTGGGGCGCTCGTGTATTGTCATTCTTCCGATTTTGTGCAGCGTCGCATTCGCTTCTTTCAGATATACGAGCATAATCTCACTTATTACACGTTGCAACGGCTGCAGGAGGGCGACCTTTACGTCGACATTGGTGCAAACATTGGCTATTATACTCTTCTCGCCTCGCGACGGGTTGGCAAGAGCGGAAAGGTGATTTGCGTTGAGGCGGATCCGATATCATTCGAGGCTCTGACGAAGAATTTGGAATTGAACGGCTGCCGAAACGTCTCAGCGTACAACGTCGCTGCGACGATGACCAAGTGCAGGGTTACTATCCAGCGCACCGACCTTCGCAACTCGGGTTGCAACTCGGTTGCTATTGGCGTCGGGCCGAACAGCGTCGAGGGCCTACCATTTGCCGATATTGTCGGCGGGGACCTGGGGCGGATACGCTTCATCAAGATCGATATTGAGGGCTCGGAGACGCCCATCCTTCGGGCGATTCTTGGCCTATTGTCTCAGCTTTCCCAAAATCTGATCATCGCTTCTGAGATAAGTACGTCATCTGCTGAGTATGTCGGTCATTTCGTCGCTGCCGGATTTCGTGCTTACGCCATTCAGAACATTTATAGGATTGATTATTATCTAATCCGATCGTATCTGCGGAAGTATGGCGAAAGTAATGATGTCCATACAATTCCTGTACAAGGCTATGATCCAAATTATTCGGACTATGTATTCGAGCGCGTTCCGACGTTCGACTAGTATGCTTCAGAATTGCTTTCGTTTGTTTGGTTGTCAGCCATTTTCCGGCATTAAGTAGCAAGAAGAGCCCGACTAGGATGCTTGCAGTTCCTGCTATAACCAACGCTGCTAAACGTAACACGCTTGACACGCGCCAGTTGATACAATATCCCGCTCGAGCCTCGCTTCGGCTATTGGCCACTATCGGCACCTCCCGTCGCTCCAGTTTGCTTCTCACCGTTCACAACCGTGGATCACTGATCTTGCGGCAGGCGCCGATGGCCATCGGTCCAGTGAATAGGAGTTTAGGCCAAGTAAAAAGGCGCCTCCGCCACCCTAATGTCATCTGTGCGAAATCTCGATATCTTTGCGCGTTCCCGTGAGGTTCTTGTTTAAAGTCAATATTCAACCAGCGTCGAAATACAGGCATCGCAGACACGAACCGCGCACGTCCGCTCAAAAGAGTAATAAGATTCTTTGCTCACACGCCGGAGTAACGTGGTGCGGAGGGCAAATTCGACTGCAGCGATCACTCGCTAAGTAGTAATTTGGGAACTGACGCATTGCTCGATATCTACCTTGTTTATGACTGATCGAGTGCGGATAACCCTCCAGATTGCATTTCGGTCCCTGTGAGCTGCGAGTGCGCTTTTGATTTACGCTTTCGACTCGCGCAACAAGTAATCACCGAGTAACAATCTCATGTTACGGACTTATCTTACTTTCATTTTTTCTCTGTGTCAGCACTTTCATACCGAGGGCTCGATTCGGGATCTTATTCTTGATCGAAGCGATTTCGCGTTGAAAATCTCTATCGTATATTTCGCAGCTATTTCACTCTTGTCCATTAGTTTGCCAACCAAGCGCGGTTCCGCGCAGACGCTTATTTCCACAGTTCAGGGCGTCGCCCCTGGCCGGTCCGTACAAGCCACAAGCGCAGATGTGTTTATTGATAGCATCGGGGTTGATACGCACTGGGCTTATTCATGGTCATATGCCAGCACACCTGCCAAGCTTCAAGGTCTCGAAATGCTTTTGATAAATTCGGGCATCCGCCACGTTAGAGACGGGGCTAATCCCGCGGCGATGAGCGTCCTAGCGCCCTACGGAATCTTCGAAACCGTAGTCATCGACCCGGTAGGGGGCCTCATTCCCAACAAAACGTACTGGTCCGGGGCTCCCTCCGCGTCGACGCACCTAATAGGGGATTACATTAAGACGGCGATGCCTGCAAACTCCGTCGACGGTCTCGAAATGCCCAACGAGCTCGACATCTTCTACGGTAATTACAAATGGCATCCCGGAGACACTTCTGCGTTGAGCGGAAATCCAAGTGATCCAAATTTCTACGGAGCATATGGGGAAGCGGTGACGCGGGACTCCTGGGCGGCTATCAAGTCGGATCCTGCTCTAGCTGCTGTAAAAATCATAGGACCAACCATAGGTGCGGTTTATCCGTCTGCCTATGCACCCGAATCGTTGTTCAGCTACGTGGATTTTGGAGGCTTTCATCCATATCCTTCTCACGCTAATCCCGCTGCCACGACAGGTTTATATGACACAATTCCGCACTACTACTGGAATTCGTTCCAACCATCCGTAAATATTGGGACTGATGCCTACGGCGGAACGGCTCTGATGTTTACGCTGAACCAACCAAGTTTTTCGAAAGGTTCAGACTTAAAGGCCATGGTGGCCACCGAGACGGGATACTTCACAGCCAGCGGCGCTCCTTGGGGGATAATTC
>JBARMQ010000180.1:0-5405 GCA_049802535.1 Bryobacteraceae bacterium | reverse complement strand
TTGGCGGCACGTTGTGATGAACGTGCGAAGCGTGTGGCATAGACGCTTGACTTTCCCGCCGCATCGCGCCGTGCCCTTACTCAACGTGAACTCGTTGCCCTCTGTTGGGGAAGATCGGTCCAAAGACGCAATACTCCGAAAACGAGTAGTCTCGAAGTGACGATCGAAGTTGCGTCACAACTGCTCGACTTGATTCCGGGCACGAGCAAAAGTCCACACATGTGGAAAGAGGATTTATGAAATGGATTCTCGCTGTCAGGAAGCTACGGGGACTACCGGTCGTTATAGTCGGATTGGGTCTGATTCTTCCGATAACAGCATCAGCACAGCAGCAGAAGCCGACAATTGCGAGTCTGAATGAGCTTGGAGCCGAAGGCTCAATACTGGCACAGAGAGTGGGGCTCTGGGATGTGACGGAAACCGAATGGGCCTCTACCACCGCGCCGCCCGTGACGACCACAGGGCTTGTTGCTGAGCGCGTTCTGATGGGAACGCTTCTTCAGGAAATCATTCGCGAATCAGGGGCACCTACCGCCAAGACCGTGAAGCGCACGGATCTCTTGTCCTACACCGGGCTGCAAGGGCGTTGGGGATATGTCTCTTTCGATACCTGTGCGCCGGTTGGACTGATGCCAGCGTGGAGCGCGGGTAGAGGAGACGGATCGACAATCGATTTGACGTTCGAGCCATTCGCTGTCCCCGCGCCGGGTGCAAGCGTGACAGGTCAACTCATCCTGATGGAACAAGTCATTCGTTTCGAGGGACCGAATCACGATGTCAAGGATCAATACTTCACGCTCGCAGATGGAACGGGAACGAAATGGCTCCGTCACCGTTATGCCTATACTCGTCGGCCTCAGTGACTTTAATGCTGGTTTCGAGCACTGTCAGCACGCCTCGTCACACCACGCGCTACATCGAGTGCGGGCCAGCGTATAGACCACCACCCAGGCATGGTTCGTGTTGGCGTCTTCTCGTCCGTAATCGGCTACCTGGTTTTCCGCAAAGCGCTGCGCACTCTCTCTGCGCTGAAACATCGAACTGAATTCCGCGTGTGCCATGCCCACCATATTCACGGTGAGGAGATCGCCGTGTATCCAGGCGTTCAGAACGTTTGGACCCACGACGTATGCCGGGGGGCCTTCATGATATCTGTCAATATCCTCAAGAAGGTTCGGATCGCCCTGGGTGAAGAAAAGAAGCGGTAAGGTCATCCGCTCCGGATGAACGTCCCTGGCCATTTTCACGAGGCCCGGGTAAAAGCGCATGCTGCCGTCCAGGGATACCAGGGTTTCGATGCGGTGATCTCGTGCTGCCGCAAACAGGCTCGAAACTCCGCCCCAGCTCCAGCTCACCACGGCGACTTCGGATAAATCCGTATCAGGAAGCGACTTGGCATACGTGATAAGAAACGAGATGTCGCTTGCCTGCGCGTTGATTCCATCCAGGTCGTCCGTCATGTCGCGTCGACACGCCCATCGACGGGCTCGCAAGAACGACGTAGCCATGGCTGGCAAGATACTCGCACAGATCGGCGTTCTCCCATGAAACGGAAGAATCGCTGGGCGCGTAAATCAGAATCGGATAATGCCCTTTTGCTGGCTTCGCATCCCGCAACGCCCACAACGGAATCTCGGACGAAGTCTTCAACAGCGAACGCCATCGATTCTGTTCAGGATGGGGCGCGTCGAAGCGGATCTCCGTGTCAGCCAGCTGGGTATAGTCGCCAACCGTCATCGGCTTGCCTGTACTTCTCAGCGATGGATACCAGATCAGTGTTTGCAGGGGACGGGCATCATCGCCTACAGAGGACTTTGACAAGTCCTTGAGGAAAGCGGGGTAGGCGCGGGAGTGATCATACTGATCGACGACCTTCAACCCTACCGGATACGGTCCAGGCTTTTGCAGGAATTGAAATGGGGATGTTTGTGAATGCGCGAATACTGAACCAAAGCAAATACACAATGAACAACAGGCAATCAATATTCGTCTTTTCAATCTTGTTCTCCTTCCGAGCTCGTATACGGCTCGCGAAGCTAAGAGGTTCCGAAGCGCATACAACCATCCGCACCGACTCGCTATATCAGTCCCCAGAAGCGCTGATGTCGCCAGGAATGACTACCTGATTCGCGCCAAATCGCCAATACGCGTTTCGAGCTAACGCTGTGCTGGGAAACGCGCATTGCCTGTTTGCAACTGTCGAAATCTTGCCTAGCGCAAAGCTAGTTCGCGAGGAACTGAGGCGGAACAGTTACCATGGTATGCGTGTAGACGTGTTTAGGACATTGCAAATGAGCAAACAGGTTCAAGGCAGCCGTTTAGCACTCCTGAGCGAATCAAGGGCGATTCCGATATTCCTACTCACAACTCTTCTGATGAGTTCTGTGTTTTATTTTCTTATCATCAAATCAGGTCACATGGGGGGCGGCTGGGGCGCTTATGTTGCCGGATTAATGTGGTCTCCCGGCTTTGCTGCCTTGCTCACCTGTAAGCTCCTCCGTCGCGATTTGAGTGGTATCGGCTGGGGATGGGGGAAGACGCGGTATGAGGTGATTGGCTATCTCATACCACTTGGATACAGCATAGTTATCTATACCTTTGTGTGGCTAACCGGACTAGGCGGCGTTTACAACAAGAGCTTCGTTGATCAGATTACGAACTCGTTTGGTCTCGGGCCGATTCCAGCATGGGCGAGCATCACGCTGTACTTCATTTTCACAGCGACTTTCACCGTCATACGAGATTTTGCCACCGTGATAGGTGAGGAAATCGGTTGGCGCGGATTCCTGGTTCCGGAATTATCGAAAAAGCACCGTTTTCCAGCGACTGCTTTGATCACAGGATTTATCTGGGCAATCTGGCATTATCCGGTGATCTTGTTTGCCGATTATCATGGGGCCTCACCGGCTTGGTTCTATGTTCCATTGTTGACGGTAATGCTGCCGTTTCTGACCTTCGTGTGGACTTGGCTTCGCCTCAAATCCAAAAGTATTTGGCCCTGCGTCTTTCTCCATGCATCCCACAACACCTTCATACAACAGTTCTTCGACCCCCTCACAATCTATCGGAGCAAAACAGGTTATGTAGCAGGGGAGTTTGGCGCTGCGCTGCTTGTAATCTCAGTTGCGATGGCGATCTACTTTTGAAGGCGACGCGATGAGGTGGAAGGTGATAATCGCCAGGCGCCCACTTGCTATGGCCAGACTTCCACGACAGAGTAGCGGTGTCGCAGCATAAACCCGAGTTGCCAGCGTGAGCCCCGTATGACGCGCAACACGGATTGCATTTGTCAGGGTCGATTCCTGACACACGACCTTCAGTTCAGGATCTCATGTGCCTCTCTCCTGACCGAATCGTTAACTAGGCATTATCGCCGAAGCGGGTTTCCGCACAGATCATCTTAGAAATGCGCTCGGTCTGAGGTATCCAAGGCAGTGTTCAATCCGACTTTATTTCCAAAGCTATATTATTTGGTATGAACGTCTTCAGATTGGGAGCCATTGTGCTCACTTTATGGAGCGCTGGGACGATTCATAGCGCTGCCTCGCAAGCCAGTTTTACCGTCACTCCGAGCGAGCCGCTGATAGATGAGCCCGTCAGGATCGTTGTGAGCCGACTGGCACCCAATAACCCCATTACGCTGCGAGCCAAATCAGAAGCCCAGGATCATCTCTGGTGGCGAAGTGAAATAGTCATCAATTCAGGGCCGGATGGGCAGATCGATCTTGGGGCGAAGGCGCCTGACGCCGGCAGTTATCGAGGTATTGACGCGATGGGAATCTTCTGGTCGATGAAACCAGACAAGGAACCCAAGAATGCAGACCACTCATTTTTCACAGTCAGAAATTTCTTCGAGACGATCGACACCACTATCGAGGTGGTCGAGGCAGGGCATGCTGTAGGCTCAGTCACCATTAAGCGTCGTTATTCGAAGGCGGGTGTCAAATGCGGTCCGCTCAAAGATGCAGGCCTGCACGGTATTCTTTGTTATCCAGACGACGACAAGCAACATCCCGGAGTTTTAGTCATTGGCGGCTCGGAAGGGGGAATCGGCCTGCCGGATGTGTCAGTTCTTCTTGCTTCGCATGGCTTCGCGGCCGTATCGCTCTCTTATTTCGGCGAGAGTGGACAGCCCGCAACGCTTCAAAATATTCCTCTTGAATACTTCAAGCGAGCGGTTGATTCGATGCTCACACTTCCCGAGATGCGCCCGCGACGTGTCGCGGTGTTTGGAGTATCTCGCGGTACGGAAGCAGCACTCCAACTTGCCGCGATGTCTTCCGTCGTCGACGCTGTCGTAGCGCGATCACCGAGCTTCGCGCGCTGGGAGGGTATCTCTGCACATGGCCTTCCCGGCGGCCCAGCGTGGACCCTTTCCGGCAAGCCGCTGCCATACATTCCAAACCGCGTACCGCTCTGGTTTTGGACGCAGTATCTTTGGGATAGGGCGATTTCAGAACCTGTGCGTCAAACACCGCTCTTCTTGTATGACCTCAGCGTATTTGGAGCCACAGATTCAGCTGAAATCCCCGTCGAAAACATCCACGGTCCGATCCTGCTTCTCTCAGGAAAAGACGACCAGATTTGGCCCGGCGACATGATGGCGGACAAATTGATGGCCAGGCTCAAGCAACATGGGCATGCCTATCATGACGTCCATTTGTCGTATGACCAGGTTGGGCATTCGATACCTTGCGAATACCTGCCGACCGCCGGCGATTTCAGCGGACTGAGACTCGTAATTGGTGGGACCGCAGAGGGCGTCGCGAAGGCGCAGCGAGATAGTTGGCCCAGGATTCTTGGTTTTCTCACCCAAGCCGCAAGCGCTGCGTCTCCCTAGAATCGGACGATATGCAGACAGTACCCATCATATAAGCGACCTCGCAAAGCACTCGCGGTGCCACTCTGCAAATGCCTTGTTGCCAAATCTCAGAGGCGCGAATCGAGCATCTCAAAGGCAAATTCCCGAGTTCCGGTCGGTTGACCGCCCACCCGGAAGTTGACTACCCCAAAACCGGTGTCCGGGTGGGCGACGATCCTCCCGGAATTCGCAAATCGGTACCGACTCGGAGCGGAAAAAGCACGCAGCGTCCCGTCATCTTCAACGCGCTTCAGCAAGGCGGGCTCCTTCAAGTTTCAGCTTGAAAGCAGCATGGTGCCCGCGAGACGCACGCCAGCCCATTTGCCTCCCGAATCACAAAGCATCCCTTGACGCACTTCCGCGGAGTGTATAGTGTATCCATTGAGTAGTACACTTTGAATGTTTCGAGTCAATCCATCAAGTGGCATTCCCCTTTACCTGCAGCTCATGGAGCAGGTGAAGCACGCGGTAGAAACCGGCGCTCTGCGCGAGGGGGATCGTCTGCCTACGATCCGCAAAGTGGCCGAGGACTTGGTGATGAACC
>JBARMQ010000179.1:0-2888 GCA_049802535.1 Bryobacteraceae bacterium | reverse complement strand
CTGAAGATCACGGCTTCAGGCTGTAGTTTCCGTACTAGATTCCAGGTATTAGGCCAATCGTAGTAAGTGGACTTATCAATGGTTCGGGTTTCGTTCGCGCCGCCGTAGTAACCAGAGCCGCCGTTCGCGCCATCAAACCACACTTCAAAGATTGGTCCGTAATTCGTTAGTAGCTCAGTAAGCTGGCGCCGGTAAAGAGGAATGTACTCCGGCTTTCCGTAGGCAGCATTATTGCGGTCCCAAGGCGATAGATACACGCCGAATAGTAGCCCCTGGCGCCGCGCCGCCTCCGATATATCGCGAACCACGTCGCCTTTTCCGTTGCGCCAAGAGCTGTGGCGAATGGAATGCTCCGTCGTTTGAGTCGGCCAAAGGCAAAACCCGTCATGGTGCTTACAAGTCAAGATGACGGCCTTCATTCCGGCTTCTTTGATCGTCGTGACGATAGAGTCCGGATCAAATGCCTGCGGCTGGAACACGTTAGGATCTTCGTCGCCGTTGCCCCATTCGCGATCGGTGAAGGTATTCACGCTGAAGTGAAGAAAGCTATAGGCCTCAAGATGGTGCCAGCGCAGTTGCCGATGCGAGGGAAGCGATCCATAGGGCGATGGAGCGCCACCGGCCTTCGCACGCAGGGGAAAAGGCAAAGCCAGCAGGCCTGCGAAGGACAACACGTTTCTACGCGTCAGCACATTCGCTAGTTTAAAGCCATTTTCAGAAATATAAGAGTAGTCAGGTTTTTGTAGAGGCAGTCTTGGCTGAATTGACATATGATCTTTAGCTGGAGAGTCTCCGCCCATATGCGTGTTTCATTCGGAAGTAAGCTCTTGTTCAGTGCAGCGCTGCTAGGATCCTGCACTCTCTTTAACTCCTGTTCGCCGACGCCTAAAGCGGCGGAGGCCACCAGCACAGAAGCCGCCAAGCCCGCGGTAGTTGCTCCGATATCCGGCAAGACCGCTTATTGGGAAATGTACACGTCGGCTCGTAATTGGTCGAAGGACATAATTCCGCTGGAAGTGCAGAGCCAGTCCATTCCTGGCATTTCTAACGAGGGCGGCAAAGCTGCGATGTGGACAGCGACATTTGCGTCGCCCAGCAAGAGCGAAGTTCGCGTCTTCACATATGCCATCGCTGCGAAAAAGCCGGACATTTATAAAGGCGTTGCCATTGGCCGAGGATTGCCTTGGAACGGTCCCAGCCGCGACATGCTTCCTTTCCAGATGGGAGAGGTCGCGGTCGATTCAGAGGCTGCATACACCGCTGCTGAAGCTGACGCCGCGGCGTGGTTGAAACAACATCCAGGAGAAGAGGTCAGCCTGACTCTTAGGAACATGGCCAAGTATAATGTTCCTACGTGGGTCGTGTTGTTTGGAGACAACAAAAAGGGTTACCGCGCGCTGGTAAACGGGATCAGCGGTTCAACCATAACGAATAAGTAGTCCCGGCTCAGTTGCCGGACCGTGATTTTGCCGGCACGGCCAAAAATTGGCCCTTTATTCTGTGTCTGAGCGTCTGATCGTAAAGGAGGCCGCGACGTCAAACCAGTTCCAGATGCCACCGTCCTGGTACCGGGATCAACCGCGTGATTCGGCCACCGATGACCGGTCCAGCCATGCCGCGCTGCGAGCCATTGCTTCGGTGGAGATCGCCAAAGGCGTGGGAGTGCTCTTGCTGGGCTTTGGACTTCTGCGGCTATTGAATAAGGATGTCCAATTGGAAGCGATTAACTTGCTGATCCATTTGCACATTAACCCAGATAGCCGGTTGCCCCAAGCATTCCTGAACGCTGCGGCGGACGTCACCAACGCGCGACTGTGGCTATACGCCGCAGGATGCACGTCCTATGCCGCCGTGCGATTCACAGAAGGCTACGGCCTGTGGCATTCCCGAGTGTGGGCGGAATGGTTCGCCCTTTTATCGGGCGCAATGTACCTACCCTGGGAACTCGCGAAGGTAGTTGAGCACGCGAATCTTCTGCACTGCAGCTTATTGATAATCAATCTAGTGGTTATAGCCTACATGGCTTACATACGGATCCGCGCGTCCATCCCGCATCGCCAAGCTTCGATCCCGCATCGCCAGCCGGACAACCCAGAAGAACAACCTCATGGGGCCGCTGACGAGGCGGTTCGAAGGTAAACTTTTTTACTTGCGTGTTGCGGTAAATTCCATGCCCGGCCCGTCACTGCCTTCGCGGGCAACGGTAAACTGGATGGAATCTCCCGAGACCTTACCGGTGTAGTGCATGGTCATCGAATTTCCGTTGAACTCACGCACCACGTCAAATTTGATCGTGTCTCCATCGACTTTGCCATTGGTGATGTCGGTATCTCCCATGCGTCCGCCAACAGAGCCAGTCAGCTTATCGCCGTCGGCCTTAAGATTGATGCTGACTTCCCGCTTCTGACCGTTCCGGCCAGCCATTTCCCCGGTCCATTTGCCCGAAGGATCAGCCGCCCATACCATCACGGCCAGCAAACAACCGGCCAGCGTTAATCGAATTAATTTCATGAAACCTCCTTGGTTTCTCGTTCGCGATTAAGAAGATGCCAGGAAGGTACAGGGATGTTACTACGAGTCCGGTAAAGAAACGTAATCTGAGCCGGGATTACGCGCCCCAGGGCTTTGCCTCTTGGATTGCTACGCCTTTGTACCCGTTCTTCATACGTTCTTCGATGATGGCCCAGACGTTGGGCGGGCAGCCGATCCAGTTAGTAACGAGAGTGTTGCCCAGGTAGGGTAAATCGGCAACGCCCATCTTGCTTGAATAGAAGCCGCTTACGGTCAGATCGCGGAAGCGATTAAAGAAGGCGACCCAGCGGCGATCCTCAGGCGCTGCGC
The DNA here is from genome assembly GCA_049802535.1 of Bryobacteraceae bacterium. Classification (GTDB taxonomy): domain Bacteria; phylum Acidobacteriota; class Terriglobia; order Bryobacterales; family Bryobacteraceae; genus Bog-105. The sequence goes on along the minus strand of JBARMQ010000179.1, from coordinate 47 downwards.
GGTCCGGCCACGCTACGCGATCGAGAATCTGTTTTTGTTGGTCCAGA
>JBARMQ010000178.1:0-9316 GCA_049802535.1 Bryobacteraceae bacterium | reverse complement strand
CGATATAGCGCGCTCGTTCATCCGGATTGTCTATGGGATGTAACTGCCCGGGAGAGCGATCCTCGGCGTGTTCGTTATTGCCGACCCAAAGCTGCAGTCCTAGCGCGGATCGCAACGGAACGAAGGCATGGAAGACAACATAATTTCGGATGGTCCACGGCACGATTGAGAGAACGATGAGGCCGGCTATGATCGCCACGTCCGCAATCCGCCGGGACGTATCGGGCATTTTGAAAAACAGCCAAACCAACAGGAACGGCAGCACCGCGAGCATGGTGGCGCTTACCATTAGCGTGAATCCCCACAACAGACCGTACAGCATGACGCCGCGGCGGCTTGGTTTATCGGCAATAAATAAGGTCATCCAGATGATCGAAGCCGCCAGAAGCGCCGTCAACGATGCGTCCCAAAGCGATTCGACCGGCAGCAGAATAGCGTTCGGAAAGACAGCCCATAACCAGGTGGCGAGTAATGCGACTCCGAACCGTCTCGCGATGAAATAAATTGGAATGCAGGTAGAGATAGAAAAGAAAATGTTGAGCAATGCGGCGGCGAGGAAGGCTTGATAGGTGTACGTGCCAAAGAGGCGAAAGATAGCCGCGAGGATGAGCGGATAAACGGGCGTCATCCATGCTGTTGGGCCGGTTTCTACACGAAACGGCGAGCTAAAACCATGCCCTTGTGCAATTGAATACGCGATATTCCCAGGTTCAAAGAGAAACGGTATCGCGCCCAATGCCTGATGCGGTTTGCCTTGTTGATATTCGAAGAGGAACATCAGGCGCAACAAGAACGCGACGGCTATTATCGGAGCAAGCCTTGTCCAAAAATCTCGTTTCAAAGCACCGGGCCTAAACCGCCGCCTGCGCGGTTCGCATCAACGCCGCGAGCGGTTTGAATCGATATTTCAGCAGGGTCCAGAGTGCCTCGAATCCGTCCCGCGCTCGAATTTTCTTTCCTTCCGCGATGCCGCGCGCGTTGTAACGGATAGGGACCTCGTAGATGGTGTGCCCGAGACGTCGCATCTTAGCTGTGACTTCTGGACAAAATTCAAACCGGCGGCATTCAAGATTCACCTCACGCAGTAGTCGGATGCGGAAGGCCTTATATGCAGTGGCCTCATCTGTGATGCGGGCGCCGTAGAGCACATTCGCAGCCGACGTCAATATCCAATTGGCTAAGCGATTCATGATCGCCATACCTATCGGTTTGCCGAGGAAGCGCGATCCGTAAACTATATCGGCGCGCCCCGCGACGATTGGTTCGAGAATTCGTTGATAATCGAGGGGATCATATTCCAGGTCTCCATCTTGCGTCAGCACCACGTCGCCAGACGCGAGCGCAATGCCAGCGCGCAGTGCCGAGCCTTTGCCCGCGTTATGCGCCGAATGGCAGCCAACAATGGCTCCCGACTGTGCGTGTTCCGCCAGCAGATGTTGCGTCCCATCGGTCGATCCATCGTCCACCACCACTACCTCTTTGGTGCATCCGGGCGGCAGCGGCGCTGCCAATACGCGTGCCAACACCTGCGGGAAGGTTCGAAACTCGTTATAGACCGGAATGATGATAGAAACCTTCATGGATTCTGCAAAACCGCAAATAATGATTGCCCAAATGGCGGCCGCACCACCGACTCCAGGTGCGACACGGGCGGAACGATATATCGATCGAAGAATTCAATCTGCGCCGGTGATTGTTCGTGCAGTCGCAACAAATGCGCGTTGATCCACCATCCCAAGAAGCCGATCGTGTTCACATAGTGCATCTTCTTTACGATCAGACCGGCCGCGCCCGCTGTCTGGGACAACGTTCGGCGTGTATAGCGGCGGCAATGACCAAGGTTCCGGTCAATGGGACCGTACAGCGCCGGAAAGGCCGGAACGAACAGCACAATCACGCCGCCAGGTTGCAATGCCGCGCGCATGTTCTGAAGAGCAGTATGATCGTTAGCCACGTGTTCCAAGACGTTGAGGCAGACGCACGAATCCGGCTTGAAACGTGAAAGATCGCGGAGCGCATGGCTCACGGCATCGCCAACCATGATTTGGACGTTTGAGTTTGCCGCGAATCGCTGCCGCAAGCGTTCGACACACGCAGGTTCAACGTCCATCGCGAACACCGCTTCACGATCCAGCAGCAGCCGTGTGAAATTGCCAATGCCAGCGCCTACTTCGATAACACGGCGCCCCAATTCACGAATGACTAAGCGGCCCTGCCAGGCAAAATAATTGTTTGCCCGCATCATCCGCTCCTGGTCGGCTACGGTGTACGCCGGCGACGGTTCGGCTAGCATGACGGATAGCGCGCCTTCGTCTGCCTGCTCATGAATCCTGGACCCTTTCATAACACTATCGGATTGGCGCCGGTGGACCTGCTAGAGATCGGGCTCGGCGTATTGCTATTGTTCTGCGCTCTCGTTTGGCGGCCATATTTGCAGAACGTGGCTGCGCGTTTTGCTCAACGAACCCTGCCATGCATGATTTTTCTCGCCGCATTGCCGGTAGCGCTGCGTTTGCTCCTCCTTCCGCATCATCCGGTTCCTACACCCGACGTCTACGACGAGTTTGGACATCTCTTGGTTGCCGATACGCTCCGGCATCTGCGGCTGTCAAATCCGCCCCTTCCGATGCCGCAATTCTTCGAGACGTTCTTCGTATTGCAGAGGCCCACTTACAGTTCCATTTACCCATTAGGCCAGGGCTTGGCGTTAGCCTTTGGATGGACCTTATTCGGTCTGCCTTGGGCTGGCGTGTTGCTGGTTACGGGGCTCTCTTGCGCGCTGTCTTATTGGATGCTCCGGGCATGGGTCGCCCCCAGTTGGGCTTTGTTGGGTGGTCTGTTAGCGGTCATCGAATTCGGCCCGCTCAGCATGTGGATGAATAGCTATTGGGGCGGATCCTTAGCGGCTGCCGCCGGCTGCCTCGTTTTTGGAGCTCTGCCCCGGCTGGTGCGATTACCCAATAAGCGCAATGCGGGGCTGTTGGGCCTGGGCGTCGCCGTTCACGTCTTGACACGTCCCTACGAATCGATATTTTTAGTGGCGTCGATCGGTCTATTCCTGATCCCGTTCTTGAAGCACTCTGTTCGCGGAAGCCTCGTCAGATGGCGCGCCATCCTCGAGCTCGCTCTGGCCGTTGTCATCGCGATGTTGCCCGCCATCGCCCTAACCCTCTTGCAAAACCGCAGTGTCACCGGGAGCTGGACCACGCTGCCTTACACCTTGAGCCAATATCAGTACGGCGTTCCAGCGGCGCTCACTTTTCAAAAGCCTGTGACGCCGCACAACTCTTTGACTCCTCAGCAGGCGCTCGACTATCGGATGCAGCGGTCATTTCAAAGCCGCCCAGAGACAGTGCAGTCGTACCTGCTGCGGATGGAATATCGCGTACGCTTTTATCGTTTCTTCTTTCTCCCACCGCTCTACATCGCATTAGCGGCTTTTCTATTCACGGTCCGCACCTATCGCGATGGGTGGGTGTTGATCACGTTACTGCTATTTGCGCTCGGCGTGAACTTCTTCCCTGCGTTTCAATTTCACTATCTCGCCGCCGTAACTTGCCTGTTTCTATATGTCAGCGTGGCTGGCCTTGAACGTTTGTCTCGCTGGCGTCCTGCCATCGGCATCATTCTGATCATGCTTTGCGCGGCCCAGTTCTTGCTTTGGTACGGCATGCACTTATTCGAGGGGTCCGGCGCCCCGGTGGGACTGGCCCGCTTTGAGACGTGGGATGTTCTGAATCATGCTAATCCGCAACGGCGCATCGAAGTGAATCGCCGGTTGGCTGAGACGCCGGGTAAGCTGCTGGTGTTTGTTAGTTACTCGCCGAACCATATCTTTCAGGATGAGTGGGTGTACAATGCGGCCGAGATCAAAGCGGCACGCATCATATGGGCTCGCGATTTGGGCCGTCAGGAGAATCAGAAGCTAATCGCTTACTATCCCGGTCGAAAAGTGCTGTTGCTCGAGCCGGATGATCGCCCACCGAAATTGGAAGCATACAGCGAGGGCGGCCCATCGGCTCAGTAAATATCCCGAATCAACTCCGCTTCGCCTTTGCCGACGTCGGCTTTCCGTATGACGGATATTTTCCCGCGCTGTTCAAAGATGACGAGATGAATCTCCCGCAGGTTTAGGACCCCATGTTCCCGGAGCAGGCCGTATAGATCGTCTTCGGTTAGGCCCGCTCTGCGAAGTTCCGCCTTCACGATTTCCCCCTGAGAGAGAAGCACGCGAGGCGGATGGTCGAAAATAGCGGCTACCTTTGAATACTGCCGTAGCTTGGATACGGCACGATGAGCAACCAGCACGGTAATGAGAGTGATTGCGCCCGATATATAGCTTGTCGTATCCGCATTTGGTACGCGGCCGACGACCGCACCCACTGCAACAGCAGCCACAAAATCGAATGCTGACATTTCGGCGAGAGTGCGCCGCTCGCCGACCCGAAACCCGAAGACTGCCGTCAGAAAAAGTAGCAGGGCTTTTACCGCAACCCAGCCTAGCTGCGGAAGTCCTCCAAATAGTTGTTCCATGTCCCTACCATGTCATGGAAATAAATTCCGCCTGATCACCGGCTGAGCTGCGCAGAGATCATGCGCGGCAATCCGGCAAGGTCGGCAACCACCGAAACGCCTGCCCAACGCGCTGAGAGCATGTCGCGAACGCCATCGAGCGATTGATATCCCAGCTCCATCATCAAGCAGCCACCGGCTCGAACGGCAAGTTCGGCTTCGGAGATGAGGCGCCGGTATATCTCAAGTCCCGAATCGCCAGCGAACAGGGCCACATGTGGCTCGAAATCGCGCACCTCGCGTTGCATGTTGGCTGCGTCAGCCCCGGGCACATAAGGGGGATTCGAGAGCAGGAGGTCGATGCTTGCATGCGCCACAGGCGCCAACAGATCGCCGGCAAAAAAATCGACATTGGCCGCATAAGTAGCCCGGTTGCGTTCAGCGACTGTCAGGGCTGGTAACGAAATGTCCGAAGCGAGTACCGTGCGGCCGGTCTCAAGAGCCACGCTGATCGCGATTGCGCCTGAGCCGGTACCGACGTCGAGAATTCTTAAGCTTGGTCGCTCTTGCAGGTAAGCCACCGCGGTTTCGACGAGATGTTCGGTTTCAGGCCGCGGTATCAGCACTGCCTCATTGACATAAAAGTCGCGGCCATAGAACTCCTGCCTACGAATGATGTATTGAGTGGGCTTCCCGCCAAGGCGTTCGTTCAGATAGCGTCCGTAATGGATCCAGGCCCGATCTATCAGTTGATCGCTGTCATGCGCGTACAGATAAGGCCGTTCACAGTGCAACGCATGGCAGAGCAATACTTCCGCAGTCAGCCGGGAAGCCGGTATGGCACCCTTCTCAAGGAGTTCGGAACCCTGTTCCAGCGCCGAACGAATGGTCAACTATTTCCCTGCGAGCGCGAGCACCACTCGTTCCGTCAATTCGTCGATCATCGCAGGCATGGCACTATCAATCGCCAACGTCACTGCCGCGCGGATGGTGGCACGATCGAGCGAAGGGCGCGGGGATGCGGCATTGGTGTTCGCAATGGCGCTACGCTCCAAAAGCGGCTGCACGGCCGCGAATAACGTGGATGCTTCAAACGGCTTGCGGAGAATTGCTTCGGCGCCCGCGTTCCTGGCATCTTGTTCGTCGAACTGGTCCGCCACGGTGGCGGCAAAAATAACGGGGATGTGTTGATGGGCCTTGTGCGACTTCAAGAAGCGGGCCAGTTCAAAGCCGTTTTTTGTCGGCAGAAAGACATCTGTGATCAGCAAGTCCGGCTTTACATCTTCCAGACGCCGCAACGCGGTCGCGCCATCGGTCACGCTGACCACCTCGATTCCTTGCTCCCGAAGAATCCGCTCGCCCAGCCGAAGTGCTTGCGGGCTGTCATCCGCCAGCAGAATGCGGCTCATTGTTGCGGTGGAGTGCTGGCCGGGGCTGTGGCGGGAGCGGGCAAACCAGTCGCACCCGGCGGTTGACCGTTCACAGGCGCAGCCGCAGGTTGACTGCTTTGAGTCGTGCTTGCCGTTGCGGGCTGATTTTGGTTTTTCTTCTTTCTCTTCGCTGCCATCTTCTTCGCTCGCTTAGCCTGTTCGGCACGGATTCTGGCGATTTCCGCGTCACGGTTTGTTGGTAGAGGAGTCGGCGCCACAGGCTTGGCGGCTGGCGTTGGCGCAGTTGCTGTTCGAGCATCCGTTCCGGTATCCAGCTTGCTTGGGCCGGTGATCTGTTGAATGCTGACCTGGTTGTTCCCTGTTCCCGTTGGCGTCGAGTTATCGCCGGCTAGGCCGCCTTCGGTTGGGGCAGCAGCCTCAACCACGACCGGCACGCTGGCCGGGATTGTTGGCTTCGGGGCAGTCATTGTCGGATCGCCCATTTTCGACGCATGGCTGGTATCGGGCCGGCTGCTGAACATCATGTTTATCGAGCGCGAAATCAAACTAGGCCGCTTGTAGTTGGCCTTGTTATAATTCGCCCGGTCGAGCGCGGCCTTATCCACTTCCGGGACCGGCATTTCCATCTCGGCTAAACGATCTTTAGCTTTCTTGACCCGTTCGCCAGCGGGATATTCGCGTACGATGCGTTGGAACATCTCGGCTGATTTCTGCCGATAACGCGGACCCATTTTGGAATAGGCGTCGCCAGCCTCATATAGAGCCTCGTCCGCCCTGCTAAAGAGAGGGAACTGATCGACCAATGCGTTCAGGCGATTGGCCGCGGCAGGATTCATATCTCGCCGCCAGTAGAAATCCCCGACAGCAAATTCATGGTCGGCTAAGCTCTCTTGAATTTGCCGCAGAAGGTCGGCTGCCTTCGGCGCGAACTGGCTGTTCGGATACTTTAGCAGTAAGTCCTTGCACTCTTCTTGCGCGCGCAGGGCCTGAGTGTCGTCGCGATCGCTCTTATCCATTTCGCCGAAGTGAATCATGCAGATACGGTTCTGCGCTTCAGCCGCCTCTTCCATCTGCGGATAGAACAGTTCGAAATCTTTGTATTCGGCCTCGGCTTGCGCCATGCCGTTAGGGCCGCCTTCGCGATACCAACTGTCGGCGATGGCAAGTTTCGCCTTCGCGAGGTACTCGCTCGACTCGTAGGTGTTCATTAACGTCTGAAGCGAAATTCTGGCGGTCTCATATCGCCCTCGCTCGATGTCATGCATGGCCGAGTCGAACAGCACTTTATCCGGCTGTTCCGTCTTGGTTGTGATCGGCGTGGCATATTTGTGCACGCATGAGGAGAGTAGAACGACGGAGGCCGCCGAAAATACAATTTGTGGCCAGAAATTCAACTTAAACATCATTCCCTAAACCTTCACTGATATTGCCTCTTCGGCGATTTGTTGCATCTCGCGAAACGCCTTGCCGGGATCCGGCCCCTGGAACACGGACGTTCCGGCCACCACCCAATTCACTCCAGCTTTGGCAACTTCGGCGATATTGTCCATACCCACTCCGCCGTCGATTTCGATAACGAAGTTCAGTCCCCGCTCCCGTCGCTTCCGGCTCAATTGGCGGACCTTGTCGAGTGTGTGCGGAATAAATTTTTGACCGCCATAACCGGGATTGACACTCATAACCAGTACGTAGTCGGCTACGCCGAGCACGTCGTCCAACAAACTGACATTCGTCGCGGGATTGATGACCACGCCCGCGCGGGCGCCGTGTTCCTGGATCATATGGAGCGTCCGGTCCAGGTTGCGGGAAACCTCGTAATGCACGCTCACGCAATCGGCGCCAGCCTTAATAAAGACAGGCGCATAGACGTCCGGGTCTTCAATCATCAGGTGATGGTCCATTTTGATGCGAAAGGACCTGCGGATGCTCTCGGTGATCGGCGTACCCATCGTGAAATTCGGGACAAAGTGGCCATCCATAATGTCGACATGGATCATGGAAGCGCCGGCTTGTTCAACGGAACGAATCTGCTCCCCCAGACGGGCAAAATCCGCCGCGAAGATGGAAGGTACTATTTGAACCACTTTAGAATGTCACCGGCGCCCGGACGCCGATAACCTCCTGATGATAACAAGGAACTTTCCGGTAACAGACGGTCGCCCGGCGGCCGCTGGTACTAGGGCGCAGCGCCGGGCAGACCGCCCAATAGTCAAGTGACGACTTGCCTATTAAATACTGCGGCATAAAAGCCGTCCCCTAAGTCCCTTCCCGGTATTCGCCAAACTTCCCGCTCGCACTGCAGATTAGCATTGGACTCCAGCACAGCTCGGACAACGCCTTCATTTTCTTCCTGTTCCATGGAACAGGTGGCGTAGACTAACCGGCCCCCCGGCTTCAGCCACGCAACTGCGTTTGCCACTAACCGCAATTGCTTCTCAGCGAAATTCCTAATGTTCGTGGGTTCGACGCGCCACTTGATCTCCGGGTTGCGGCCAAGAGTGCCGGTTCCAGAGCACGGGGCGTCGATAAAGATGCGGTCGAAGGTGCGCGAAAACGGTAGAGGAACAGTGGCGTCCAGTACCACGCGCGGGCAAAGGGGCGGGACATCCCGAATGCGACTGAGGCTGATGTCGCAGGCCACGGCGAGGCCCAGGGGCGTTTCTAGAGCTTGGATGGTCTTGTTGCCGGGCGCGGAGCAAAGGTCAAGGAAGGTCATCCCCGGCTTGAGTTCCAGCAGCGGGACAATCGATTGCGAGCCGATATCGTGGAGCCGCAGACCGGGGGCGCCTCCGCTCAAGAGGCGGTAACAACCGGTTAACTCAGTAGGTTCGGCCTCAATGCCCTCGGGAATAGGGCTGCCGGGCGCGATGCGCACGTAAGGCACCGGTTCTGAGAGAGCTGCCTGAGCTATTGTGCGGGCAGTCTCCGCGCCAAAATGTTCAGTCCATCGCGTAACCAGCCACTCCGGACAGGACAGCTCGGCCTGCCGATCGGGCCACGTCATTTCGTCCCGATTGACCTTTCGCAAAACGGCGTTGACCAGTCCCGAGGCGGCGGGTTTGTGCTGCTTAATGATCTCGACGGCCTCGGTGACAGCGGCGTGGGCTGGAACCCGATCAAGATAGCGAATTTGAAAAATGGCCATTCGCAGGGCGATCCGCACCGCAATATCGAGGCTAACGGCCGCGCGCGTGGAGTAGTGTTCGATTAAGAAATCGAGCTGAGCCTGGAAACGGAGGCATCCGAAGACGATCTGCGCCGCCAGTCCCGCATCCCGCGACGCCAATCCGGAGGAGCGTTCGGCCAGCGTATCCGAAGCGTATGCGCCCTCATCGACCGCCTCGAGGACGCTGAACGCCACCGATCGCGCCGGAGAAATGCGTCCGCTGCTGTGCGAGTGCTTCGAGTGCGGC
>JBARMQ010000177.1:0-11053 GCA_049802535.1 Bryobacteraceae bacterium | reverse complement strand
GAATGTCGCCCGACTCACGCAATGCCGCGTCGCGGGATTCGACGACCACCAGATTCGCCATTGCTTCGTCGTCGAGCTCGCGGATCGTAGGCCCGACAGCGCCGACAGCATTGACATGACAGCCGGGCTTTAGCCAACGCCCGAACAGAACTGGCTCCGTTGCAGCAGTTACAACGACGACTACATCTGCGCCTTCGACGGCTTGTTCGGCATCGGTTGCTGTCGCGCCAACTTCCTCAGCTAGCCGCTGTGCATTGGCGGTCGTTCGACTCCAGATGCGAATCTCGCGGAACTGGCAAATCTGGGAGAGCGCCCGAATGTGTGAACGGGCTTGCACACCGCTTCCCAGCACCGCAAGCACGCGGGCTTTGGGATGAGCAAGGAGCCGAGTCGCGATCGCGGAAACGGCACCGGTCCGCATTTCAGTGATCAGGCGGCCGTCGATGCTTGCGAGTGGGCTTCCATTATGGGCATCGAACAGCTGAATGATGGCTTGATGAGTCGGTATGCCGATTTCCGCGTTTCCGTGGAAGATGGTTACGAGTTTTGCACCCATGACGTCGCCGTAAACGGCCGGCATAACGGCGAAACGTTCGTTATGTGGAGGCACCGTCAGGATGGTACGAACGGGTTGGGTAACGTGGCCAGCTGAAAAGCTGATGAGGGCTTGCTCGAGAGCAGGAATCAGCCGATCCCAAGTCAGCACGGCCCGGACGTGCGCCTCATCCAAAAAACGATTCATCCCCGATTCACCCCTTAGGAAGCATAGCTACTGAGGAACACGCGCAAGACGGGCACGGGATCAAGGATGCCCCCCGAAGAACGAGCGGGTTCCTCTCCTGTCTGGGGGCACGCAGCCGTGCCCTTTGCGCTTCTGAGGTAATCGGGGATGAAACTAAAGTTCGAGTGTTGAAAGGTGAGTAGAGCTTACCAGCTGCGCGCTGTGGAGACCATCCGCAACCGGTTTGCCTCCAGATCTTGTAAGAAGACGAAGTAGCAGCTTCCTTGCCACTTCACTTTAATGGTGCGCTCGTCAAAGCCATCGCCACAAGGATCAAGTTCCGCGCCCTCGGGTAACTGAGTAATGACTCCAAGGCGTGAACTTTCGCGTCCGTACGGTTCCACTTGAATGGCCGCTATGTTTCTAGAGAGAAAATAGGTCGCCGGATGGGCAACATGGGTAAAGGTACTACGGACTAAATCAATCACCGGCGGAACCTCCTCTTTGATAATGCAGTGTACGGCGATAATGCAGTGTACGGCGAAATCGCTTTATGAAGAAACTAGCACTTTCTCGGGGTTTATGCAAAATAATGTTGCGTTCTAAAAATAGCTGTAACAATGTAACCGCTTCCAAGCTAATTACTTCCTTCATAAACCAAGACGATCCAGATAGCTGGTTAGTTTAGGCAGTACCGAAGTTTGTTGTATCGATCCGTTCGATCCGCGCCGACGGATTGATTCTTCAGGCTTTCTGCGGATTTTGTGATGCGTTCGAGCACGGTCAGAGAGCCGGTGATCCGTATATACCGGTTCACTGAATTGCGCCTCAACTTTTTTGGTTAGACGACACGTAGGCGGCGCCGACGACCGCCTTTCGGGGCCCCAATTAACTTGTCGAACCTAGATTTTTGGAGAGCATTTGGCTAGAGGTTAATTCGTATTTAAGAAAATTGGATTAAAACGTTTCACCAAAGATCTGGGCGCGGCCTTCGACGTTTGGCCACCAACGACTATGTCCAAACAGTTAGCCGGTACTCGTCGTGGCATGTCGTGATGATCGGGTTCGGCGTGCCAGTAGGTGAGCAGCGACCGCTCCTCCGAGTGCCGTTACCAGGATCGCCGTTCCATGCGCCCCAAGAGAGTGAGATGGGGTTGAAATCGGGCATGCAAGGCGCCATCCGGAGTTCACCGCAACGCCCGCTCCAGTTCCGTAGATTGCCCCGGCCACGGCGGGGTAGGGGGAAAGCGAGTGACGGAAAAGACGAGCAAATAGGATGACCAGAAATATGCCGGCGATGGTTCCCCCGCCACCGCAGACGGCCCCGGCAAGCCATGGGGAGTGGCCTGCCGGGAGGGTTGTCGGACTTACAGCAAACGTCGACAAACCGAGGGCGATGACAAACAGCGCTGTCGCGATCACGGCGAAGTAGATGGCGAATTTCGGCAGACGGTGGCTAGGTGTGCTCTCCCGCGCGGCGATCCAGACAAGCAGGATGGCCAGGGAGAATTGAAGGATCGAACCGCCCCACGTGAGCAATGGCCCAAGCGACGATCCATCGCGACGAAGCCCCAGGACGATCAAAATGACGGACGAGATCGACGCTGCCGCCGGAAGCGCCCACAGTACTAAGCGTGATGGCTTCGGAGCAGGTTTAACGGGCCTTAAATCGTGCGCTACCTGCGTGAGCAATGCTTCCGGGGGTTTTGGGAATTCGTCGATCATATACGAACTCTCTGCCGGGTGACCAAAGCGCGACGAAGATCGGCGATGCCACGGCTAGCGCGGGCACGCGCCGCGGCAGAGCTGATGCCGAGCATTCCGGCAATTTCTTCAAATGTGAATCCCCACTGATGATGCAGTAACAACGTCTCAGCTTGATCGGCGGAGAGACTCATCATGCCACGGCGGATTTCCTCCGTTGAACCGAGCCGCTCCATTTCGGGCGGCACAGGAAAGTCGGGCAATTCCTGACGGATTTCGTGAACCGCGGCCCACCGGCGCTTGGCGCGCCGGTTCATCAGAAACACATTGCGTGCTAAGCCGAATACCCAGGGTCTCACCGAGTACGCGGGATTGTACGCCGCCCTTGAGCGATGCATCTGGAGGAAGGTCTCCTGCAGCAAGTCGTCCGCAACATCCGACCCATGCAGGAGATGGCGCAAGTAACGATACAAGTCCGGGGCAAGTCGAGCATAGACCGTCTGAAACGCCTCAAGCGATCCGCCCTGATAAGCAAGCATGAGACTGCGAAGCTCTCCATCAGCCTCGCTCACTATTAAGTCCTTTGCCGCAAACCGGGTAACTGTGACGCGTCTGTGCGGCAAAGATCACTGAGAAAAGTTTGTCACAGGATGGCGGCGAAGAGCAAAGAACAAGATAGCGGTATCGGGGATTTTGATTTTCAATTTGAAGGCATGCAGGAGAAAAGATGAGCAGACTACTTTGGATTATTTCTAGCGCCACACTGATCGGCGGCGCTACTTTACAAGCACAGAACCCCTTCAGCACGGATGTGAAGGCGGCCTACCAATCGATTTCGAATAACATTCTGAAGGCCGCCGAAAAGATGCCGGATGAGGATTACAGTTTTAAGGCAACTCCGGAGGTCCGGAACTTTGGACAGCTTGTCGCGCATGTCGCGAATGCAGAGTTGGCCATGTGCAGTATCGCCAAAGGCGAGATGAAGCACGGAGACGCGGCCTCGAAGACCAGCAAAGCGGATCTTATCGAAGCGCTGAAAGCAGCGAATGAATACTGCGATGGCGTTTACAGTGCGATGACCGATGCGGAGGGCGGCGCGATGGTAAAGGCGATGGGTCGCGAACGTTCGAAGCTAGGAATGTTGAATTTTAATGTTGCGCACGACAATGAGATGTACGGGACCATGGCCGTTTATCTACGCTTGAAAGGAATTGTTCCGCCGACGTCGGAAGGCAAATCACCGAAGAAATAGGGCGGCGGAGGGCGTCAAATTCACAAGCTCGATGAGATGCCCTCTCCAATCGCTAGTCGATTAAACGCGGATCAAGCTGAAACGGCTTGGGGGCCATAAATTCTATCTGTGCGAAATTCCCGTGTTCAGGATTGAGCACGTAGTTCTGCTCACCGGGCCACTCAGGAAGAATGAAAGATGGAACACCAAGCACCGCTGTCTGCCCGCGTGGAAACCAAAGATCGCCAAAAGTTGGGCGGCGCCGCTATCATCGAGTACCCCTTTTTAAAGGGGCGGTGAAAGAGCAACTCGGTTGCTGCACGATTAAACAACTCCACTCCGACGGAGTCCGGGATCCGAATTTCCGTCAAGGAGTAGTCTTCCGGACGATCCGGGCCATAGTGGACCAGTATTTCCAAGACAGCTAACGATTCATGTGCCGCTGCATATAAAACAGCAATTCCAGGCGGATTCCAGCGGCCACCATACAGCTTGGCGCCCTCGCCGCTATCCCCGCGATATTTACTTTATGTAAGCGAAAGGCGGTAATCAAAACACGCCGTGCTCGAGACGACCCAGCACGGTTAATACGGCTTGTTGACCTTCTCTGGTGCCAAGCAAGGAAATTGGAGTAGCGTATTTAAGAGCGCGAACCGGCGTACCGAGCCATCGCAATGCTTTTTCCTGGTTCCCGATTACTTCGGCCGCTCGCTCGATGATGATTCTTTCGTCGTCCAGCTGAGAAGCGGCCTCGGCCTCTTCAAGGTCCGGCATACTCTTATTATGCACTCGGGAAATTTAGCTGGGGCTAGCCGAAGATATTGCCTTTGCCTAACAAGCCCTTAGGGTCGAGGCGGCGCTTGACAGCGAGCATCGCCTCGATTTCAGAGGGCTGATACATGTCCCTGAGCAAATGCGTTTTGATTTTACCTATGCCGTGTTCGGCAGCCACCGTGCCGCCAAGCTGGATGGCGCGGCGGCCGAAGTCTGCAATGAGACGGTCACACAGTTCAACCTGCTCGCTCGTTTCGGGGAACAGGTTGAGATGCGTATTGGCATCGCCGATGTGGCCGTACATGACATATTTGCCCGGCATCTGGCGATCGCATTCCTGCCGGTAATAGCGAAGAAATTCGCGGGAACGCTCAACGGGAACGGCAAAATCGGTGCCGTATTTATTGAATCCATTACGACGGACCCGGTCGAGAGTATTGGTGGCGAGTGAGTGGCGGAAGCGATGAAAGCGGTCGCGATCGCCTTGGGTCATACCGAACCAGGACTCGTTCTCATAAGCGCCGGCTGCGGAGAGACGAGCGATCCAACGATCGAGTTCCGGATCGTCATCGCCGGTGAGTTCCTGTTCTACGAGGAGGCCACTTTGCGCGCCGGCAGGAATGCCAGGAGTTTTATCGCGGACCAATTCTATTGAATTCACATCGAAGTATTCCAGCAACCGCAGACCTTCCAAGTCGCGCCATGCATCGACGGCATCGAGAGCGGCGGCATCGGAATGGAAGAAGATCACGGCGCTGAGGATGGCGGCCGGTTGTGGGATCAGCCGGAGATCAGCCTCCGTAATGATGGCGAGGGTGCCTTCGCTGCCAGACAATAAGTCTACCCATTCGAGGTTGGGCTGCAGATAATAGCCCGCCGAATTCTTGCGCGTAGTCACGCGCCGCACGGGCTGAATGGGGAAGTCCACGCGATCACCGCGACGAAAACGGCAAACGGCGCCATCCATGAAGACGGCTTCGAGAGCTAGAACGTGGCCGCGTACTGAACCATATCGGAAGCTACGTGATCCGCTGGCGTTGTTGTTAATGATGCCCCCGATGGAGGCGGCGGACTCGGTTGGGTTGGGGCCGAAGAATTGCCCGGTCCTCTGTGCGGCTGTCTGGACGTCTTGCAAGAGAATGCCAGCGCCGGCATACGCCACCCCCGTTTTGATGTCTAGCCGCCGGAATTCACGCAAAGATATGATCCACCCGCCATGCGGGACACGTCCGCCCGTTAAACCAGTTCCTGCGCCGGAAGCGGTCAGCGGAATGCTTTGCTCGACCGCCGATCGTACAATCTGTTGGACTTCGTCCACGGTGGCAGGAGTATAGACTCGCTCCGCTTCGCCGCGATAACCGGACGCGTCTTCGGTGAAGCTTTCGACGGCTGTCTGGTTAATGGATGCGGTACTCATCTTTAACCAGTTTAGTTGGAGGCAGCGTCAATCGCCGAGCAACTTACCGTACGGCTGGAGAGATTCCACGTTATCGCAGACAGCCTTGATGGCAGCAGTGATGGGAATCGCTAACACCAGGCCGAGACCGCCCCAAATTGCGCCCCAAAACATCAACGCCACGGTTACCACTAACGGATTGAGACGGACCCGGCGCCCAACGATCTTGGCGTACAGAAAGTTGAGGGCGATTAGGTGCAGCAGCACTGTGACGGCGGTGACAGAAAGCATTACTTTCAAACCTGCGGGGCCAGCCAGCAATGCGATCAGGGGCGGAGCGATAGCGAGCGGCATCCCGACGTAGGGCACAAGCGAAAAGAATCCGCTGAGTGGTCCGATGATTAACCAATACGGTACGCCCAAAAAGAAAAACGCAATGGCGCTGATGCTGCTTAAGAACAGCCAGAGCAAGAAGTTCCCAAGCACATACGCGCGCGTAGTATGGGCGATACTGCCAAGGCTCATGCCAACCGCGTGGCGTTCCTCACCGTGGAAAATCCGCAGCACGCTCTTCCCCAGATGATCGCGCCAGCTCAGCAGAAAATAGACCAGAAAGGGCACGAAAGACGCCATTAACAAGGCGTGGAAATAGGCGGAGAAATAACCGTAGAGAACGGTGAGGATCGGCTTCGGGTCGGTTCTGATGCGGACGTCCTGAACCGGCGGCGGACTCGGAGGCGTGGCCGGCAATCCTGCCCGCTTTCGCCGGGCTTTCAAAATCTCTTGGGGCTTCTGCTGAATCGCCTCATCCTGCATACGAAGACTCTTCGGAATCAATGTGTCGATGCTGCTTTTCTCAAAAGCGTCGAGGCGATTGCTAGCCTTATCGAAAAGTTCGTTCACCCGCGCGGTGAAAGTCGGGATCTCTTCGGTAAGCCTTGACAATTGACCCCACGCAAAGACACTCATCACATAAATGCTGAGGAAGGTGATGAGAATGACGATCGCGGTTGCGGCCTGCCGTGGCACCCGAAGCTTCATCACCAGCAGTACGGCCGGATCTAGAATGAAGGCAAAGATGGCCGAAATGACCAGTGTGATGAAGAAGGCGCGGCCAAAATAGAGCACGGCGACCGCAGCGCACATCGCGATGATCGAGACGCCAACATTAAGCGACTTATTGAGTGCTGGCAGGGGCGGGGTGAGTAATTCCAAAGAGCAAGAACGGCTCCGCTACCGATACTCTACTATCTCAAATAGCCGACTCAGATTAGCAACGCAAAACGGCGCCCATTGGCTCGAACAGCGGACGCCGATTGAGGACCGTCTGGTGAGGCTACTTTCCTGGAGGCGTAGCAGGTTTGGCTGCTGCCGCCCCGGGAGTGACGGCGGGTCCGGCGTTCGATGACGTCTTATCGTAGAGCGCAATGATGTCTTGCGTGATATCGACGCCTGAAGACGCATAGAGCACCGGAGTGTTTTGCGCGCTGACGTCGATGATCATGGTGTAGCCGTTATCTTTGGCGAATTTCTCGACCACTGCATACAGACGTTGAGCCAGGCTCTGGAGGACCTTGTTCTGGTCCTGATTTAGTTCTTCCTGGGCGTCCTGGGCGTCGCGCTCATAGCGCTTCTTCTTCTCATCAATATCACGCAGCATCTGGTTGCGTTTGTCCTCACTCATGAGGCTGCCGCCCTTGCGCATCTGGTCTTCAAGCTGGGAAATCTCAGCGCCGCGGGCGTCCATCTCCTTCTTCTTGGGCGCCCACTTGACTTCCAGCTCCTGCGAAGCCTTTTGGCCATCCTTGGTGCCGACCAGAGCACCCTGCATGCTAATGACGCCAACCTTAGAGGTTGCGGGCGTTTGCGCGTACGCGCCAAAAGCGAGGCATAGCACAGCCGTCGCCGAGATTAAACTGCTTCTCATAACCATCTACTTCCTAATTCCTTCCGTAACTTCTTAAACCTGATTTCCAGAAAATCCAAGCGAGTCAGCCGAGGGCGTTTGCCGGATCAAAATGTTCGCCCGACAGAGAAGCGGAACAAGGTTCGTCGCTCGTCGTACGGGATAGGTGAGCCGTAACTGTTCAGTACGCTCTCATATGTCGCAATGTTGTTGTAGTTCGACACGTTGCCCACGACGGGCGCTTGCAAGTCTGTGTGAACATAACTTGGATTATACGCAAACCAGAGGCGGAACGGCGCATTGACTACGGGCATAAGGACCTGGAACTCCAAACCCGTGGATATTCGAGGCTTTTGGGTACCTGGGACGATCAAGGCATGCAATCCAAAATTCGCCTGCGGGAACAGGCCGTTCAAATATTCAATCTGATCCACGTTTAAACGTAATTGGCTGGGGAGCGAGAGCCGGTCGATTCCGGCATCTAAGAACGGCGCGAGTGTGACAGGCCCAAAGATCGGGATACGATATTCGAAGTTGAAAACGCCAGAGGTATCGCCACCCGGGAAGATGGGTTCGTATACGGGGATGTCTTGACTTACGCCTTCCTCTGCAATGCTCCCGTCGGATTGAATGACCTTCTGCACGCGTTGTGTGCCGTCATTATTTAGCACGGGGATGGTCGTACTCGTCGGGATGTAGGCAGCAGGACTGATCGAATAGATGTCGAAGCCGCGGATATCGTCTTCACCACCCATATAGAAGCGGCTATACGGGGGAGCAACCTTGCCTCCAAATCCGCCGATGAACCGGCCGGTGAAGTGCACACCGACGATAACCTTCTTGAAATAAGGACTGCGATGGAAATAGGCCGCATCGATGGACGGCAGCATGGTGTTGACGTTGCCACCAAGGACGCTACCCGTGAAAGCGAAGCTGAGATTGAGGCGTAAGCCGCGAGTGGGCGTTATTGGATGATCGACCGTGTTGTAGGCAAAAGTAGGCGTGAATGTGCTAGCACGAATGCCGTCGAGGGAGTTCGGGCCGGCGATGCCTTCGAAGTCGAGGTAATCGAAATAATTGGTTGCCGCCGTCGTCAATGGGCTTAAGTTCTGAATGCTATAGCCATAGGTGAGGCCGATGCGCGCAAAGCTGCGCCGTTTCAGCGGATGCGATAAAAAGACGGTGACGCCGCGGCCATTAGAAACATAGTTCAACAGGTTTTGGGTGCCGATCGAATTGAAATACGGGACTAGATTTTCGCCGGAGAGAATCGATTCTTGACGGGCTTGATCGTAGCTGTATCGCTGATAGAAGAGCGTGATGCCGGCGGTATAAGGTTTATCGAATAAATAAGGTTCAGTGAATCCGACCGTGACGCTAGATGTCAACGTGCCAATTTGGCTGTTCAAGCTGAGCGTTTCGCCGAGGCCGAGGAAGTTCCTCGTGGAATACGAGAAGCCGATGAAACTTCCCGAGATGGCGGAGACACCGCCGTTGAGTTGAATAGAATTCTTGCCGCGTTCTTTGAGCTTGAGCAGCAGGTCAACGGTGTTGGTCTTGGTGTCGCGCTTGATGTCGGAGAGGGTATCTTCGGGCTTAAGAGCTTCGAAGAAGCCTAACTGATTGAGCCTGAGGATACTGGTCTCCCAAAGCCGATTGCTGAATAGGTCGCCTTCATCAATAAGTAGCTCGCGCCGTATGACTTTATCGCGCGTGGTCGTATTGCCCTGAAAGTCGATGCGGCGCACGAAGAACTGATGTCCTTCATCGACATCAATCGTCAGGTCGATCTTATTCATTCCGGGAACAGGTTCTGGATCCGGCGAAGGAACGAAATCGATATATCCAAAATCTCCGTAGAGCTTGCGAAGAGCGTCGACGCCTTTCTGGAGTTTCTCGGTGGAGAACACGTCGCCTGGCGCCATCCGGAATACTTGGGTTTCGATCAGGTCGGGCGTGCGGAACAGCTTCATGCCGACGAATTGGAAATTGCGGATAAAGTACTTGTCGCCTTCCTGCATCACCATGTCGATTTCGACGCGTTTGCCGGGCTTGTTGGGCTTGATGATGGGGATCTTGATGCCCCGCCCGATTACGTCGTAGACATGCTCGTTGTGACTGACGACGTGGGCTTCGAAGTATCCCTTCGACTGATACATCTGCCGAATGCGCTCAGCGTCCTCGTCGAGTTTGGTGGAATCGTAGGTGCGCGGGAAGAGATTTTCAAACAAGATGGAATGCGGTATTCCAATGGGCTTCAAGTTCTTCATCGCGCGGATGACGTCTCTGGAACTGAAGGCGCTGTTGCCGGATATCTCAATGCGGCCCACCTTCACAACCGGACCTTCGTTGATGTTGAAGGTAATGTCGACACCGCTGGGAGGCACTTGCCGCAGCTCGGGCGTCACAGTGGCATACTGATGTCCGCGCTCGGCCTCATATTCCGAAATCACATTTTTGGCGCGCTGCACCTTTCCTGGGTCGTACTGCGATTCGGGCGACAAAGCGACTTTGCGCTCTTTGAAGCGATCTAATATTTCGGATTTCGAGATGGACTTGTTGCCGACGTAATCGATGGTGTGAACAGTGCGTCGCTCCGTGACGACGAACGTAAGAATGATGCCGCCGTTGGGACCCTTTGATCGTTCGACCTTCAGGTCGTCAAAGCGGCCTGAGTTCCAGAGCGCGAGAAAGTCGCGATTCATCAGGCTTTCATCGAAGACATCGCCCTTTTTTTCTTCGATCAGGCCCCGGAGGGTGTCTTGCGGAACGCGGCGCTGTCCCCTAAAGTCGATCCCTTCAATAATGTTGTCGCCCATCGTGGCCGGCTTCGCCTCCTGCACGTTCGAGGGCGCTTGATTCGGGGTCGGCTGAGTAGGGGTTTGCGGCGCTTGCGGAGCCTGCGGAACATTTTCGAACGGATTCGGAAGCTTTGGCGGCGGAGTTTGTGGGGGAGGATTTGCCGGGGGTTGAGTTTGAGGTGGCGCGCTCGGTTGCGGAGGGTTCTGCTGCGAGGGAGTCGTTTGTTGTGTTGAGTCGGGGGAATCGGAAAGTAACGGGCTGAACGGGAAAGCCGACGGTGCGGTCGTCAGGAAAATCCCGTTTATGACACATGCAGACAAAATTAGCCTGCGCAGGCCTCTAAGCCTGTGACAAATCATCTAAAAGCAATTCCTTTCATCCCGCGCGAAAACCCCGTGACGTCGCGCCGGTACGACCGGTTTCAATGCCACGGCTGGTTTCTGCGCCACGACTGGTTTCGGCCAACGATCAACCCCGAACGACGAGCGGACTACGAGTCTCGACTCAAAGTCTTTAGTG
>JBARMQ010000176.1:0-40583 GCA_049802535.1 Bryobacteraceae bacterium | reverse complement strand
GCACGTATAACAATTTTTTGCTGGATGGCATCGATAACAATGCTTATTCGACAAGTAATCAAGGATATTCGAGCCAAGTCGTGCAGCCATCACCGGATGCGATTGCAGAATTCCAGGTGATCACCACGAACTTCAGCGCCGAGTATGGACGTGTCGGCGGAGGCGTCATCAACACCGCTTTGCGGTCAGGGACGAACGAGTTTCACGGGACGGCTTACGACTTTTTGCGGAATACGGACCTAAACGCAGTGGGCTTCACTTTTAGTCCGGCTGTTTTCCAGAAACCGACCTTACAGCGCAATCAGTTCGGTGCAACCATTGGCGGTCCAATCATCAAGAACAAGCTTTTCTTCTTTGGCGACTACGAAGGCTTTCGGCAGCTCCAGCGGTATTTGAATTTCGACAGTCTTCCCGCCTCGACGGACCGGCTCGGAATTTTGCCCAATGCGGTTTACGATCCCGTGAACCGTACAGTTTACCCAAAAGGCTCCCAGATCCCCGTTACCGCCATCAACCCATTTGCGCTGCAGGTTCTCAGTGCGCTTCCCGCACAGAATGGCCCCGGCCGGTCGAATAACTATGAAGCATTGCTGCTGGTGCGCGATTACAGCGATAAGTATGACGCCAAGATCGACTATCACGTGAATGACAAGACGAGCGCGTTTCTGCGCTTTAGTCAGCGCAAGGATTTGCAGTATTACCAGCCTGATATTCCCGGCGCTTCGGGCGGTAACGGCAATGGATATATTCATGCGATACAACAGCAGGCAGCAGCTGGGTATACGTTCAGCATTTCGCCGACTTCACTGCTAGAGGCGCGTTTTGGGTTCGATCACGTGTTGGCCGGCAAGGTGCCTCCCTATTTAGGCGGCCCAAGTATGGAGGAGCTCTACGGCATTCCGGGGTTGCCGACCAGCCCCAGCATTACCGGCGGCCTGGATTCACAAAGTATCAGCGGGTTTTCGCAGTTAGGCCGGCAAACCAGCAATCCGCAGTTCCAAAATCCGACGTCATTCGATCCGAAGGTGAACTATTCCTTCATCAAGGGCCGTCACGACATCAAAGTTGGCTACGAATTTGAAGCGATACGCACTGAGATATTGGATATCAATCCGCTGTATGGAGCAGACACATACGGCGGCCAGTTCAGCAAGCCCACGTGCGCCGTGCTTGGGCTAGCGTCTAACTGCGTAATACCGTCCGACTCGTCGACCTACAACTTAGCCGATTTTTTATTTGGGCTCCCCAGCACCATTCAGCTTGGCAACAACCTGGTCACGAATCTTCGACAACACATCAACTCTCTTTATGCACAGGATGATTGGCGCGTGAATTCGAAGTTGACGCTCAATCTTGGTTTGCGGTGGGAATATGCGACTCCCTTATGGGAGCGGGATAATCTTTGGTCCAATTTCGACCCCACCACGGACACGTTAATACGAGCTACGAATGGAAGCATTTATAACCGCGCATTGGTGCATCCCGATTATAAGGATTTCGGCCCCCGTATCGGATTCGCCTACAACGTTGAGCCGAAGACCGTGATCCGAGGCGGGTATGGCATCAGCTATGCCTTCGAGAATCGTCCCGGAAGCGCACAAGAAGGAATCAACGCTCCGTTGGCATTGTTTGGCTTGCTCACGCAATCAATTCCGGCAGGAGGCGCTGTGCCATCCACATTTCTGAACACGCAGAACAGCTTTACCACCAACATCGATAGTCCGGCAAATTTCAATCCGATCGTTTCCAACATCGATTACATTCCCGCCAACACCAAATGGCCTTACGTGCAGTCGTGGCTATTTTCGATCCAGCATCAGTTAACCAGCAATACCGTGCTGGAGGTTGCCTACAATGGCAACCATAGTCTGCGGCTGCCGATATTGGGTGATTTCAACCAGGCGGCGCCGAACCTTCCGGGCCAATCCCTGGGTGTTCAGCCGCGACGTCCGATCCAAACCTTCGGTGCGATCACGTGGCTCGATCCGGTGGGATCAAATTATTATGAGGGCTTTTCGACGCGGCTGGAACACCACTTCAGCCGGGGTCTGTATTTTCTGGACTCGTTCACATGGTCCAAGGCTCTCGGCGATTCAGAGCAGGCACTGGAATCTTTTCCTGGCTATTATGTAGCGAATCCGCAAAACATCCGCAATTTGGCCGCGGAGAAAGGCCCATCCAGCTTCGATATCGAATTCATGAATGTGGCAAGCGTGGTTTACCAGCTGCCGTTCGGTAAGGGCCGCCAGTACGGCGCGAACATAAATCCGATCTTTGACGCCGCGCTTGGCGGATGGGAATTAAATTCAATTGTGACCTCAAACAGCGGCCCTCCCATCGACGTTGCATATGGACCCTCAGCGGCAAATGATGTGACCGGACTGACCAACGACTACCGGGGAGAAGCGATTTTACGTCCTAACGTTACCGGCTCCTCCGTCTCACAGTCCAAAGGGCAATTGGTGAACACATATTTTGCCGGCTATACTTTTACGACCCCGCCAGCCTCCAATCCGTTTGGCGACGCCTCGCGAGATGGCTTTCGCGGGCCAGGATTGGAGCAGTGGGACTTAGCCGCCGACAAGAGCTTTCACGTTACCGAGCGCGCGTCGCTACAGTTCCGGTCCGAGTTTTTCAATGTGTTGAACCATACGAATTTTGGAATTCCGACAGCCGTCACGACAAGCTCTGCTTTCGGGACGATTCGCAACACCTATCCTTCGCGCCAGATTCAATTTGCGCTTAAGCTGCTGTTTTAGATTCTCGTTGGCGGGCGACTTTGCAAGAAAGCCCGCAGCGAGAAGAGAACGATAAGATCCACCGCAATCTGATAGGTGAGCATGTGGCGCGACGTGTCAACGCCGTCTCCTAGAGATCCAGTCAAAAACGAAAGAATCGCGATGCAGCTAAGTAAGAAGAGTGGA
This sequence comes from Bryobacteraceae bacterium, assembly GCA_049802535.1. Lineage (GTDB taxonomy): Bacteria > Acidobacteriota > Terriglobia > Bryobacterales > Bryobacteraceae > Bog-105. The sequence goes on along the minus strand of JBARMQ010000176.1, from coordinate 37,659 downwards.
ATTGCCCTGCGAGCCTGCCGCGGATACTTATAGCATGTAAACCCGCTCCAGACGAGAGCAGACAGCACTACCAACGGCGTAAGCAGAGGAATGTGCACGGCGACGAATCGCCGAAGGGTGCTCCATATTGCGAGTCCATGTGGCCGTTGATGTCCAACCGGATTGTCAGATTTGCGATAGACGCCGATTGTTACGTAGGTCTTGCTGCTGAGCCCGACGGGAACCTCCGATACGGGGATGTCTGCTCCAGATTTACACAAGTCGCTCCAAAGAATCTCACTCGTGATGATCGGGTGGTGTAGGTAGAAGCCTAAAATCTGCTTCATCCCAACGTCATGCCAAAATTGCTCGCGGTACTGGCGATTGCTGAGAGGTGTTCCTGGCGCATATGCGTGCATTCCGATATACTTCTTGTCGCTTGCCGGCCTTCCTATTTCCGAAAGTGCACTTTCGGGATTAGAAGAAAGGGCCGTGAGCTTCAGAAAGACTAAGCTGAAGCGTGGTTCTGCCATGAATCCAGCCGGAGTTTCCACCACCATGAAAGCCGAGACAGCCACCATGATCAGTCCAGTCACGATCCAAGCGCTCCGAATCTTCCGGTTATCGGCAACAACAAAGCCCCAGGCGCAAATGAGTAGGAGCGGCACGAGACAAGGCTGATGTTGTAACTTCGTCCCGAGAAACGCAGCGGCGCAGAGACCAAATGCTAGTATTGCGGTCCACTTCGGTTTCACATTTGATAACGAAAGGTTCAGAACTACCGCAGCGAGCAAGACCAAGAGTGTCATCGATGCGGCGTCCATCAGTGGCGTATTCAGGAATTCGAGATACTCAACGTCGGCGAAAATAAGCAGCGTCAAAGCGCCGAGAGCGATCGAGTAACTCATTGGCAAGAGCCGGTATGTCCGCAGAATCAGCCAGAAGGCAAGCGTGAAAACGCATAGATGAACGAGGCCAAGGCTACGTAGATCGAAGTGACCGGGCTTCGCGATCAAGGTGTCGAGAGACTTGGCGATCTTGGCGAAATAGACTTCAGTTGTGAAGAGATGAGAATCCCAGATGAGACCTGAGTCAACATCATAATCGGAGATGAAGTAAGTGAACTCCTCGCCTCGGTCGGCCGACGGAGGCCATGCGCCAATGCGCCCCAGCACCTTCGGAAAGTCGCCATTATCCGCAAGTCCGAACGGCTTGGGCCAAAATGCCTGGAAAATCACGGCTGCCAGGAAGAGGAGAACCGTCGAAGCTTCAAAAATGCGCCTCGAGGTCAAACGGGTCACTTGTGAGCAGTCTAGCAAGCCAAGACCAATTCGCGCTGAACCAGAAACGGTCAGTGCTTACAAGTCTTAACAGGTGCTGGCGGCAGATCCATCGCCGGGCTGCGATCGAAAAAACCATCCGGCTTCAAATGAAATCCAATTGCGCCGACCGGCATTACCGGCCAGTCTTCTGGCCGCGGCACATGAGTGTGGGCAAAGATGTACCAAACGGTTATCTCGGTGTTCTCGATGGGCCGGTCTGCTTGCGTCCAAACCGGCAAGCCGTCGCCGGTGGGATGCTGATTGGGGTAATCGCCGGCCGCGAAACGTTCCAGGGGGCTATAAGGCGTGACCCATAAATGATTCATTGTGAACGCGGCGCGGCGCATAATGCCCGAGCCTGGTCGAGCCAAAGGAGGCGAATTTTCACCTGGCATCAAGCGATATGCAACAGGCTTTCCCAACCGATTGATGCGATTGGGATTTTTGATTCGCCAAAAGCGAGCCGAGTCAGAGTTGATGCGCCTTTGCGCCTGCTTTTCTGTCGCGAGAAGCGTCTCTTCGGCCTTGATCGCATTGCCGTGTGGATTGTCCACTCCATCGGGTAAACCAACGGTGTTCACTTCGAATACTGAATTCTGTGCGCCATCGATGGAAGGAACCAACCTTGCCGCGAAGATGTGCTGATGATTCGACGCATTGAGCTGCGGCGCAACTTCGACGCCGTATGGCGATTGCTCACCCGGATTAAGAGCGGTGGTGTTCACAATGCCCGTCAGTTTAATTTCGCATTGAATTCCGCCGTCTTGATAAAAGTACCAATAAAAGCCATATTCGTAATTGCCGACAGTGGCAATGAACGATACAGATAAGCGGCGCGACCTGCGCACTTCAGACTGGTTGGTCCGCCAATCGGTATGCTTCCACAGAATGCCGTAGTCTTCTTCGTGAAGACAAACGGCGTGCTCGAGGACGGTCGCCTTTCCTTGGCTGTCCGTCAGCGGGAAATCAAAATAGTGAATCAGCCCCAGGCAATCGCATCCAAGCTTAAGAGAATTGGCCAACATCCCGATGCCATATTCGCCAATATCGAAGGCGTTTTTCCGGTAATACTGCGTGCCAGGATCGCCGTAGGGGACGACCATTTCGCAGATGGAGGCGCGATGCAGAATGGATCGCTCTCCTGCCTCATCGGTGTAACTGATGGTGTGCAGAACCAATCCTTCGCGAGAGTTGAAGCCGATTCGGAACTTCCATTTCTGCCACTCCACTTGGTGACCGGTAACCGTAAAGCTCGCGCCTTGCGGTTGCACAATTTCGATCGGCTTTAGATCAGTGCGGATTTTGGGGATGTATTCGCGAGCCCAGTTGCCGCTTTCCGGAGGCAACGGCGCGGCCCCATAATCTTCCACCTGTAAGACCTGCAATTTGTTCACGTCAATCACGACGACCATGCTGTCAATGGGATGTGCGTAGCCGTTGTCTGTTGGCTCAGAGCGAACAAAGCAGAGCGCCCGCATCAGTCGGCGGCCGCGATACGCGGGCAACTCGTTTCCGTAAAGACCGGCCGACCAGGGATCGACCATCACTAGATCTGGGTTCGTAATGCCGCGCCTCTCCAAGGCGGCTTGAAACTGCGGATCTTTGTGAACAGCGCGTTCGCATTCGAAAAACTCGTCCAGCATGATCGATGGCTGGATGCCGCGTGGCAGTTGTTGGAACGAAGGCACTGAGGCCGTCACAAGATCGACGATTGCTTCATAAGCAAACTCCGTGGACCGGTCCAGCAGGACAACGAATGCGTCGCGAGGAGCCGGTTGGCCGGTGCGATAAGCCGCGACATCCGCCTTGGATGGTTCGTTGAGTGTGATTGAGACGAAACGAAAGCTATCAGGCAACCGCTTTTCGCGGCGGAGGATGTGTGCGACTTCCTCTAATTCGGCCGACGATAAAGAATCAAGCGGGTGCCACGACGCGGGTGCGCCCGACGGACGCGCCTGCGCCTCAGGAGTTAGTTCAGTAAGTTCCAATGCCCTTGCCTCGCTTGGATCATAGTGTAAAGCATGAGTTTGAACATCACGCAAAGTAACTAAAGTTTGGCAATGCCAATGACGGGCGCTGGCCGTTTATCGTGGCTTTGCACGGTTTGCCCTTCGCAAAAAAGTAGCCATCATTTCAATTTTGATGCTAGGCTTAGCGGATGATAACGGCCGCCGGGCAGACCGATCATTCCTACGGACTGAAGACGGCGGTGCTTTCGGGCAACGAGACGCTTGCGCAGTCGGTCGCATTAATTGCGCCAACGGCGGGACCGTTATTGACGATTCCGTTCGTCTATGCCTCTGCGGGAGCAGGGACGTGGCTAACTTTTGTCATCGCCACGGTCACGATTTTCCTGGTCGCACTGAATGTGAACCAGTTTGCCAGGGTTTCCGCTTCGCCCGGTTCACTCTATTCTTATATCTCCTCGCAAATGCACCCTGCGATTGGAATGCTGGCGGCATGGGCTTTGTTGATCGCCTATATAGGAACGGCCACCGCTATTACCGCGGGATTGACAAATTACATCAATGTGGTGCTGAGCGTCTTCGGAATCCACCTTTGGCCGCTCTGGGTTGCGGCCGTATGCGTGTTGCTGGCGGTGTGGCTGGCATATCGCGACATAACAATTTCGGCTCGCCTGATGTTGAGTCTACAAGTGATTTCGGTTGCGCTCATTCTCGTTGTAGCCGTGGGCGTGCTGGTCCGGCACGGATTCCATTTGGACATGCAGCAAGTGACGCTACAGGGAATGACACCCGCGAAGCTTCGCATGGGCTTGGTCCTAGCGATTTTCGCTTTGGTCGGATTTGAAAGCGCGACCTCGTTAGGCGAAGAGGCGAAGGACCCACTGCGGAATATTCCACGCGCTGTGAAATGGAGTGGCGTACTCGCTGGCTTGTTCTTCATTTTCTGCGCGTACGCGGAAGTGCTGGGCTTCCGAGGTTCGGGTCAGTCTTTGGAGAACAGCACGGCGCCATTACATGTGATGGCGAAGAGCGCGGGGATGCCGCCGGTAATCAGCCTGTTGATCGATCTGGGCGCCCTGGTGAGTTTCTTTTCCTGCGTGTTGGCTTGCATTACGGCCGGCGCGCGCGTGCTGTTTCTGATGGGTCAGAAGGGCGCGTTGCACTCCTTGTTTGGACAAGCGCATAGCTCAAATCAAACGCCGCATAGAGCAGTGGTCGTCAGCGGATTGACTGCGTTCTTGCCGCTTGCGGTGCTGGGTGTCATTGGTGTCGGAACCAGCGAAGTGTACGGATTATTTGGAACATTAGCGACCTTCGGATTTTTGACTGCTTACGTTTTGGTTTCGATTGCAGCGCCAATTTTTCTGCGGACCCAAGGCCGATTGACGATTCGCGACGGACTTGTCTCGGTGCTGGCGTTATTGGCGATGGGCATGGCTTTCGTTGGGAATATTTATCCGGTTCCGCCTGCGCCTTATAACTATTTGCCTTACATCTATCTTATTCTGGTTGGCGCGGGGCTTGCGTTTTCAATGATTTTGAATGCCAGAACGAGCGTGTTTGCGGAGGCGCGGGTCCGAACCTAATGCGCATGCGCAATTGAAGGAATACGGGTCAAGCTGATTAGGTCTATCAAGTTTCTGAATAAGGGATTATCTCGAAATCGAGTTACAATACCGGATCGGGTCTGCGCCTCATTTCAACACACTATGAAGCATTTGCTCGCGATCACGCTTGCCATTCCGTTGCTTGTGCGAGGTCAAAGCCCTGACTCTCCTGCTCCCGATCCCGTGGCCGCGAAGGTGCAAGTGGAAGCGGGCATTCCCGTCACAAACAAGTTGGTGATTGACAAATGTTCGGGTTGCCATACCAGGGATGCCAAGGGAAATATGTTGCGCATTTCTTGGGAACGGACAACGCCCGAGGGATGGGAAGAGGCTGTGAAGCGCATGGTTCGATTGCGCGGCGTGAGTTTGACGCCCGAAGACGCGCGAGCCATCGTGAAGTATTTGAGCACGGACCACGGCCTGGCGCCGGAGGAAGCCGCAGCGGTCGAGTTTTATAACGAGAAGCGCATGGTGGATGAAATTAACATCCCCAACGATGACGTGCGCGGAGCATGCGTGATGTGTCATCCCTTCGCGCGTCCGATGTCATGGCGGCGCTCGGCGGAGGATTGGAAATACCTGGCCAATCTTCACGTCGCGCTTTATCCCCAAGCTGACGAAGCATTCCGCTTCGGATTAGGAGCAGGCGAAGAGGGTGGCAGCGGCGGCGCCCCGAGCAAGGTGGTGCCAGTAGATGCCGCCTTGACTTACCTGGACAAGGTTGCGCCGCTGGAAACACCGGAGTGGGCCGCTTGGCGAGCCCGCATGAGGGCGCCTAAGTTAGCCGGACGATGGTTGGTATCCACAGATGTACCGGGCAAGGGCAGATACTACGGCGAAATGGTGGTTGAGCCGAGTGGCAACGCCGACGATGAATTTACCACGCGCGTCACGTTGAAAAGCGTGAAAGATGGTTCGACCATAACGCGTGCTGGACATAGTCTGGTCTACACCGGCTATGCATGGCGAGGCCATTCACAAGGGACTGAACCGGCGGGATCGAATCCCGACGATCTATCCCGAGATATGCGGGAGGTGATGGCGGTTACGCCCGATCAATCGGCAGCTCAGGGGCGTTGGTTCTGGGGTCAGTATCAAGAATTCGGGATGGACGTGAAGTTGCAGCGCGCCTCTTCCGATATCGAACTGTTAGGCATTGATCGAACGGCAATCAAGACCGGGTCGAATAGCGTTCGCGTGCGGCTGATCGGAGATAACTTGCCGGATCAACTATCGCCTGCGGATTTCGATTTTGGTTCGGGTGTTACGGTTGACAAGATTGTTTCGCACTCTGCAAATGAAGTGGTTGCCGAAGTCAGCGTAGCCAATGCCGCCATTTCAGGAAGGCGGGATATCGCGTTCAAACGAGCCGTGCTTCCGAGGGCCTTGGCTGTCTACGACCGCGTGGACTATATAAAGGTGTCACCCGAATCGGCAATGGCGCGGCTGGGCAGCGATCATCATCCGAAAGGGTTTCAGCAGTTTGAAGCGATCGGCTATCAGCGAGGCGAAGACGGTAAGTTACACACCCCGGACGACGTCGAGCTTGGGCCAGTCGATGCCACTTGGTCAGTCGAGGAATTTTACTCGTCTTACGGCGACGACGACGTGAAATATGTCGGAACTTTGAGTAAGACGGGACTATTTACTCCCGCCAGCGACGGACCCAATCCGAAGCGGCAATTCAGCCGCAACAACTATGGCGACGTTTGGGTGGTAGCGACCGCCAAAGATGAGAAAGGCAAAGACGGGCGGCCTCTGGTCGGTAAGTCGTACCTTGTGGTGACCGTTCCGGCCTATATGCAGTGGGACCAACCGGAGGTAGGAAAGTGATCACTAGCCTTGAGCAAACGTACCGCTTGGGAGAATTTCACCCGTTTCAGGCGGAGGGCGAGCAGTTCCTTTACCTTGTTCCAGCGGGAGCGATTTTCCAAGTCGATGAGGCGGTAGAAAAGTTGATTGGCTGCGTTGGCGACGCAGGGACTCCGCACGGAAGGCTCATCAACGGCTTGGTGGAGCGTGGCCTAACTTCGGAAGATGCCGAAGAGTTGGTTGCGGAGATGTTCTACGCGAAGGTGATCACGACGGAGAGCAGCCTCGCTGATAGTCCGCAGAATCCGCCGCCGGATTTCCCGCTCCAGACGCTGGTCATGAATTTGACCAACCAATGCAATTTGTCGTGCCAATACTGCTACGAGTTTGGCGCCGATAAAGTTGCTACGCCCGAAGGCAAGCCGAAGTTTATGGACCTTCCGACGGCCAAAGCTTCGGTTGATTTTCTATTGGCCCAAGCTGAGGGGCGGCGAGCTGTTCACATTACATTTTTCGGTGGCGAGACGTTGATGAATTATCCGCTGCTCAAGCAAGTCGTCGCTTATGCGACGCAGCGGGCGAACGAGAACGGCTGCCACGTCGATTTTAGTCTCACTACCAACGCAACCTTGTTGACACCGGCGATTATCCAGTTTCTCTCGGAAAATCGCATCGGCGTAACCGTCAGCATGGATGGTCCCAAGGAGATGCACGACCAATTGCGTGTATTTGCGAACGGGAAAGGCAGTTACGACATTATTGAGCCGAAGGTTCGAGCGCTGATTGAGAATCACCGGACCAGGCCCATTACGGCACGCGTCACATTGACCGCGGGGGTAACTGATGTCGTTCGTATTTTCCGCCACTTAAAGCAGGATCTCGGTTTCCATGAAGTTGGTTTTGCCCCGGTAACTACTTCGCCTAATCAGCTTTACGCCATCAACACCAACGGCATGAACAGTGTGCTCGATCAATTCCACTTGCTGGCAAAAGAGTATCTGGAATATGCGCTGCGCGGCGAAGCACACGGATTTTCGAACGTCAGCGATACACTTGCCGAGCTTTGCCAGGGCGTCAACAAGTCGCACCCATGCGGCGCCGGGTTGGGATTGATGGGCGTAGGACCGTCGGGCGACATTGCGCCGTGCCATCGGTTCGTCGATTCCGATCAGCATGCGTTAGGGCATATCTCCACCGGCATTGACCGGCAGAAGCAGAACGACTTTCTCAGCCGCGGGCATATCGATTCCAAATACGATTGCCATACGTGTTGGGCTCGCCCATTATGCGCCGGCGGGTGCCATCACGAAGCGTTTGTACGTTATGGGGATACTGGCCACCCGAATCTGCATTATTGCGACTGGATTCGCGACTGGACGAACGTTTGCCTAGAGATTTACGGCGCTATTGCCGCTAAGAATCCACAGTTTTTGGAACAGTTTGCCGAGAGGAAATCGTTATGAAGCACATGCGCGCTTTAAATAGAAAAGCGGCGCGTATCAGCGGGTATGTGGCATCCCAATCGGTCGACGTACACGCGCTGCAGGACCCAAGGCCAGCTCAGACGCGGCCGCACATACCTACCGGATGCGCATTAATGTTCTCACCCGGTTGGGAAGTGGATTCGGCTGGCGGCACCGCTGGTTTGTGCCAGCCGGTGGAGCGCGATATCTACGACTGCTTTGTGAGTTGCTACTGGCCGGCGCAGGTGCCGGACCACCTGAATAATTCACCCGACTGGGCGAGTAAGTGCGCCGCTGCCACGAAAGATTGGCGCAATCTGGATTTGATTTTTCCATAATATCTTCTCCTTCATGCGCCGACTAAATTACTCCGCGTTAGCTCTTTCTTGTCTGATGGCCAGTGTGGCAAGCGCCGGCACTTTATATCTACCGGCGTATCCGGCCAGGGTATTGGTGTTCGACGAATCGAAAGGTCAAATCGTCGACCGCATTCCTCTCGTGACAGGAACGCCGATGTCGATTCGTTTATCGCAGGACAGGAAACTGATCTATGTCACGACAATCGACCATAATGGCATCGAGGTGATTGATGTCGCGACGCGGAAGGTGGTCAATCATTTTCAGTTGAATACCCCGACGACACAATTTCGGTTCTGGGGCGGCGCGCCCGATCCCAGTGGCAAATATTTTTACACTATTAGCAAGCAAATCGACGAGAAACCGGACCACTACGAAGTCGGCAAGCCGATGTACACGGTCATTGATCTGGGCCAGCAAAAAATCGTGAAAACAATCGAGATGCCGAAGGAAGAGGCGGCCGCTCGTGACGTCGATTATGCCGGAGGATCGTTCCAGATCTCGCCTGACGGCAAATATCTGTATCGTTTCGGCGAAGCGATCACTGTGTTGCAGACCAGCGACTTCAAAGAAGTTGACAAGATCGATTTAGCGAAGCCGGATGTGCCGGGAATGGAAAATGTACGGTTTGGCGGCGGCTTCGGCCCGGATTTGGATTTGTTGAATGAGCCCGGCGAACATATCGCATTATTCAATTCGGAAGATCCTATTGTTCACAACAAAGTATTCGGATTGGGGCGATTCAATTTGAGCACCCGGCAGATGGATTTCACTCCCATCGGGCCGGCCCCGCGCGGCACGTCAGGCTTTGAAGTCACGCCCGACAAAAAGCACGCCTACACGGTTGCGGTCAATGGCATCCATGGTACAAAACACTGCGAATTTTGGGCGTTCGATCTGGGAAACGATCAAATCACAAAAAGGGAAGAAGTGCCATGCCGAACGCGCTTCACCTTGGGTATTTCGACCAACGGTAAGAAACTGTATATTTATGGCGCCGGCTTTGATATCGAAGTCTACGACGCAGCTACTCTAAAATACGAGAAAACATACGATTTAAATACGGATGTTACGTACGGTGGCATTGTTGAGTTGCCCTAACACGCCAGTGTAGTGTGCCTCGCCGCGGCTATGCGGCGGAAGTAGTCGATAGACTACCAAGTCACAGCTTTAAAAACCCACGTCGGTTCTAACTCTCAGTACTCGTGAAAAGGAGGGATAGGTATGCGCTCATACTCCCTGGTTCTGTCAGAGTCTCAGACGTCCGGCAAGCGTGGACTGCGTTTTCTGCTCGCGGTTCTTGGTGCGGCGATGTTGTGCGCGCCCGCATACGCGCAATCTACCTTCGGGACAGTGCTGGGGACGGTGAAGGATCCGTCAGGCGCGGCAGTTCCGAAAGCGATCCTCAGCTTAACGAATACCGGTACCACATCCACACGGTCAACGGTGTCGCATGGCGATGGTTCCTACGAGTTTGTGAATGTGGACGTCGGCAACTATAAGCTGACCGTCGAGGCGCAAGGCTTCCACAAATCGGAATTCGATGCATTTGATTTGGGTGCGCGCGAAACCAAGCGATTCGATGTGGATATGCAGGTGGCGTCTCAAGCGGTGACCGTGAATGTCGAGGCGACCAGCATTTTGCAGACAGACGTATCTAACGTAGCTGAAACGAAAGGAAGCCGCGAGCTGACGGATTTGCCAGTGGCCATTACGACGCGGGCCAGTGGGTCGACAAGCGCATTCTCGACCTTGACAGCGCAACCTGGGGTGCAGACCGATAACAGTGGCAATATCTCGGTCGCCGGCACAACGCCGGGCCAAATATCCGTCAGTATCGACGGCATTAGTTCTGTCGGCCCCGGACAGATCGGGGCGCTCGCGGAGATGTTCCCTTCCTTCAATGCGATTGAGGAAATCCGGATTAGCGAGACTCTGAATCCGGCCGAGTATGGCGGCGTCGCCGATATCACGACCATTTCGAAATCGGGCACAAACTCGTTCCACGGCGGCGCTTTTGAAAACCTTCAGAACAACGACTTTGATGCCAGTGACACGTTCAGCCACACCACGCCGATCATCAAGATGAACAACTTTGGGGCGTTTCTGGGCGGCCCCGTAATCATTCCGAAACTCTATAACGGAAGAAATAAGACATTCTTCTTTGGCAGTGTGGAATATTTGCGATTGCCGAAGGAATCAACGGCGCTGCTGTCTACTCCCACCGCCGCCATGCGCAATGGCGATTTGTCTGCCTATCTCTTGCCGGAGAATGGCGGCTCGAGTAACCAGCTACTCGGGGGATATCCGGGCAATGTGATCCCGGCTTCGCAATTAAATCCGTTTGCATTGGCGGTCATGAAGGAGTTCTATCCGCTGCCAAATTACGGCGCCCCGGACCTGGTTGCGAATAACTATCTCGCTACCTTTGCGGATCCGATCAACAGCGCCCAGGGCGACGTACGCATCGACGAACTGATTACGCCGAAGCACCTGGTGTACGCGCGCTACACATACAAGAACAGGCGGGTTGTCAATCCCCCCACCGACTCCTCGGGAAACATTAGTTCGCCGCTGGTCGGAACATTTAACGTGCCTGAAATCGATAGCGCCTTGACGGTGGCATACAACTGGGTGATTGGTCCGTCCCTGGTCAACGAGGCGCGAGGCGGCTTTAGCCGCATACACACGAATCCCAGCTTCGCCGCGAACACTCAGGAAGTGGTCAATGCACTGGGTCTGCAAGATCTGCCGTCGATTCCGTCGACGCAAGACATTCCGACGATCAATCTCGCGGGATTTTTAGGACTTCACAGCGCTGACGTCGATACGAATCCCAGACAGGCCACCACCCAATTTCTGGATAACCTAACGTGGACCCGGAGCAAGCACACCTTCAAATTTGGCGGAGACTTTCGATACTTGAGCAGCCTGTTTACAGATGTTTTTGCCGATTATCGGTTGGGCAGTTACACATATAACGGCTCCACTACCGGCGAACTTCTAGGCAGCGGAGCGGCTGTTCCCTTAGCGGGATTCCTGCTGGGATATCCTGACCTGACGACGATTGCGTCAGTGTTGAATCCCACGACAAATGCCTATGCAAAGCACTACGCCTTCTTTGCGCAAGACGATTTCAAGGTGACCCAATCGCTCACGCTCAACTTCGGCCTCCGGTGGGAATATCACCCTATGTTTCGCGATCACAACAATAACCTGGCTAATTTCGATCCGGCCTACACCAGTACTGTAGATGGCCAAACAGTCAATGGAGCGGTCATCTTGCCGAACCAGTCAACCTTCGCGCTGGTGAACCCCGGATTTACGGAGACCGTGTCGCCCACTCCGATCTTGACTGCCGCACAAGCAGGCGTCCCCGCCAGCCTCCGCTTTTCGCAAAAGACGGACTTCGCACCACGGTTCGGCTTCGCGTACCGGATTGGCGGAAACGACAAGACAGTGTTACGGGGAGGCTATGGGCGGTTTATCGAGACGCTGTTGACTTCTCAAGTGATCGACGGATGGTCTGTGGAAGCGAGTGACGTTTCCTACTTTGGAAATTCGCTTGGCTCGAATGGCCTGCCAATCTTTCAGGCCCCCTACTCGTTTCCAAGCGACATAGCGCAGCCGGGAACCTATTTCTTCGACTTAGCTTCGAACATTCACTATAAAGATCCGAAGGTCGATGAATGGAACATGACTCTTGAACGCGACTTAGGCAAGGGAGTGGGCTTCCGCGCTTCATATGACGGAAATCACGGTTCGAAGCTGGGGACGATTATCAATCTGAACCAACTGCATACCAACACCCAAGGGTTCGACGCATTGGCGAGCGCCGTTCCGTTTCCGGCGGTATCGTATATCGCTTACCAAACGAATTTGGGTTATAGCAACTACAATGCGGGCACCTTCTCGGTGCAAAAGCGCATGACCAACGCTCAGTTCGAGGCGAGCTATGTTTACACTCGCAACTTGACTAACATCTACGGTGCGACTTATGGCAGTACGGCCAGCTTCAACTCCGCGAACGAATTTGGCGGCACGCTGAGCGATCCGTACAACCCCAACTTGGATTACGGAAATGTCCCCTTCAGCCGGCGGCATCGCTTTTTGCTGACATTCCTATACGAGTTGCCGTTCGGACCTGGCAAGACATTTGTGAATGGCTCCAACTCAGTCCTCAGCCGCGTCGTGGGAGGATGGACACTAAGCGGAGTCGCCTTGGTACAAAGCGGGCCATTCATGACGGTAAGCACTTTGAACGACCCCTCGGGTACGGGATATAACCTGTTCAACGCCAATGGAGGCCGTGCCGATACCGTGCCGGGAAGCAATCCGTACGCCGGACAAAGCTTGAACAGTTGGATCAATCCGAACGCGTTCGTCGATCCGGACAACAACATCGGCCGATTTGGCGATTCTCAGCAAGGAAGCGTGGTGGGCCCGGGAACGACCGCCGTCTCGCTTTCTCTATTGAAGCGTTTCGTGATTAGGGAGTCGACTCGGTTCGAGATCGGCGCCCAAGCCGCAAATATATTCAACCATCCCAATTATTTGGCCCCGTCGAACCTTACTGTGGGCGTCCCCGGTTTCGGCCAGGTCACTGCGATGCAGAGCGCGGAAGGCGCCGGACCTCGAGCGATCCAATTGACTGGCCGCATTAGCTTCTGATCGCGGATGAAACGAGTCGTTGCGATAGCAGCCCTGACCTTACTGGCGCTGACAGCCAGCGGTTGGGCGGCGCAGCCCCTGGTGGGGACCTGGCAATTGGACAATCAAGAGCTGAACGGGCAGAAGAAGGAGACTGAACCGCTCACTCTTCGCATCGCCGCGGACGGTGATAAGTTGTCGTTCGCGTTTGCTGTATTAGTCAATAATATTGATTTCGTCAGCATGACCTACGCAGCTAAATTGGACGGCACCGACGCCGATGTCAAGAACGCACAGGGAGTAAAGATCGGCACCATCCAAATCACCACGCTTCAGCCGTCGCACTATAAGTTAGTGCTTAAGGGCGTAAATCGGCCGGAGACGACGGGCAGCTTGACTGTCTCGCCGGACGGAAAAGCGCTGACCAGCGAGACCGACACCGTGTTAGACGGACATTCGATGCACTTGGTGCAGTCGTTCTCCCGGCACTAAGTGGGCCTTTTCCGCCAAATCGTACGCCATCCACAGCGGCTGTGGCTGCGCCGCGTCAACCTGCAAGTGCACTTATGGATGGGAGTCATACTCGCACTCTATGTGACCGTGATTGGAGTTACTGGTTCCATTCTCGTTTTTGGCAGCGAACTGAGCCGCGCTTTCGATCCGAGTCCGTGGCCGCACTTTGATGGGAAACAACCTCTTCCCGATATCTCGGTCATATTGGCTAAGCTCAAGGCGCATTATCCACATACGCACGTCATTTCGGTGATGGCGCCCACCGCGACTGACCCCGTTATCCTGGCTGTCTTGTTAGGCCGCAGGCGCACGACTGTGGCTCTCAACCCAATCACGGGGCAACTGCTGGGTGAAGTGCATCGCCAACGCTCACGTATTCAGTGGATCTACGACTTGCACGAGGATCTGCTTGCCCGGCGGACTGGCCGGGTCGTGAATGGTACGGCTGCGGCGGCCCTTCTGTTAATCGCCTTGACCGGACTGGTGAACTGGTGGCCGGGCATTCAAAACTGGCGCCGGGCTTTGCGGGTCGACTTTCGACGAACGTGGAAGCGAATCAATTTTGATCTACACAGTGCGGCCGGCTTCTGGGCCGTGGGGTTCGTGCTGATGTGGGCCGCGAGCGGGGTCTACTTTACTTGGCCAGCTAAGGTACTTGAATATGTCGACCGGTTGTCGCCAGTGGTCAACTCTCTTCCGCCCGCGGTGCGCGTCGCGCCGGAGCCTGTGATGACGCCGCTCGATTTCACAGCTGTCGTTGAGAAGGCGCATTCGATCGACCCGGGAACGCAGTGGAAGGGCATTATTTTTCCTGGCAGCCGGCGAAGTCCCGTGGAAGTGCTGATGTCGCGGTCCCCCGGCATTGGGCGCGACTACGAAGATACGATCTACTTCAACCCTTATAGCGGCGAGTACATTTCGACTTGGCAATACGGAGTCAACAAGAGTTTGGGGGACTGGATCATCTGGCTGCAAATACCGCTGCATTTCGGAACGCATTGGGGTTTGGGCATCAAATTCGTATGGGCGGCGTTTGGGTTGGCGCTGCCGCTGTTAGCGGTGACGGGCTTGCTGATGTATTGGAACCGGGTGCTTGGCCGGAAGTGGAGACACCTAAGAAGATCGCCGGCAGAGGGATTGGTTGCAGCAAAACAACCGGCGTCCTGAAGTAACGAACTCAGGCGTTGTGTTGCATGCGGTCGTAGAGTCCCTGTAGAGTACGAACGCCAGATTCGGCTTCGGCGCGGTCGGGTTGTTCGTTGGCATCGTTCCATCCGGTGTCTTCGCCATGGGGGCTGGGCTGAATCACGATGCCATCGCGGCGTCCGAGCACATTCAAGTCATTGTAGATGAGGCCATAGTTGACGCCTTCCTGCGGGATGAGCCATGCGATTTGACCGCGCACAGGAATCACAGTTTCATCCGACCATAGCTGGCGCGCGGCATAGCCGGTGCAGTTGATGATGACGCGTTGGGGTAGCGCCCCGAGGTCACGCGGCGTATGGAACTCACGCGTCTCGATAGCGCCGCCCGCGATCAGGAAGTCGTTAATCAATTGCCGGGAGTAATCCGCGATGTTGAACGTCATTGACGTGTTGCGGCGCACAAATTTTGTTGGAAATGGATGCGAACCGGTAGGCAAATCTTCCGGGGCTGGCGTGAGATCGGCAATGCGGTCTTCGTAGTGAACAAAGCCGTGATGATCCTGATTGTCTCTCTGTGCCATGCGTTGTTCGTGTGTGAGGTCCGATAGCACATAACGATCGGTCCATTCGACGGGATTGCCGGCCATGCCGAGATAACTTTGATACATCGCGAATGAAGCGCGTGCCAACGACTCCCACTGCGCCGGGTAATCGGGCGACACGCAGGACGTGAGTGCAACTCGGGAATCGGGCGTCCAAGATCCGGTGGCGCGTGAGGACCGGACATAAGGCGGTCGCTCTTTGGCGTAAATGGTCACGCGTAATCCGGCACGC
Source organism: Bryobacteraceae bacterium (assembly GCA_049802535.1). Lineage (GTDB taxonomy): Bacteria > Acidobacteriota > Terriglobia > Bryobacterales > Bryobacteraceae > Bog-105. The sequence continues at coordinate 22,010 of JBARMQ010000176.1, read as the reverse complement.
TGAGCCGTTGTAGCCGCGGTAAGGCCCAGCGCTCCGCAGCCGACAACAGCGAGTTCGCGTTCCCCATTCAGGGTTTCCATCGCCTTGCCAACTGCCGCTTGCGCCGATCCCCAAGAGAGAGACCATCCGCTGCCGCCATGTCCATAGTTGTGCACAACAACTTTGCTATTCACGTGTTCGACGTCGAGCCTCGGACCAGCCGATCGAAAAGGCCGCAAGCAAACCGTTATGCGAAAGATGCGATCGATATGTGCGCGGATGGGCGGAATGGGGCCGACTTGGTCATAGAAGGGCAGTTGGCTCGCGGCTCGGCGCGTGCATGCCGTCACCCCTAGGACGCTTAACCCGGCGATCGCGCCCGAGTTCCACAGAAACGAACGTCTGTTCATGTTGCACCTCTCATTAAAGTCGCAGCGTACCCGGGTGCGATTTGCAAGAACCTCATGATAACTGGCGCTCAGCCTTTTCGGAACTGAACGCACGCGTATAAAACATTTCGATATGGATGCACAGAAGTTTCTTCATGAGGGGCATCGTTCAAACTGTTACTCTGTAGGCTTTAGCAACTGTGAGAAATCTGTCTATGACATCTTCTGAAGGTTGTCGATCGCTGCGCCGCGTCTGGTCCATTACGGGATTGGGCTTGTGGTTTTTGTTAGCGGGAGCGGCAGCGTTTGCGCAGACGCCGCCATCGGTTGATGCACGGTTGAATGCATTGGATGCGGCGGCAAAAAGCGCCCAGCTTTCCGGTGACAACGCGTGGATGTTGACGAGTGCGGCATTGGTGTTGATGATGACGGGCCCTGGGCTGGCCTTGTTTTATGGCGGTTTGGTGCGCAGAAAGAACGTGCTCAGCACCATGATGCACAGCTTCATTTTGATGGCGGTCGTGACCGTTCTTTGGGCTGTTTACGGTTATAGTTTGGCCTTTGCCCAAGGTACTCCCTTCATCGGAGATCTTCGGTATCTGTTTCTGAATGGCGTTGGGAGCGTTCCCAACCCGGATTACGGTGCGACGGTGCCACACGAAACGTACATGATCTATCAATTGATGTTCGCCATCATCACGCCGGCCCTTATTTCCGGAGCTTTTGCCGAGCGCATGAAATTCAGCGCGATGCTGGTGTTCACATGCCTGTGGTCGACAATCGTGTACTTTCCGATGGCGCACATGGTTTGGGGAAAGGGCGGATTGTTGAATGCCTTTCTCGGCGGCAAGATTCCGACGTTCGATTTCGCCGGCGGAACGGTGGTTCACATCACTTCAGGCGTTAGCGCGTTGGTATGCGCTCTCTACCTAGGTAAACGCGTTGGCTATCCGAAGGAGCCGATGAAGCCGCACAGCTTGGTTCTCAGCATGATCGGCGCGTGCCTATTGTGGGTTGGATGGTTCGGATTTAATGCGGGAAGCGCCGTGAATGCGTCCGGCCTGGCGACCAGCGCGTTCGTGGCAACGCATTTTGGAGCGTCAGCGGCAGCCTTAGGATGGATGTTCGCGGAGTGGATCAAACAGGGTAAGCCGAGCATGTTGGGCGCAATTTCAGGCGCCGTCGCCGGGCTGGTCGCAATTACGCCTGCGTCCGGCTTCGTGAAACCGTTTCCTGCATTGCTTATCGGTTTGGCGGCGGGTGTCGTTTGCTACTTTATGGTGACCGCGGTGAAGGGCCGCTTTGGCTATGACGACACACTCGATGCCTTCGGCGTGCATGGGGCAGGTGGAACGCTCGGCGCGCTGCTAACGGGCGTCTTCGCAACGAACGCCATTAACGACGGCTTGAAGGACGCTGCTGGCAGGACGCTGCCGCTTGGCATGGTCGACGGGAATGCCGGCCAGATCTTCAACCAAGCAATTGGCGTGGCGATCGCTTGGGGATTAGGTATCGCCGGAACGTGGATCATTCTGAAGATTGTGGATATGACGATCGGCGTACGTGTTTCGGAGAGTGAAGAAATTGAAGGGCTAGACTTGAGCTTGCACGGCGAAGAAGGCTACAACCTGGACGTATAAGACGCATCGGATCGAGCCCATGAAAAAGATTGAAGCGATTATCCAGCCTCACAAATTGGACGAAGTTCGAGAGGCCTTGAAAAATATCAGTGTGGACGGGATGACCATTACGGAAGTACGCGGGCACGGGCGGCAGAAAGGTCACAAAGAGGTCTATCGAGGAATGGAATATCAGGTGGATCTGCTACCGAAGGTGAAAGTCGAGCTGGTTATTCCGGACGCGCGGCTGGTTGAAGTTACGGGCGTCATTGCGGCCGCAGCTAGGACGGGCAAAATTGGGGACGGGAAAATTTTTGTTTTCGATGTACTGGACGCAATTCGTATCCGCAACGACGATTCGGGGGAATCTGCGTTGTGATGTGCTTTTCGCGCTAGATTGGCGAACGATTGACGGCATTGCTCCCTTGACCGGGCGCATCGATAAGCCTGACGTGCGTTGCCTTGCGACCTAAATGGCCATAACGACGCAGAAAATCGCAGTGCAAGATTTAGTCGAACAGTTCCGGCGCGATCACGATCCTTATCACGTCTTTGAGACGCGCACAAAAGATGTGGATGCATTTGTCAAGGATGCGGCAGCCAGCATTCTCGGCGCACGCTTGACTTCTCACTTTGCGGCAATTGCGGTGGGTGGCTATGGCCGCGCTGAACTGTTTCCCTATTCCGATGTCGACCTGGTGGTTCTGTTTGAGAACGAGCAGGATTTGGCTGCCGCCAAGGAGTCGCTCGGCGAGTTTTTAAAGGCCTTATGGGATGGCGGGCTGCATGCCAGCCATTCTGTTCGAAGCGTAGCTGAATGCTGCCGCTTTAACGACCAAAACGTCGAGCTGCACGTCAGCTTGCTCGATCTGCGCTTTGTCGCGGGCAGCATGGATTTGTTCCGCAATGTCGAGCAGCGGTTGCCGGAGTTTTATCAGCGCTATGCCGAGACGATTGCCCGGCAAATAACCGAGTCGGCTCGCACGCGGCACGCAAAGTTCAATCACACGGTTTACCACATGGAGCCGAATGTGAAGGAGTGTCCAGGCGGTATTCGCGATCTTCACGTGTTGCGTTGGTTGGCACAGTTGCTTCCGCAAAACGAAGCTATTCGGGAAGCGGTGGCAGAATTGGACGGCGCGCGGCGCTTCTTATTCGCGCTTCGCTGTTTTCTGCATTTCCAATCGGCCCGCGACTATAACTTATTGACATTTGAACTGCAAGACGAAGTAGCCGGCGGCTTGACCGCTAAACCTCAGGATCCGGCCGCATGGATGCGCACCTACTATCAGAACGCCAGGCGCGTTTATCAGTCGAGCGGGCGGGCCCTCGAACAAGTTGAGGCGCACGATGCTTCGCTGCTTCGCCAATTTCGCGATTGGCGCTCGCGGCTATCGACGCCGGAGTTCACGATCTCACGCGAGCGCGTTTTTTTACGCAATCCGGCCGAGATTCTGTCGTCTGCCCAAGCCGTGCTTCGGCTGTTCACGTTTTCAGCCAGACACGGGCTGAAATTATCGTGGGATGCGCAACGTCGTTTGCGAAACTCGGTCGAAACGTTGCGGGATGAGTTTCGCAGCGGGCGCTTGCCGTGGGAGGCGTGGCACGACTTGTTCGCGCAACCGGAAGCCGCCGTCGCGCTGGCCGACATGCAAGAGACCGGCATACTGGCGGCCGCGATTCCTGAGTGGGAATCGGTGGACGGACTGGTAGTGCGCGATTTCTATCACCGCTACACGGTCGATGAGCACACCCTGGTGGCCATCGGCATTATCGATAGCTTGGCCACTCCGAAGGCCCATCTGCCACAACGATTCCAGGATTTGTTCAGCGAGGAGCAGGATCCCGCGTTGGTTCGTTTGGCTCTGTTACTCCACGATTTAGGGAAGGGAACCCGGCCCGGCGATCACGTCATCGGCTCCCTTGAGGCGGCGTCAAGCATTCTGGATCGTTTTCATGCGCCGGCGGACGCACAAGCGGCCATTCGGTTCCTGATCCAGCATCATCTGGACTTATCGCTGATTATGAATGCGCGCGATCTGGATGACCCTGCGACGGCGCGCTATTTGACATCACAAATTGATACTCATGAGGGCTTGCGCCGGTTGACCCTGCTCAGTTTCGCCGACATAAGCGCTGTGAACCCAACGGCGATGACGCCGTGGCGCATGGAACAGCTTTGGCGAGTGTACCTGCTGGGTTCCGAGCAGTTGACGCGGGAATTGGCTACGGATCGAATAGAGCACGCGCCGGCTTTGGTTTCGGGTGAATCGGTCTCTCCAGGACTGGCCGAGTTTTTGAAAGGGTTTCCAATGCGGTATCTACGCACTCGGAGCTGTCAGGAGATCGAACATCACCTGGAATTGGAACGGAAGAGCCGCGAAGAAGGAGTAGCGGTCGAGATTACTCCGGTCGGGGGCGCATATGTGATGACCGTATTGGCGCAGGACCGCGCGGGGCTGTTCGCGTTGGTCTGCGGTGCGCTGGCTAGTTTCGGAATGAACATTGTGCGAGCGGAAGCGTTCGGAAATGCACACGCGGTTGCGCTTGAAGTGATGCGCTTTACCGATCCGATGCGAACCCTTGAACTAAATCCTGACGAAGTGGATCGTTTGCGCTGGACTGTCGAACGCGCGGTGTCCCGATCGATCGAGGTGAATGAGTTGTTAAAGCGACGGCGTGCGCCGCCTCGCCCAAGCCGCGGGGCGCGCATCTCGCCAATCGTGCGATTCAACAACGAAGCCTCCGACGCTTCCACCCTAATCGATTTCACGGGCGAAGACCGGCCGGGATTGCTTCACGATTTGGCAGCTGCTTTGGCAGACGCGGGATGCAATATCGAGGTGGTGATGATCGATACCGAGGCGCATAAGGCAATCGATGTGTTCTACGTCACGTATGGAGGCCGCAAGCTGGACGGTAACCTGCAGGCACAGCTTCAGACGGAGCTCACCCGAGTTGCTTCTCCGGCGTAAACCTCACACGCCAGTTACAATGGCGACCGATGGCAGATCCATTTCGTTTAGACGGCAAAACAGCTCTGATTACTGGCGGCGCGAGCGGCATCGGAGAGGCCACGGCCCGAATATTCAGCGAGGCAGGAGCACGCGTCCTCATAGTGGATGTCGACCATTCCAGGGCAGAGGCGCTGGCCGGGACATTAGAAGCCGCTGAGGCGTTCGCATGCGACATCACCGACGAGACGCAAGTTTCGGCATTGATGTCTTCGCTCGACCGGCTGGACGTATTGATCAACAGCGCGGGCATCGGCCTTGTCGGGACGATTGAGGAAACGAAGGCGGCCGATTTTCTAAGACTTTGGCGCGTGAATGTGGAAGGTCTTTACTTAATGACTCAGGCGGCCATGCCACTGCTGATCAAGGCGCATGGCGTGGTGGTTAATATCGGATCGGTGGCGGGCATGGTGGGCATTAAACGCCGTTTTGCCTACTGTGCGACAAAGGGTGCGGTCATCGCGTTAACCCGGCAGCTGGCCGTCGATTATCCCAGGCAAATACGAGCCAATTGCATCGCTCCGGGAACTGTGGAGAGTCCGTTTGTCGAGGGGTACCTCGAAAAGTACCATCACGATGAGAAAGAGAAGGTCCGCGAAGAACTACATCAGCGTCAGCCTCTGGGAAGAATGGGGCGGCCTGACGAAATAGCAAAGCTAGCCCTATATATTTCGTCATCTGCTGCCGATTTTATGAATGGAGCGGTCGTGGCGATCGATGGAGGATGGACGGCGGCATAATTGAAGGGGCGCGGAACTTGCTGAAAATATTAGCCAATTCAGCCCATTGGGATTGACTCAGGAAGGCTAACTACTTAACATAGAATTAATTTGCCTTTGTGGCTTGGGTTTACGTTTGATGGCGATAATAATACTGATGGCCGCCGGTTTGCGATGGACGGGAAACGCATGGTGAGTATGCCTCGCCGGGCTCAAATACCCAGTCTGGCCTTCATCGCGCTGTTTGCGGTTTTGCCAGCCGCGATGACGGCTGCTCCAGACGTCCCTCAGCCGACTGCTTCTTCCGCGGTTGCTCATAGACATAAGAAACGCCACTCTAATGCGGCTGCCGTCAGGAAATCGAGCATCGGCTCGACGCAACGTGCAGTCTCGACCGCTCGGATCGGTCGGCATACTCGCACGCGAGCCGCCGTTCTTCACACGAACATGGCTCCGGTGACGGCAGGCGGGGTGGCTCGTGCCAACCGTTCAAGACATAGGGTATATGCCAGCCCGTGGACTGAGCCAACTTATGCCGATTCCACCGTAGGCGACAACATTGACGGAGAAGATTTACAGGTCCGTAAGGCGGCCATAGACGCGCTGGGCCCGTACAATGGCGCCGTTGTGGTTTCGGACGCGCAAACAGGACGCATTCTCTCCATCGTCAATCAGAAATTGGCGCTGAAGGGCGCATTCCAACCCTGCTCGACCGTCAAGGTGATGGTGTCACTGGCTTCATTGAGTGAGGGACTTGTCGACGCCACACTGCCGGTGCGCAGCCTGCGGCGCTATGCAAAGAATATGACGGCTGCATTGGCCTTTTCCGACAATGCATTCTTCGCGAGGCTCGGTCAAGAACTTGGATTTGAGCGTGTAGAAAAGTACGGTAGGATGTTCGGATTTGGCGAGAAGGCCGGTTTGGATATTCCAGGCGAAGAACCCGGCTATCTGGCTTCGGAGCCGCCAGATTCCGGCGTCGGTATGATGACCAGCTTCGGCGATGGCATTCGGGTGACGCCGCTGGAACTTTCAAGCGTCATGGGCACGGTGGCGAGTGGGGGAACGATGTATTACCTCCAATACCCACGCACCGACCAAGAAGTGCAGCATTTCATTCCGCGAATTAAGCGCGTCTTGGACATCTCTAACCTGGTTACTTCTATTCGACCTGGCATGGAGGGTGCGGTCGAGTATGGAACCGCCCGCCGGGCCAACTTCGATCCTGGTGCACCTATTTTTGGCAAGACCGGAACGTGCACTGACACTGCTCAGCCCGGTGTTCATTTGGGCTGGTTTGGGTCATTCGCCGACTATGGCAAGACCAAATTAGTGGTCGTCGTCCTGTTGACCGGTGGTCGTGGTATTAGCGGACCGATTGCTTCCGGTATTGCCGGGAACGTGTATCGCAATCTGACAGCTGAGCATTACCTGGCTCAGGACCGGACTCCCTCATTTGAATTCGTATCTTTACGGCAGTAGAGCCTGTGGGCGGCAGTAGCCTGCGCTCAATTGTTCAAGCTAATTCGTCGGTGGCCCTACGGTCAATTCATTGTCAACGCTCGTAACGCCTTTAACCTTCTTAGCAAGCTTGGTGGCTTTCGACTTGCCCTTTTCGGTGGTGACGCGGCCGGAGATCTTAACTACTCCATTTTTGACCGTAACATCCAACGCGCCGCCTTTGACATCGGGATCGTCAGTCAGCCGCATGCGGACTTGATCGTAGATGCGATCGTCGGTGGGAGCGACATGCTTGTCAGAGGCTACCAGGGCCGTGCTCCCGATCGTTGACCACAGCGCGAAGATCGTGAGGTAACGTTTCATCTATCCTCTGAGCCTACCATCGACCGCCAATCGATGGATGTTAAGAATTCTGGATCCTTTCGCCAGTGAGGCTTAACCTTTACGAAGAGCGATAGGAAGACCTTCCGTTGGAGCATTCCTTCTAACTCTAAACGTGCGGCGGAGCCGATCTTCTTTAGTGTTTCGCCCTTGTTACCAATCAAAATAGCTTTTTGGCCATCCCGCTCGACGTGAATGCTGGCGCCGATTCGAATCAACTTTGGCGTTTCGGACCACTCGTCGATCAGAACAGCGGTCGCATGAGGGACTTCGTTCGCGGTCGTTCGGAGGATTTGCTCGCGTATGATTTCGCCGGCCATGAAGCGCATTGGTTGATCAGTCAGATAGTCTTCAGGAAATAGGGCGGGACCTTCGGGCAAATAACGTGTGATGACGTTCTTCAGCGTATCCAAACCCTCGCCGGTGTGCGCGGAGATCGGGATTGACTCGGCGAAAGAAAACAATTTGGAGTACCGCTCCAGGAAGGGCAGTAATAACGACTTGCTTGTAAGGCGGTCGATCTTTGTGGCTATCAATAGCGCCTTCACGCCGGGCCGTAAAGCGCTAACAGCTTGTTCGTCTTCTTCGGTGATCTGTTTGGTGGCATCGGCAAGAAACAGAATAACGTCGCGGTCTGCCAGCGCACTGCGCACAGTCTCCATCATGCGCTTATTGAAAAGCGTGTTCGATTTGTGAATGCCGGGTGTGTCGACAAAAACGATCTGTACCTCTGGAAGTGTCAGAACGCCTTGAAGCGACGTCCGGGTCGTCTGCGCCTGATGGGCAGTTATAGCCACCTTCTCGCCCACCAAAGTGTTCAATAACGTGGACTTGCCGGCGTTGGGACGGCCTACCAGCGATACGACGCCCGTGCGGTAACTCATGTCTTGCTTTCTACGGGTGTTTCTACGCGAGAGATGCGGACTTGCTCAACGCAACGCTCATTGCCGGCAAGAACCTCAACGCGGATGCCCCCGTGCTCGACCGCCTCGCCGACTTGTGGAACATGCCCGGACCACTCGGCAACCAAGCCGCCAATCGTAGTCGATTCCGTGTCGCCATTCGGCCGGAAGTTCACCAGCTCCTGCAATCGATCGAGGTCAAGATTCCCCGGCGCGACGAACACTTGATCCGACTCCTGGTGGACGTCCCGTTCCGGCTCGTGCTCATCGCTGATTTCGCCAAGAATTTCCTCGACTAGATCTTCCATTGTCGCCAGTCCTGCCGCATTGCCGTATTCGTCCACCACAATCACGATGTGTGACCGGTCGCGTTGCATATCACGGAGTAAATCGTTCACCGGCTTAGTTTCCGGCACCAGCGGAATGGGCCGAATCAACTCACGCAGGGGCTTCTCCTGACGCCGATCGGGATCAAGCTCGAAAATGTCGCGAACGTGAATGAATCCTACAATGTTGTCGATTGATTCTTCGTAGACCGGTATACGCGAGTATTGTTCGTGAATGACAAGCTGGCGCAGATCCTCAACCGATCGATCGATGGCGATGGCCACAATGTTGGGGCGGGCCGTCATCACGTCGCGCACCGTCTTGTCTCCGAACGCGACCACGGAATGGATCAGTTTGCGGTCTTCTTCTTCAAGGATCCCTTCCTCGGCGCCGGCGTCGATCAATGCTTCGATATGTTCGACCGAGTCATTAGGCTCGGGCTCGCCATTACCGTCCTGGGTCAGGTCAAGCAGAGACTGGAACATACGAAGGAGGCCGGTTAGGGGCGCCGCGCATATCGCGAGCAGCTTCACCAATCCCAGCGTACGGAGCATCCACGAGCCCTTCATACGGCGATACAAAAACTGAGGAACGAGGTAGGTGGAGACTAGCATGGCCGCGGCGGACGCACCCGCTGCTTCCAACACGCTTTGCCAATGTGGCGTATCGGGCCGCACGAAGGCACAGAGGTAGGCTACCCCAGTGAGCGGCAAAGAAAGATGCTTGATGAGCGAGAATGTCAGCGATCCAAGATCGGGTTCAAGCCCGATCTTCGACTGCAGCGTCTCACGAAAGTAATTGAGCGAGGGAACTTCGCGGCGCAGAAGCCGGAGAGATTCCAAATACAGCACCTGGACATAGGAGACGAAGCAGAGCAGCGCGGTGAGGAGCAAGGCCGCGGTTAGACACAGCGCGCTCATACGGTCTCCTGCGAAAAATGCCGTCTTGCGGCCGAGCGAGTAATTAGAACAGGCGGCAAGCTGAAAGTAGCCTGCCATTTGCGTTCGGCCCGCGCCATCTCTCCGCGGTCGCGTTCGTGGTCTAGACCAGTGAGATGGAGAAGGCCGTGCAGCATCAGGATTCTGATCTCGTCGATAAGACTGTGACCGAGCTCTAGAGATTGTGCGGCGGCACGCTCAATTGAAATTGCGAGATCTCCAAGCTCGATGCCGCTATGCCCAGTAGGAAACGATAGAACGTCCGTCGGGTAATCGTGGCCGAGAAAATCGCGATTCAGCTTTTGAAGAGCGCGATCGTCACTAACCAGGCAAGCGAAGCTTTGGCCGGGCGTTATTTGTGCTGCCAGTTTCCGGGCAAACAGGATCAGAGCGCGCTTATCCATTGCGGAAAACTTGACGTTGGAGGGGAGGGCTCGATAGAGCACCGTACTGTCAGCCGAGGGCATACTACTTAAGCGAGCGATGGAAATTCGGGAATTTCCACTGTTGTGTTGGGCGGTGGTTCCCGCAATGGTTCCTTTGGTGCTTCGCCGCCGAGCCGCAGCGCCAGTTGCCGTCCGGCGCCTACCATTTCGTTATAGCGGTCATAAGCCCTGACAATGCGCTGCACCAAGGGGTGTCGCACCACGTCTTTTTCGTCGAAGTAGACGATCGCGATCCCTTCCTCTGCGTGCAACACCTCGACAGCGTGCCACAACCCGCTCTTCTTGCCCGTGGGTAGATCGATCTGTGTCAAATCGCCAGTAACTACCATTTTCGAGTTGAACCCCTGCCGGGTCAGGACCATTTTCATCTGTTCCGCACTGGTGTTCTGAGCCTCATCGAGGATGATGAAGCAATCGTTCAACGTACGGCCACGCATAAACGCCAACGGCGCAATTTCGATTACGTTCTTTTCCAGCAGTTTTTCCACTTTGTCGGCATCGATCATGTCGAACAGAGCGTCGTAAAGCGGGCGCAAGTACGGATCAACCTTTTCCTGCAAAGTGCCGGGCAGGAAGCCGAGATGTTCGCCGGCTTCGACAGCGGGCCGTGTCAGAACGATGCGGCTCACCTTCTTGTTCAGATATGCAGAAACTGCCATCGCCACTGCAAGATATGTCTTGCCGGTCCCTGCCGGGCCGATTCCGAATGTCAGGTCGTGGTGTTCAATAGCATCGACATAGCGCCGTTGGTTTACCGTTTTCGGCGCGAGAACTTTCTTGCCGACCGATCGAGACTTGCCGCTCTCCACCAAACGGCGCAAAGATACGCCGGGATCGTTGACGGCAACCCGCATGTAGCTGTTCAGATCACCATTGTTGAACTGATGACCTTCTTTCACCAGGCTGACGTAATCTTCGAGAATCCGTTCGGCACGGTGTACTTCATCCTCTTCTCCCTCTAATTCGAGCGAGTCTCCGTCGAGCAAACGCGTGCGCAGGTGCAATTCGCCCTCAAGCAGCCGAATATTCTCATCACGAGTGCCGAATAGAGGCTCTATGCCGCGGGAGATCTGAATAGAGGACTTCATTAAGGATAAAGAAAATCAGGAAGCACTAAGCAGGGAACAAACAACTGGGAATCCGGGAAGAAAACCGGGACAGGGCTACGCAGACTCAACAAAAACTGAATGCGCGAGCGCCACGCTCTCATTCGTTTCTAGTATACCATTATTTACCGGCCTCTCTGGATTCGCATTTTGCGCAATATGTAAACCCGCAGAGGGCAGAAAACGTCTACACTCCGCGAATGGAATTCCTGGCCGCCGCTCAGTTGATGACGGGCATCGCCGCGAGTACGCCTGCGGTAGCGGAAGACCTGGAAGCTGTTTTTCGCCTGTATAAACCCAAAATCTTCCGCTTTATTTTGGCCTCCCTTCGCGATCAGGATGCTGCCGAAACACTGACACAGGATTGCTTCCTTCGCGCGTACCTGGCGCGAGAGCGGTTTCGGGGCGATTGCAGCCTGGAAACTTGGCTGATGCAGATCGCAGTAAACCTCGTGCGCGACCATGCGCGGAATCGCCGTCTGCAGTTCTGGCGTCGAGCGGAAAAGACCGGCCCGAAGGCTCAGGATGTGGGCAGCAAGCTGGCTGGCCCCGATCAGTCGCCTGAGCTCAATGCCGTTTTGCGGGAGCAGGTTGCGGCCGTTTGGAATGCAGCGGAAGGTCTTCCTGAGCGCCAGCGTACGGTTTTTTTGCTTCGCTTTGTAGAGGACATGGATCTGCTGGAGATTGCGGCCGCAACCGGAATGAAGGAAGGAACCGTGAAGACTCATTTGTTTCGAGCGCTGAAGAGCGTGCGGGAAAGGATAGGAACATGGGAATCGGCCAACACCTAACGCAACAGCAGATTTCGGCTTGGCTGGTGGGCGAACGCTCTTCTGAAGCAATCCAGCATATACGGAATTGCGCAGCCTGCCGCGCAGAGGTATTGCTGCTTGGAACAACCTTAGTCGACTTCCGCACCTGCGTGCGTGATTGGAGCCAGCAGCACACGACAGCGGTGGTAATCACCGCTCCGGGCAGCCTGCATCATTCCTTTTTCACTTTCAATCGTGCCTGCCTTGCGACGGCGGCGGCAATTTTGTGCATTCTCCTCGGGGTAAGCTTACGGTCGAGTCATCCGACGAAGCCGGTGTCCGCTTTCATAAGCGACCGAGCGCTTATGAATCGAGTCGACGACGAGATTTCGAGAACAGTTCCCACAGCAATGGACCCGTTGCTCCCGTTGGTGGCATGGCAGAGCAATGAAAGCAACGACGGCGCCGCCAATTAGAATCATGCGAATGGCGCGCCTGTTTGTCACTTGTCTGGTTAGCGCTGTGAGCTTGTGTGCGCAAACATCGACGGCCCCCTCCGCGAGTGCCCCTTCCACGGCCTCACCTTCTGAGCCACCCCGGAGGTCGTGGGAGGGCCGTTCACCGCCTCCGCCGTTCCAACACAGTCATGGGCCAATGGATCGCGCCCTGCATGTCGGACGGATGGGGCGTTGGTGGAGCGATCCCGCACTCGCTCAGAAGATCGGCTTGAACGACGAGCAGCAAAAGAAATTGGATGATCTATTTCAGCAGAATCGGCTGAGATTGATCGATTTAAGCGCTTCCTTGCAGAAGGAGGAGGCAATCTTAGAGCCTTTGATGTCTTCCGATCGGCCCGATGAGACCAAAATTCTGACGCAGATTGATCGCATCGCGCAGGCTCGAGCCGAATTAGAAAAATCCAACGCGCGGTTGCTTTTGGCGATGCGCGGAGTACTGACCCAAGACCAGTGGAAACGGCTTCAGGCCGAAATTCCAAGGCGGAGCGGACCGATTCAACGTTAGTTTCGTAATTCATATCTGAATTTGAGGAGTAACTTAATCAATGACTAAGAAAAGTATTTTGATGGGTTTCGTTTGCATGGCGTTCTCTGCCGTGCTCATGAACGCTCAGACTGCGGCGATCGCGCCAACTCGGGGCACGCCCGGTAACATGATCGCCAGGCAGGTGAGTCACTACACCACGCTTCTGAGCTTAGACGCGGGGCAACAGAGTAAAGCAACCGCCCTTCTAACCGCGGAGCACGAAGCTACCGCAAACATGCGCGGAAGTATGCGGACGGCGCAGAAAACCCTCCATGCGGCCATTGAAAACAACGACGCTGCCGGTATTTCGGCCGCAGCGACGCAGATTGGCACGCTGACAGCGCAAGAGATGCAGGCTCACGCCACGGCGCAAGCCGGCTTCTTTGCCATGCTGTCCCCTTCCCAGCAGACGATGTATAAGCAGCTTGGCCCGATGGGCGGACACATGGGCGGCGGTGGTCCGGGAGGCATGCACCGCGGGTTCGGCGGCCCCGGCGGCCCGCAGTAGGTATTGAGGGCGGAGAAACAAGTCCAAAATGTTCCTCCGCTCTTCCACGTTTGACTCAGGACAGAAGTCAAGAAAACGAGGAGAACTATATGGCGGCTGCTAGAATTTCACACATTCCAGGTTACTTCCAATCTGAGATTAAGAGACTTCGTAGGTCTGTTTGCGCAATGTCTATCGCCAGCGAGGAAAATGGCCAGGCTAAGTTGGGTGTCTTTACCGCTCTAACGCCTGGCGCGGAGGTGGAAATCTGTGGTGCCGGATTTACCGCAAATACCGTCCGGGTCAGAGTACAGGGCGCCGATTATTTCGTCATGCGCAAGAGCTTAACAGCTCAATAGAGATTAGGCCGCGCTGGCCCCTTCCAAAAAAATCCGCAAATCTTCGTCCTCGACGTGTGGTGCGCCGGGAGCCACGTTGCTCAGTTTTCCTTGCTCCATCCAATTTTCCAACTGACCCACCAAGTCATACAGATGGTCGAACGTTTCTACAATGAAGAGTAAGGGTTGGTACCGATCGATCTCCATGGCTTGATTGATGACCCACTCCATCTGTAGCGGAAAGCGTTGCACTTCGGGCGATTCAATCGCATGCTTGATTTCCCCAAAGCTCGAAAGCAACCCACTTCCATACACGCGCAGGCCGGAGGGTGACCGCATGAGGCCGAATTCGACGGTAAACCAAAAGAATCGTGCTAGTGCACGAATCATGCTTCGAAGCGTAGGCTTGCGAGCAGCTTCGTCCCGAAGGTCCGCTGCGATTGACGCGGCCTTACGAGCGCAATTGCCGAAGCGCACCAATGCATCCGCCAGGGCGCGGTCGGTATGCATGGGCACATGGCCGCAAATGTCGTGGAAGATGTCCGGTTCCGGTAGGTAGTCAAGCGCATCGGGCCGGCGAATTGTAACGGTGGTGGGGAACTGACGTTGGCGCAAGCACTCAAAAAAGGTCGGCGCTGGCACATACCCGCTCACCGCCCTCGCTTGGAAGCCAGTCAGCGGTTGCAGGAAGCGATTGACATCTTCCAGATGAGGAATTCTTCCGCGGTCTAGGCGAAGTTTGTCGACCCCGCGCCGGAAGGCATCATTCGCATAGCGCTCCCAACGTCCTTGCATGCGGTCATAGAGCCGCCGCCATGTGTCCTGGTTTGTTTCCGAATACTGTTCGTACGGCTGATCGATAAAAAGCTGCCCATGCAGCCTAGCCTCCTCAATAAACGGCGCCTCGCTGGTGGTGAGGCCCGGCGCTTCGGACACGATGGCAGGCATAACGTCTCCTCACCTCATCGTACCGCACAAAACACCACCTGAACGTGGTGCTTAACTCATGCGCGGGAAATTGAGTCGCCGAGATCGATGATCTTATAATGGGAAATCTGGTTCTTGCGTTGGCGCGGTAGCCAAGTGGTAAGGCAGAGGTCTGCAAAACCTTTATTCGGCGGTTCGATCCCGCCCCGCGCCTCCAACAAAACGCGTCTTAAATACCCGGAACAGCAACGTTGATCCTCCCTTGGGCATCACAGTCGCACGAAGTCTAAAAGGCGAAAACCCTGCGTTTTGCCGGTTCAATTTTGCACCAGGTTTCTACGGCACTTGGGGCAAGTGTCGTAGAAACCGGTCTGCGACGGTTCGAGGCGATCCAACGTCGCCGTCACTCCCAAGAGTCAACCACAAGGGAAAGGGATGCCGTATCTGCAAATGCGCGGAAATCCCGGTCTCGGGTCAGTAGCTGAATCCCGGCATCGAGACAACTCTGAGCGATGAGCGCATCACCCAGCCGAGCCTTGCGTTTTGCCAGGACGCTCGCGCGAAGTGCGCCAGCTCGGTTCCAAAATCCCGGCTGGATCTCGACGAGCGGCAGTTCTGAAAGAGTCTTCGACAGTTCAGAGGTAATACCTGGATCGCTCAGCAACTCGGTCAGGACGGGAGGAGCCATGAGCACTTGGCGATCCTTAAGGCTGCGGTCGAGTAGCTCGACGTCTTTACCTGCCTCACCTTGAAAGAACGCGATCCAGGTACTCGTATCGGCTGCAATCATCGGTCGATTTTTAGGTCAGCCGAAGTCCGGAAGAAGTGAACCTTGCCACGGAATCGTCGTAGGGTGGCATAAGTTTGCGATGCGGCAACGAGTTGCAACCCCGTGCGAACCGTCTGGGTAATACCGGCCCCGCTGGCTCGCTGAGCCTTGTCCAGCAGGTCAGGCGAGATTTCGACTGTGATCTTGCGTGCTCTCTCCATGATGTCTAGATAATACCGTACTCCGTACCAGCATTGGATATGGTAATCCCACCAAACTAAAACGCACATTCAAGCACCGGACGGTAATTTCTTAGGCCTTACCCGCCACGGTCACAACCCTTCCTAGCTTCAACCCAGGCGAACACTAGAAAATTACAGAAGTCTGACAATCCGCCGGACTGAGCCCGTCGTCCTATTCAGTAGTGGCGAAAAAGCGGAGGAGGCCGATGGGCATTCACGGGGGACAAATGGAAGCTCGCACCAGTACATTCGTAAAGCGAGAGGGAATCAACTGGACATCGGTGACGGCTTTCACCGTCTTTCATTTGGGCGCGGTCGCAGCGCTCTTCTTCTTTAGTTGGCCGGCTTTTTTCACCGCCCTGGCCCTGTACTGGGTCTCCTTGAGCCTAGGCATCGGCATGGGATATCATCGCCTGCTCACGCATCGTTCCTACAAGCCACGAAAATGGGTCGAGTACATCCTTGCCACCTGCGGAACCTTGGCATTGGAAGGCGGTCCGATGTTTTGGGTTGCAACACATCGCATCCACCACCAACTCGCCGACAAAGAAGGCGATCCGCACTCACCCCGCGATGGCAAGTGGTGGAGCCACATCGTGTGGATGCTGGTGGGCAACGCGACTCACTGCGATATCGAGGAGTGCTCCCGTTACGCTCCCGATGTCTGCAAGGACCGTTTCTTGGTTTGGCTCTCGAAGTATCACTATGTGCCGTTGCTTGCCGTATCGGCGGCGCTCTTCGCGGTCGGCGGCCTGCCGTTTCTCCTCTGGGGTGTTTTCTTCCGTGTGACAATCGGGCTGCATGTTACCTGGATGGTGAATTCGTTGACGCACTTCTGGGGGACCCGTCGCTTTGCGACTCGCGACGACTCGCGAAATAACGGTTTTGTAGCCCTCTTGAGTTTCGGTGAGGGTTGGCATAATAATCATCACGCCCACCCGACGTCTGCGCGTCATGGACTTGCATGGTACGAGCTCGACATGAGCTGGTGGATGATCCGCCTTTTGCGTGTCGTCGGCTTGGCTAAGTCCGTGAACACCGCCAGTCTCTAAATCCCGAGGCCGTCTGCGTCTCCATTTGCCAAACTAGGAGACGGCCGCTATACTCCTAGTCAGACTAGGAGCAAATCACCATGGGTGAGACGGCAGAATTACTCCCCGGCACGCTCGACATGCTGATCCTAAAAGCCGTGTCGTTGAAGCCATTGCATGGCTACGGCGTGTTGCTACGGATCCGGCAGATTTCAGGCGATGCCCTCAACATTCCGCAGGGCTCTCTGTATCCGGCGCTCTATCGCCTGGAACATCAGGCACTCATCTCCGCCGAGTGGGGTCAAAGCGAAAATAACCGGCGTGCAAAATACTACACCGTGACAGCTGCCGGACGCCGCCGCCTTCGCGAAGAAACGGCAGGCTGGAATCGACTGGCCAGCGCGATCTCCGCGGCTCTAAATACACGATCGGAAGAGGTGTGACATGTTTGCGCGCCTTCGTTCGCTGTTCCATGTGCTTACATCCCGGCGTGGCTTTGAATCCAACATGGGTGAGGAACTGCGGTTCCACATCGACCAACACACGGCTGAACTCATAGGATCCGGAATATCGCCAGAGGAGGCGCGCCGGCGCGCTCGCATTGAATTCGGAGGTGTGAACACCGTCCAGAGCGAATGCCGCAAGGCTCGTGCGCTTTCCCTCTTCGATGAACTTCAGAGACAGTTGCGTTACGCTGCGCGCTTGCTGCGGAAAACGCCGGGGTTTACAACTACCGGACTTTTAACGATTGCGCTATGTCTCGGTGCAAATTTGACGATTTTTGCCGTCATCAATTCGGTCTTGCTCCGTCCCCTCCCGTTTCCGACCGCTGGCCGTCTAGTCACTATCTTCAACACCTATCCCAAAGCAGGAGTGGATCGTGACGGTTCCTCGGTAACGAACTATTACGAACGGCGAGGTCAAATAGCCGCCTTTCGTTCACTGTCGATTTACCGTTTCGAAATGGCAATCGTTGGCGACGCAGGCTCTACCAAGCGCGAACAAGTAACGCAAGTATCTCCCGATTTCTTCAACACACTTGGCGTTGGGCCTGCCTTCGGACGTGTCTTCACTGAAGCTGAGACAAGCCCCAACGCCGATAACGTTGCCATTCTGAGCGACGAATATTGGCGGCAGCATTTCGACGCCGACCCTCACGTGATCGGGCGGCAGATTCGGGTCGGCACGTTTCCCAAGACAGTGATTGGCGTTCTGCCTGCCAGTTTTCGTTTCCTCTCCTCGGAAGCGTGCCTTTATCTTCCGCTCTCCTCGAGTTTGAGTGACCGTGCACCTCGCCAGCGCCATTCGGGCGGCAATGTGACACAAATGATCGCCCGGCTACGAGCCGGCGCCACTCTCGCACAGGCTCAATCTCAGATCGATGCGCAGAACTCAAGACTGGAGCTTGATGATCCGCAGGCCAAGATGATGGCCGATGCGGGTTTTCGTTCTTTAGTCGTGCCACTCCACGCCGATCTTGTCGCAAGCATTCGTCCCACCTTGTTACTGCTCCAAGCCGGCGTGTTTGCACTGCTGCTGATCGGCGCTGTCAACCTTGCAAATCTTCTTCTGATCCGCGCGAACAGCAGGGCCAAAGAAGTGGCGGTCCGGCAATCGCTAGGAGCAAGCCGCGCCTTCATCGTGAGTGAAGTAATCGTCGAGACCACCTTGCTCACTCTCACAGGTGGAGTGCTTGGACTCGCCGTTGGCGCAGGCGGCACTCGCTTACTCGCAGCCTTGGGTGCAGACCGATTACCGTTAGGCGCCCACATTGTGTTTGATGCGCGCGTGGCATTCGTCGCCTTGATCTCGTCGTTCATTATCGGCATTGTGCTTGCGTTGCCAATCGCTTGGTTCCATCTTCAGCGTTCAAACAGCGGCTTGCGCGACGAAACTCGCAGCGCCACGTTCAGCCGCGCGGCTCAAACGATGAGGCACTCCTTTGTCGTCGCACAGGTTGCTTTGGCATTCGTGCTCCTGGTCGGCGCGGGATTGCTCGGTATCAGTCTCAGACGCGCCATGGCCGTTTCTCCTGGATTTCAGCCTGACCACGTTCTCACCGGACAAATCTCGTTGGTCGGAGACAAATACCCCGCGCCACTGACCGGGCTCGCGTTTTCCGAGCGGCTGGTGGGCGAGCTTAGCCGTCAACCGAGCGTGCTGTCAGCAGGCATAGTCACTAATGTGCCTTTCAGCGGTGTCAGTGGGAAGAGCGCTGCAACAGTTAAAGGCTTCGTGCTCCGACCAGGACAATCGCCACGCGGTCACTATTCATACGGTGTCGCCGGTGACTATTTCCGGGCGATGGGATTCTCGCTGCTCGCGGGACGATTCCTCACCGGAGCTGATTCGCGCAGTCGAGATCGAGTTTGCGTCGTTGACGAAGATTTCGCCCGCTACTATTGGCCGCACTCCAGCGCGCCCGGTCATATCCTCTTTCAAGGTTCCGAACCAGGCCCCGATAGCGAAGCATTTACCATCGTTGGCGTGGTAAGCAGCGCCAAACAGGCCGGCCTCACCGACGACACATCGCAAGGGGCGGTTTACTATCCCTATATCTACCGTCCAGACAGCGACCTGTATGTGGCGGCTCGTGCCGGCATGTCATCAGAATCCCTTCGTCTGACGCTCCAAAGAGTGGTTCGGCAAATCGACCCCTACGTATCCATCAATGATGTTCGATCAATGGAGGAGCGCATCACCGATAGCCTTGTGGCGCGTCGCTCACCAGCAGTCTTGGCTGCCTTATTCTCAGGAATCGCACTGCTGCTCACTGGAATTGGCACCTACGGCGTATTGAGCTACGCCGTTTCACAACGCCGGCGTGAAATCGGCATCCGAATGGCGGTTGGAGCACGGCCTGAGCAAATCCGCGCTACATTCCTGGCTCTCACGCTAAGGTTGTTCGCGACCGGCACGCTAATTGGAGTGCTGGGAGCGTGGCTGGCCGGGAAGGCAATGCAGACGGTCCTGTTTCATGTGCCTTCCCTGAGCATCACCGTATTGGGTATCGCACTCGCTGTCATGGCGGCGGTGTCTCTCGTTGCTAGCCTGTTGCCCGCTTACCGAGCGGCTCGGATCTCACCGATGCGAGTCCTAACGGAGCAGTAAAACACCATTGTCAATACGTTGTCGCTGTGAGGCCGCGCCGCCCGCGATACGCAATAAAGAATCCGGCAGGAACGATGAAGACGGTCAGAACGACGGAAAGTGTTAGGCCGCCGATCAGCGCCCTCGCAAGGGGCGCATAGGATTCGCTCCCCTCGCCAAGTTTCAACGCCATTGGCAGCAACCCGATGATTGTCGCCAGCGAGGTCATCAGCACCGGACGAAGACGAACGCGACACGACGTGACAACTGCCTGCCGGGCACTTAAGCCTTCTTCAATCAAGTGGTGGGCGAACTCGACGATCAAAATACTGTTCGACATCGCAATACCAGCAAGCATGACGACACCCATCAATGACATGACGTTCAGCGTGGTGCCGGTCAAGATCAGCGTGAGAATGACGCCTGAAATGGCGGGCGGCAGCGCCAATAAGATGATGAACGGATCGACGAACGAGCGGAATTGTGCGACCAGAATCAGATAGAGCAGCAGCACCGAAAGAGCCAGGCCAACCGCAAAACTCCTGAACGACGCATTCATGGCCGCTATCGTTCCGCCCACCGTGACATCTACGTTTGGCGGCAACTGGAAGTGGCTCAGCATGCTGTCGATGCTTTTTGAGAGTCTGCCCAGATCCTCCGACAACGGACGGACATAAATGTCGATCCGGCGTCGGATCTGATAATGATCTACTTCCGTCGGTGCGAGGAAAGGAGTAATCGAACTGACCATGTCCAGGCGGGTGGGATCCACGCTGCCCGTTCCCCGCAGCGGAATCGACCGTAGATCGTTTACCGTCTTGATCTGCTGTTCCGGATACTGCACCGTAAGGTAATAGTTATTTCCGTTCCGCGGATCGCTCCAGATACTCGGGGCAATCATTTGATTTGAAGTCAACGCGGTGATCACGTTCGACATTACCTCTCGTTCAGAGAGGCCCAGTTCGCCTGCACGCATGCGATCGATATCCAGGCGCAGCGCGGGATAATCCAGGTCTTGCGGAATGTATACATCAGCCACGTTCGGCATCCGGCGGATGCGGTCCGCTATATCTAACGCGGTTTCAAAATCGCTGTGAAGATCAAGGCCCGAAATCTGTAGATCGATAGCGGCGGGCGATCCCATATTCACGACGGAGTCGACCAAGCTGCCGGAGGAGAAAAACGCCGTCAACTCCGGCATCTCTTGCGCCAATCGCCGCTTCACGCGGGCAATGTATTCATAACTTCCGACGGTGTGCCCTGGCTGAAGACTCGCTTGCACAAACGCTGTGTGCATGGCGGAATTTGACGTGTAAACAGCAGAGAAGCCAGGATCTACCCCAATGTTCGACACAATCATGCTCATGTCATGCGGGCTGACAGTGTGACGGATCAGTTGTTCGACCTTGGCAACTTCCTTCTCCGTATCGACCAGACGAGTGCCCGAAGGAGCCTTCAAATTAATAATGAATTGGCCCGCGTCGGTGCGAGGGAAGAAAGAGACGCCAATCCATGGGAATAACAGTAAGCTGACAGCAAAGGCGGCGAAGAAGATCCAAAGGGTAGCAGCCGGCCGAATCATGACTTTCGCAACCACCTTTTCGTATCGCGTCAGCATGGCATCGAAACGAGACGAAAACCAGGTATTAATTCGCACACCGAGGCTCGCGGCCTGTTCTCCACTTTTATGTGCGGCGGCATGCTTGATAAAGCGGGCGCAAAACAGGGGAACAACCGTCAAAGCCACAAAATAGGACGCGAACAGCGAGATTACAACGGCAAGCGCGAGCGCTGAGAAGAGAAACTTACTAACCCCGTAGAGCAGCGTTACCGGAAAAAAGACAACAACCGTGGTTAACGTTGCGGCAAGAACCGGAAGCGCCACCTCACGGCCGCCATTTTCTGCCGCCACCACTGCGGGCTCGCCCAGTTCCAGATGGCGGTAAATGTTTTCGAGCACAACGACCGAGTTATCGATGAGGCGGGACAAGGACAACGCTAAGCCGCCCAGTACCATACTGTTGATGGAACTGCCACCAAGCTGTAAGG
>JBARMQ010000175.1:0-7541 GCA_049802535.1 Bryobacteraceae bacterium | reverse complement strand
TACGACAACGATCATTTGCAAAAGGTCATCTCGGAACTGAGCTATGAGCCGCTTTCGCTTGTTCTCGCCGTGCAAGCCAACTCAGAAGTAGAGCCTTTCCTGCCCAAGATCAAAAATGCTGGTGTGCTGCTACACGGACTAGTCACTGGCGAAGGCGGCGACGTCGCAATTCTCGCCTTCGATCACCGTATGACGTGGCTTCAGGACTTCACAACCAGCCCGGACAAACTCGATTACGCTATGCAAAAGATCCGGGCAGGCTCCAGCTCCGCGGCTCTTGTCGATGCTGTCATGGCAGCCGATCACGCTTTGGTGCAACACGATCCCGGTAATCACCGCCGTCGCGTCATTCTGCTTCTCAGCCGTGATGTTGATCGAGGCAGTGAAATGCACTCGCACCTGAAGGAAGCCGCGCGCAAGATGCAGTTTGATAACGTCACGGTCTACGCGGTCAACATTTCGAAATTCCTCACCGCCCTCGAAAAGAAGCCGGACTATCCCGGACCCCAAAACGGTGGCATTCCTCCAGAAGCGTTGCCCAACCTCCGCGGGGGGGCCCTCTCGGAAACGAATGTCATACAGCAGGAAGACGGAAATTTGCTAAACATGGGCGCCCCCATTTGGCGAACGGTTGAGCAACTCTTCAAAGTCGCGACTCCCGCCCAGGCCTTCACCTCGTTTACGGGCGGCCGAATCTATTCATTCTCCGGCGAGAGGTCGCTCGAACGAGCCATCACCGATATTGGGGATGAGTTACAAAGCCAGTATTTAATCAGCTACTCGCCAACAGATAAAGACGAACCCGGCTTCCACAAAATTACAATTGCCATCGACAAGCCTGGCCTTGATATCCGCGCGCGCCCGGGCTATTGGTGGGGCGGCGGCCAAGGTCAGCAGTAATAGCCGGGCCTATTTCGTGCCGTTGCTGGACGCGCCTGCCAGCTGAAACGACATGGCGCCAAAACTAACAACGCTTTGCGGATCGATCTGCCATTGGTGATAGTCCAGTAACTGGCCCTTCAAAGGCGGCATCACCTTCAAAAACGTATAAAACGGCGCAGAGCCGCACCATTTCAAATCGTCCTGTCCTTCTTGCACCTGCGCCCAATATGCCGTGGCGTTGCCTGCCTCAAGCGCCGCAATTCGCCGCCGATCGCGTTCCTGCACGTCTAACATTTCGCCGGCATCGGCTCGCGCCACTAAGGGGTCGCCGTATCGCCGCCCCATGTGGGCCATGTCGACGCCCAGCACCCAAATCAGCCTGTGCGCCTCGCGTGCGTAGATCTCCTGCAAAGATCCGAAAAATCGCGCTACATTGTCCGTGCCTTCCGGCATGCCGCCTTCGTAAACACTCCTCACGAAAGGTCCGCATAAGATCGGCAACACGCGGATCTTTGGTCCGTACAGGTGTTGCAGAAAGACAACTTGAAATTCAATCGAATGTTCGACCGAGTGGCAATAGTCCTCCATTCGAATGGCGCCTGGCGCATCGCGCTCAAGTTCATCAACCAATGCGGGGTCCGCAAGCGTTTCGCCGTACGGCGTGACAAAGGCTTTTCGCGTCAAGCCAAATCGTTCGGGTGCGCCGTAATGAGATGTGCCAAGCACAATGAAAGTTTTATCGTGAACTTGCTCTTTGCGTGGCAGCGAACGATATGCGGCGCGATAGGTGGACCAACCGCCATCTGGACTTGCATGGGGCGCGGCGATTGCGACCGTCGACGTTGAACCCTGTGCTTCGCCCACTTTGCCTGTCAATAGATCGCCCAAAGTAAACCCATCCGCCGGATACGCAGAACCCGCAAAAATAGCCGCCCTCGTCGCTTCCGCCGCGAACTCAGCTTCGCGGTCGATCTTTAGCCGCCGATACGTATCGTTTTCCAAAAAGCCGGCCTCGTCCAGCGCTGAGAACAGGTTTTGTTCGATGTCGCTCACCTGTATCTCACCAGTGCTCCGCACTAGCTCCGCTCGCAACTCAAGAGGTGATTGCATTCCGTCGAAACACTCCAGCGCCTGCACCAGCGGCGGTGGAATCAGCAGTGTCGCATCGGAATAGTGATAAGGATCGCGAATGAACAGCCCTGGGCGGTTCGGATCAGGCGAAGGCAAAAATTCTAGATTGTATCGAAGCCTGGGGAGTACGTCGGACACGCTCCATTGTACGAGGGGGAAACTCGCGAGGCCCTCAAAAGCGCAAAGGGCACGTGCCCGTGTTGTGCGGGTTTCCCAAAAGCGCAAAGGGCACGGCTGCGTGCCACCACACAAGAGAGGAACTCGCTATTTCTTCGGGTGGCACGGTCGATCCCGTGCCCGTTTTGCGCGAGTTCCTTAGAACCGCATCGGCGTCGTAATCACCAGCGCCCGCGCCGGTAGATCCGAAAGGCCTCTGTACGAATGAGACCCACGGCCGTCGAAAAATACCGCGTCACCGGTATTAAGTACGTGCGCTCCTCCTTCAAAAGTGATCTCTAGCGCGCCGTCCACCATGTACAGAAACTCGGAGGCATCGTGTTGATGGGGCCGTCGCGCAGTGCTCTCCCTTCGAGGGAATTCGGCGAAATAACTCGAAAATGTCTTATCACTCGTGCCGTACGCCAGCACCTGAAAGTAGTAGGACGGCGATCCACTCTCACAACTATCGGGAAACTGTATTAGGTCTCCGGCGCGTGTCACTTGAAATGGCGGTGAATGCGTAGTGAAGAAGTAATCCGGCCGCAGGTTCAGCGCCGAGGCGATCCGCGCAAGTGTCAGAACTGTCGGGAACAGTTTTCCTGTTTCAATCTGCGAGAGCATCGATGGCGATAACTCGGCGGCTCTTCCCAGTTGCACCAACCCAATCTTTCGCTTCAGACGCACTCGCCGTAGTCGCCCTCCGATATCGTAGGCGGAAAGTACACGCCGAATCGTATCCTCGCTGGTTTCGGTCCCCCTCAATTCTAAAGACCTCGACTAAATTCTAGCGGGAAGCACGCATTCTCATACCTAAGAACGGTTAGAATGTGGCATCGACGCCCAAGGTCAACTGGATGAGTGCATCGCGAAGCATAGATAAGGCCGATCTGCATTTGTTTCTGTCGCGGCACAAATATGGCGTTGTATCAAGCGTCGCTGCGGACGGTACTCCACAATCGGCGCTGGTCGGTATTGCCACCAGCCCAGATCTCGAGATCATATTCGATACCCTAAAGTCGACTCGCAAGTATGCCAACCTGATGGCGCGCCCCGCCTGTTCCTTCGTAGTAGGCAGTGGCGAGCAAACTGTGCAATTCGAAGGGATGGCAGTGGAACCAGCCTCCTCCGAGCGCAATCGCTATCAGGCAATTTATTTCGCCGCTTGGCCCGATGGACCATCACGCATGACGTGGCCCGGTATTACGCATCTGGTCGTACATCCCCGCTGGATCCGGTACAGCGATTTTGACCAGCGTCCGCCACTGATTCAGCAATTCGCGGATATATCATAACGATAGTGGAGATAAGTTTTACGCATTCAGGTTGCAGGTGACCTTTCCGGCCAGACACAGAATTTTTGCCGTCACCGCGATTGCATTGGCACTTTGCATTGCACTGGGAACATCCAAGGCCCAGTCGGATCAAACGAAGGACCGCAAGGCATACGACGATCAGATCCGCGAAGGCTACAATTTTCGTTTCGGAAAGGACAAGCCTTCGCTACCCGGCAACGCCATCGCCGAAGGCGGCGATTTTATCCAAGCCGGGGCGTTCCCGAAGGCAACGTATTGCGCCCACTGCCACCAGCAAGCGTATAACGAATGGCGGCAGGCCGTTCACTCAAACTCGTTCCGAACGCCGTTTTATCGGACTAGCGTGAATATTCTGACGCGGACTAGGGGCATTGAATTCACGCGGCACTGCGATAGCTGCCACAATCCAATTAGCGTTTTGTCGGGGGCGTTGACACAGAATTCCAAGGTGGACCGGTCATTTGATGAAGATGGAGTGACCTGCACCACCTGCCACTCCATCACCAAATTGAAATCGACGGAGGGCAACGGCGGGTTCGTAATGGCTGTCCCTGCCGTGATGGTCGACGAGAAGGGCAATCGCATCCCGGGTGAGGTGCCCTATGAAGAAATCATGAATCATCCGAAGCGTCATTCGCGCGCCGTGATGAACGACCTGTACCGGACTCCGGAGTTTTGTGCCGCTTGCCACAAAGCCAATCTCCCGCGAACGTTGAACGATTACAAATTCCTGCGCGCGTTTTCAGCCTATGACGAGTGGCAGAATTCCAAGTTTTCTACGCGCAACCCGCTCACCTTTTATCCCGGGGATTACACAACCTGCCAGAAATGCCATATGACACGGGTACCAGCCGCGGCCGAAGAGTACGGCGCAAAAAAAGGCACATTTGCTTCGCATCGGTGGCTGGCCGGCAATACCGCTGTGCCCTTCTACTACGGCTTCGATGAACAACTGCAAAAAACGATCGAATTTCTGAAGTCAGGCAACTATTTGAACGTGGACCTGTTCGCAATCAAGAACAATCAAGGGGCGATGATTGCGCCGCTCGGCTCCGTGCCCTTCACACTGGCGCCTAATGATACGGTGCAGGCCATGGTCGTTATACAGAACAAAGCCATCGGCCATTCCTTGCTTCCGGAGGTGCGTGACTTATATGAAGCCTGGGTCGAATTCACCGTTACAGACGCCAACGGCACGGAGATTTATCACAGCGGATTCCTCAAACCGGACCTAACCGTTGATCCGCGGGCGCACAGTTTCAACAATCGGCCGGTTAATGTCAATGGCAATTTCGTAGATGACCATAAAGTGTGGAGCATTCACTCCCTCGCTTATGACAATACGGTTGCGGCGGGGCGATCTGTCCTTGTTCGATACCAGTTTAAAATCCCTGCGAATGCAAAGGGCCCTCTTACTGTAACGGCGAAGGTAAACTACCGGCACTTGCGGCAGAGTTATTTAAATGATGTTCTGGGGATTGACCATCCAGCCTATCCAGTGGTGGAGATTGCCTCGCGTGAGCGCATCCTCAACCTAGGCGAAAATGCGGCGGCAGGCCGGGACATGAACGATAACCCCGAGTGGATGCGATGGAATAACCTCGGGATTGCATTGCTCGATCAACAGCAGTACGCCGACGCCATCCAGGCTTTTGAAAAAGTCGTGAAGCTGCGGCCCGACTATGCGGATGGATACATCAACGTGGGCCTCACTAATATTGAATGGGAAAAGTATAGCTCCGCCCGCGCGAGTCTGGAGAGAGCGCTGACGTTTAGTCCCAACAGCGCCCGCGCCCTTTACTACCTGGCGCTAATCGAAAGGCGCGAGGGAAAGTGCGATGCGGAAATAGCAGACTTGCAACGGGTGGTGGCCCAATATCCACAATCGCGCGATGCCCGCCGCGAATTGGGAATTTCCTATTATCAGCAGCATCGCCCGCAGGACGCGCGAGAACAGTTTGAAGCGCTGCTGGCGATTGATCCCGATGATGTAACCGCCCACTACAATTTATCCATCTTGTACGCTCGCATGGGTATGAAGGCCAAAGCCGCCGAACAAGCGGCGCTATTCGCGACGGAGAGGACTGATCCCGGCGCGCCTACGTACTCGTTGGATTATCTGCGGAACCATCCGGAAATTTCAAACGAGAGTGCTCCGTGGCATTTGCATTCCGACCTGCCACCGGCCCCGGCGGCTGTCCAAACGTCGCACTAGCCATCGTGATACACAGATCGAACTTCTCCGTATTCGCCGCACTGATCGCGTTCCCCACAGCGTGCCTCGGGCAAAGCAGCTGTTTATGGTTGAATGCGGCAACGGCTAGCGGCCTCTTGGATGGCCCAGTGAACGTGACCATTACGGCAGCAAAGAAGACGCCGTCTAAGGGCCGTTCCGCAAATTCGATCTCGAGTGCGGGCCCCTTGAGTGCCGACCCCGATAGCAATAGCTATTCAAACGCCCCGGTCGACGACTCAGATTGCACTTTTGTGCGGAAGTCGAGCGGAATGTTGGCGGAGTTGCGAATTGATGTCCACACGATGCGTCATACGGCCAAGGAGTATCGTCGCTATTCCAGCCGATGCTCCCACAGTGGAATGCCGCTGAAAGCAGTTGGCAGCGAGGCCGTGATATGCAGCCTGCCCGAAAAATCCGGCCAATGGACCGAAGAAGTGATCGGACGCGTTCGCGATCGCGCTTTCCTCATCCGTCTCTCCGTGACCGATTCGTCGGTGACTCCCGAATTGCTGCGTGACAAGGTTCTCAAGGTCGCGGATCAAGTAGCTGGCAATCTCTTCTAAGCACTGCTCCTACTAAATTTCCCTATGAACGCACGTTGCGGCTGGGTCGTGCGTCGTTCAATGGAAGGGTGCGGTATTTGACTCCAGAAGGAAAAAAGGTCGTGAGAAAAGATCTTCGCCGATTGGCTATCAGCGCGTTCCTCATCTTCCATCTTGCTGCCATCGTTTGTTGGACAGTGCCGATCGATTCGCCGCTGATCGCCGCATGCAGAGCCGTGGTTCGCCCCTACCTTCTGTGGTCCGGCCTCTTTCAGTCGTGGGATACGTTCGCCCCGGCCCCTAAGGCGGTCAACAGCTATGTCGACGCCATCGTTATTTATAAGAACGGTCGCACCGGGCATTGGGCGTTCCCTAGAATGGAGCAACTCTCGTTGACCGCGCGTTACCACGAAGAACGCTTTCGCAAATTTGTCGAAAACGTGAAAGAGGATAACAATCTTGCGCTGTGGCCCGATGTCGCGCGGCGCATTGCTCGTTTGAACAATCACGATGATCGTAATCCGCCGGAGATCGTCATTCTGGTCCGGCATTGGTCCGGTATTGGTCCACGCGTCGTTTGGCCGTATCAGCCTCAACCTTGGCATGCTCAGATCTTTTACGAATACAACGTAAAGCCGGCGGATCTAACGTGAAATTGCGTTCCATAACGGAAGCTTGGAATCGCTTCTTCTTCACTCCCACATCGCCGCTGCCGGTCTCCCTATTTCGTATTTTGTATGGCATTTCCGCACTGCTAACCGTCATGCTGCTGCATGGCGACTGGCTGGCCTGGTACGGCGCCCATTCATGGATGAGCGTCGCAACTATGTATCAGGCTGAGCCCGGCACGCGGCTGGACGTAGTGGCGCTGCTTCCGCAAAACAACTACTGTATTCAGGCATTCTTTTGGGTGTTTTTGGCAGCCACGGTTTTCCTGACCATTGGCTTGCTGACTCGCGTCAGCGCGGTGACCGTCTTTCTGTGCCTCACCTCAATGCAACAAAGAAATTTGTACATACTTCACGGTGGAGACACGTTCTTGCGCGTCGCCGGCTTTTTTCTGATGTTCGCGCCTGCCGGAGCTGCTCTGTCAATCGATCGTCTGATTCGTCTTCGCAGAGGCCGCGAGCCTGGAGACATTCAGCTTGTACGTCCTTGGGCGCAGCGCATGATTCAGTTTGAGCTGAGTCTGATGTACTTCACTGCATTTTGGTGGAAATCGATGGGCGATACCTGGGTCAATGGCACTGCGCTTTACTATGTCATCCACCTCGACGA
>JBARMQ010000174.1:0-5252 GCA_049802535.1 Bryobacteraceae bacterium | reverse complement strand
ATCTTGACCAGGCCTTCCGGCGCGCTCTGAGCGGGCTTGGTGGATTCGATCTCAACCGCCTTTTGAGGAAGCGTCTTCCAATCCCTTGAATAACTGGCAAGCGGTTGAGCGGTCATTTGTCGCATGCTCGCGAGGAGACTCTGCATTTCACTACGCGACTCGCCGGTGGTGGCCAGCACCGCTCCCAGGCCGTGCGCCTCAAGGGCGAACGATAAGACGTTCAAATCTCCTTGACGCTCTGGCTTCAGTTCGACGCCATGATAGAGATCGAAATAACGCATCCCAGCCTTGGCGGGAATGGACATTTGCGCGCCTTCGATGTTGTACTCGTTGCGATTGACGATGGTCCAAACCGTCTCACTCTCCAGCGGCCATTGGCTGGCGTAGACGCCATAGGAGTGCATTGGATAGAACGGCTCCCAGTCCTTACTTAAGAGGAATCGTGCGACGCCGCGTTCGATGGTGGCCATTCGGCGGGTTGTCTCGCCGTCGCGCGGAGTGATGCCGTTCCAAATGCCCCAGATGTTTTCCCAACTCTCCCATCCTTCACCATTGAAGAAGGCGTATTGCAGATCGTCAGTCTTGCTTCGGTTCCAACGGTCCGAAATATTCACCATGTGGCGCGGCTCCAGCCATCGGAACCGATCTACTCCTGGCACGAAGTCGAATTGCCCACCATATTGGCCCCAAGTCAATACGTTCCAGGCAAGCGCCTCATCCGATGGGCTGCCCTCCGGTTCAAACGCCAGCGGATGGCCAATGTTCTGTGCCGCGTCAAAGAAGGTCCGCGGCACGCCATCCTGCGTGTCGCCGTTGATGCCATCGGCGCCGATCTCTTTCATCAATTCCGCAATTGCTACGGGCCACGGCTTGCCTGGATCGCGAGTGCCTTGATCCCACATCATCATCGGGAACAGCACGCGAACGCCGCGTTTGTGAAAATCAGCGATCATCTGTGTCACGCCTTCGACTCCGCCCGGCATGGAGCGGATCATGTCCTGCTGGTTACGATCGTCGATGCCCATATTCGGGTAGGTTGGCCAGATGAGAACTGAGTCGATGCCTCCGTACCGCTTCTTCAGATCATCTAGGTAGCGATCCACTGTATACTTTTTGGCGACTGGGTCGTAAAAATAGCGGTCTTGCACCATCATCTGCGGCTGAATGAAGCTGCTTTGTGCCCACCGCAGAGCCGGCTCGCCGTAGCGGGATCCGTCGTAACCGACGCGAATCAAACGTTCGTAACGCCAGTGTTCGATGTCCTTCAACCACGCCTCATGCATAGCCGAACTGCATGTCTCATACGGTGTCTTCCAACCGATGTTTCCCTTTAAGCATTCGGGTCCTGGGATGAGCTGATTTTTGGGCCGGTAATTGGTGTCTTGCGCGACCAGAAGAGCACACGCCGACACGCACAACAGAAAACTTCTGAGTATATTCATCGCATCATGCCCCACGCATCGATCTATTGTCATTCCTGAACGCCCCTGCCAAGATGTCATACTTCTGTTATGGCTACTCTTGTACGCCTGCAGCCCGAACCGGTTCATTTCGCCGACGCCGATCTCAATTCCAAACAGGCGCGGCTTGATGAGATTCTACGCGGTTTGGGGCGCGTCGTTGTCGCTTATTCAGGCGGCACGGACTCCGCGTATCTAGCGTGGGCGGCCAACCGTGTGCTCGGCGGCGGGGCCATAGCGGTGACGGCCGATTCTGCCTCTATCCCGGCTTCACACAAGCGCGATGCTGAGGCTTTCGCCCGCGAATGTGGATTCGCCCACGAGTACATCCAAACCAACGAGTTCGAAAATCCCGATTACGTTAAGAACGATAAGGACCGCTGCTTTCACTGCAAGGACGAACTCTTTGACTGCCTGGAAGCATTCGCCGCAGCTCGGGGCTTTCGCTACATTGTGTATGGCGTGAATAAGGATGATCTCGGCGATTATCGTCCAGGCCAACGTGCCGCCAAGCTCCATCAGGTAAGCGCGCCCTTGGTTGAGGCGGATCTCACCAAGGCCGAAATCCGCGAACTGTCCCGCCACGCGCAGCTTTCCACTTGGGACCGTCCTGCTGCCGCATGTCTCAGCTCGCGAGTGCCCTACGGCACGCCCGTTACGGTTGAAACGATTCGCACGATCGAGCAAGGCGAAGAGGCTATTCGCGCTCTCGGCTTCCGCCAATTCCGTGTGCGTTTTCATGGCGATTTGGTACGGATCGAAATCGCGAAAGATGAGATGGACAAGGCGCTCACTGCAGCATCCGCCTCCGCCTTCAGCGCGATCTTTCGGCAACTCGGGTTTCTCTACGTGACGCTTGACCTTGAAGGCTATCGTCAAGGCTCTCTGAACGCCGCTTTAGCGAAGTAGCGCCCAATCAAATCTGGTACGAAAGTCACGGTACGACCGCGTTTGCGCATCCCGAGATTGTTCTATATACTCACTTTGGTTCACTTCAGATGAAAGCCGCAGTAACAATCTCTCGAATATGCCCAGCATTCATCGCGTCTTATGGTTGTCCGCGATTTTCGCGGCAAGTCTTAGCGGCCAAACTGTCGCCTCGACGACCGGTCTCGCAGTAAGTCAAAGCTCCATCAGTCAAGGCGCCGTTGTGACCCTGACAGCCACCGTGACGGTGAATGGCACTCCTGCGATTGGCGGAACAGTCAATTTTCTAGACCGCACGCGATCGTTCGGAACCGTGCAGGTGATTGCCGCCGGAGCTGCGACCGGTGTGTTCGCACCGTAAACCGTACCGCTTAGTTTCGATACACTTCCCAATGTTCAATGAGTCGGAGATCCCTCGGAGGAAACGCCCATGTTCGGTTTGAATCGAGTAGCTTGTCTCTCTCTAATCTTCCTAGGGCGGATGTGTGCCCAAACAGCCGCATCAACAACCACGCTTTCCGTTGATCAGACTTCAATCGCTTTGGGTTCCGTCGTGACCCTCACGGCGGCAGTAGCTATCAATGGAGTGCCTGCAATCGGTGGCCAAGTGCAGTTTTTTGACGGGAAACGCAGCTTGGGAACGGTCCAGGTTATCGTAAGCAGCAGCAACGTCGGCTCGGCAATCTTATCAACACGTGCCTTGACGCTGGGCGCAAACTCGCTTTCAGCCACCTTTAGTGGCGCACCGAACTCCTCCCAAGCCGCCGGACCAAGCCAATCGGCTTCGGTCGAGGTCAGCGTAACAGGTGCGCCGATTCCACTCACTTCTATGACGCTCGGGGCCAGCCCGCAACGGCCGCCGTCGCTCATTGCTACGGCCGTCGGACTTTTAACGCCGCCAACTGGCACAGTAACCTTCGTCGACACAACCGCAGGGTCGTCTTTGGGGACTGCCCTCTTAGCGCCGGCTCCGCCGGTACCGGCAGTCACTTCCTACCTAAACAGTTTTACTCCCTTAGTAAATGAAAATTTTTCGGTGATGTGCACGGCCGATTTCGACCTGAATGGCACTTTGGATCTGGCGGCTGTCGACGCGGGGAATTTCGAAATATTATTTGGCGATCCAACGACAGGTGCATTTTCGTCTCCGGCTACCTTTAACAGTCTCGAACAACTGCCGGTCAGTATGGTTGCCGCCGATGTCAATGCCGATGGTTGGCCGGATATTATTGTTGCGAATTACGACGGCTCAATTGGTGTGTTTTTGGCGGAGCCCGGCCAGCCGGGGCATTTCGCGCCGGAGGTAATCTATCAGGTCACCACAGGAGCTTCTTCGAACTCCACTTTCAGTCTTTTGATTGCCGATTTCAATCGAGATGGCTTGGTGGATATAGCCTCTGTGGGATCTCAAATCGGAATTCTATTGAACGAACCGGCTACGCCGGGAACATTCAACGTGGGTACCCCAGTTACCACAAACGGTAGCGGCGTGGCCGCCGTTGCAGATTTCAATGGTGATGGTTATCCCGATGTCGCGGTCGGACTAGAAGACATGGCTGTGGAGATCCTCTATGGTGACGCGGCTCACCCCGGCCAACTTCAAACCGCCCCAAGCCTTACCCTAACTTTCCCGCCTATTGACGGTCCAGGTAGTAGCACCATTGGCTCCATGGTGGCGGCGGACTTTAATCAAGATGGGGCCGTTGATCTGGCGATCGGGACGACACCACCCGGTAGCATATCTAGCACGAATACGGCGCCTCTAACCCCTCAAAGTGTGGCTGTCGTTCTAAACTCAGTTAGTCAACCGGGCACATTTTCAACTCCCACGGTGTATCAAACTCCGGGCGGAGTCGTCAGTCTCCAGACAGAAGACGTAAACGGAGATGGCAACCTGGACCTTCTAACTACGGAATGCCAATATATCGCTGTTGCGCCAGGCTTCGGTCCTCCTATTGCGTTTGTGGACCCATCTTCCGCATCTATCGGGCTGCTGCTCGCAAACGCGAGCGCACCAGGTAGTTTCCTCTCTGATACAACCATAGCTGGTACGCAATCAAACACTCCTTTTGACACTTCTCTAACAGTTGGGCGGTTTGGAGTAATGGGTCTACCGGGAGCGGCCTATGTAGGCACCAACGGCTTGGCCTCTTTTACCCCATCGCTCCAAGTCATTCAATTCAACGCAGCCGCGACCGCAACATTGAGTCCCTCGGTAATTCCAGGGGTCGGAGAACAGACAATTGCCGCGAGCTACTTAGGCGACAGCAACTATCAAGGCGCGAATACAAGTGCACAATTTGGCGCAAGCGTAGCTACTCCCACGACAACTCAAATCCTTGCATCCGGGTTGTTGTTCGACTTTGGGGACTCGGTTACTTTCACTGCTTCCGTAACAGTCTCGCAAGGCGCCAATCCGACCTCGGGGACTATTGTTTTCCTCGATGGGTCAACCGCACTGGCGTCGGTACCCATCACACAGCAGGGTCTGGCGAGCTATTCGACCACGGGGCTTGCCGCCGGCTCACATCAAATCTCGGCTACGTATCAACCCGACGGGGGTCTTTGGCTAATCAGTACATCAGCGAGTTTGACTATCACAGTACTGCAGCCCGGACAGACGCCTCACACATCAGGCGGCCTCCTCTTTGTGCCGATTACGCCCTGCCGTGTGATGGACACGCGTGGGAACGGTTTTTCTGGCTCGTTCGGAACGCCTAGCCTCACTAGTTCCGAGCGTGATGTGCCGATACCGCAGAGTTCTTGCGGCATTCCCAGCACTGCCCTTCGTGCCAATATCAATGAGACATTTCTAGCGGCTCAGATTAGAGAGCCGGGCGAGAAAGAAATGAATCATGAGCGATA
>JBARMQ010000173.1:0-2933 GCA_049802535.1 Bryobacteraceae bacterium | reverse complement strand
TGTCGGGGGTGGCGGAGATTTGATTCCTGAGGTTGACGACCAGAGGCGCACTGGTGACGCCGGGTGGGATCGCCATGGTAGAGATGGAGGACGTGGCGATGGGTATGGTTTGCGCTGCTACGTTGGCGGCAAAACATCCGCAAAGGAGTGCGCAAAACTTCAACGGCGGGAACTTCAAGGAAGGCATTTCCCTATGGAAGTCGCCGGACGGTGGGATTTTTCTCAGGCGGGGGAAATCCCTATGGGAGCCGGTTCAGATCTTGGGCGCTTGTCATGCGTTTCAACCTTCGTTAGAAGCTCAGCTTCGAAGGCGAGCACCTCACACGAAGACTTTTTCTAGTGATCGCGCTCAGCGCGAGGGACGTGGCCCCGCGCTGGCATTAGGGTTTGAAAATGGCGCTGATGTCGTGAGAGCGAGCGGCTTCGTTAGCGAACGAGAACGTGCCATACTCGGTCATCTCATGAGCGGCGCGCAGAAACGCGCCTAACGCGGCCCGGCAAAGTGAGCTGCCAACGCTGATACGGCTAACTCCGATGGCAGATAGGACGCTGAGGCTGAGCTGGACGCCTTGGAGCCCCATGACGACATTAACGGGCCGATCGACAGAGCTGACGACGGCGGCAATGTCGTCTTTAGTCGAGAGGCCGGGGGCGTAGAGCACATCGGCGCCTGCCTGTTGGTAAGCCTGCAGACGGGCGATGGTATCGCTCAAATCAGGCCGGCCATACAAGTAGTTTTCTGCCCGTGCCGTTAAGGTGAAAGCGAGGGGAAGGCTGCGTGCGGCTTCTGCCGCCGCTGCGATTCTGTCGGCGGCATGATGCTTGTCGTAGATCGGATGGTCTGGGCGCGTCGTCGAATCTTCGATAGAGCCGCCGACAACGCCCGCGGCGGCCGCAAGGCGAATGGTTTCGGCGGCGTCTTCGGGAGCATCGCCAAAGCCGTTTTCGAGATCGGCGCTTACGGGCAGGCTTGTGGCGGCGGCGATTTCGGCAATGTGACGAATCATTTCATCGCGGCCAACGGTGTTGTCGCGTTTCCCGCGTGAAAAGGCATAGCCCATGCTGGTGGTGGCGAGCGCCTCGAAGCCCATATGAGCCAGCAGGCGAGCAGACCCGATGTCCCAAGGATTGGGAATGATGAAAGCACGATCGCGGTGGTGCAGATCGCGAAAGACGCGCCCTTGTTCAGCCTGAGGGGTCGCGATCATGCCGGTTCCCGCAGTCTCGACGGGAGTTCAAAGGTTCCATCGACCACCTCGACGAAATTGCGCTCTTCGCGCAGAATAATGCGTTTGGTTTGGGCCATAAGGAAATTCTCGCGCGCTTCCGGATCCGTTTTCAGACGGCCTTTGTAGCGTTCGTAAGACGCAAGGCTATCAAAGGCAATTAAGGCCCAGGCGACGTCGTTCGTTCCCTCGTATGGCAGAAAATAGCCAATCAGATCGCCGCCGCAACGCGGGATAATGCTGCCCCAATTTTCAGCGTATTTCTTAAACGCATCTCGCTGGAACGGATCAATTTGGTAACGGATGAGGCAGGTAATCTTCATGGACGGTCTCCTGGTAAGCCGCTCTGCGGATGCTTGCGAGCCGATGGCCGATAAAGCAGCAGCTATCGCGCCTGCGGCGATGGCCGTTCGGCGGCCAATGGGTTCGGCAAAGGGCTCGTCGATAGGCATCGGTTGAATCATAGATCCGGAACGGGCGCGACACTTCGGTTAGCATCAAAGTGTGGATGTAGAAGAAACCACAAGCGATGCCATGTGCCGGGTTGCGGCGGCGATTGGTGAACCGGCGCGAGCGCGCATGCTGTATTGTCTGATGGATAATCGTGCGCGCACGAGTACAGAGCTTGCAGTGATTGCGGACGTGAGTCCGTCAACGGCGAGTGTGCACCTGAACCGTTTGAAAGAAGAACGCCTGGTCAAGGTGTTGGCACAAGGAAAGCACCGCTATTACAGCCTGGAAGGCGCCGATGTGGCCGCTGTACTAGAGGGACTGAGCGTGGTGGCGGGGGTATCTCTGCACAAATTCGTGCCGAATACGCCAAGGCGGTTGTTGGCGGCGCGAACTTGCTATGACCATATTGCGGGCACGCTGGGCGTGTTGCTGCACGATCGGCTGGTGGCGCTGGGGTGCCTGGCAATCAGCGGCGAATCGTACGGCATTACGGCGAAGGGCGTCAAGATGTTTGACAGTTTCGGCATTGATGTCGAGGAAACGCGGCAATTGCGCCGGCGGTTTGCATTCGGGTGCCTGGATTGGAGTGAGCGCCGGGCACATCTTGGCGGCGCGATGGGAGCAGCGCTGTTGAAAGTGGCGCTCGATAGGAATTGGGTGACACAGGACCTGGACAGCCGGAGCCTATGTGTTACGCGGCACGGGCAACGGGAAATGTTAGCCCGGTTCGGCCTGGCGGTTTGAGGAAACGAGGCTTTTTCGGATCAGACGATAGCCTGGTCCAACCTCTCGTAGGCACTGGTGACGTCAAGCGCTCGGTATCGAACGAGAATCTCAGAGTCCGCATCGCGAACCTTCTCGCGTGGGGATTTTTCAGGGCCTGTCGTCGTATCCGGAATGTCAGTACTGGTTCGCATATATTGGTCCGTGTAGACCGAGACGCGGTCGACCTTGGAGCCGGCGAAAGCACCGAGGAAGCGCCCGGCGAGTTCCGCCAAGTGGCCAGGTAAATAGACCAAGTGCGACGACTTAGGATCTTTAATCCATTCGAGAAGGTCGTACTCGCGGTTTTTGACGCCCACGTTCGTCTGGTAAATATAGCCGTCCAAAGGATTGCCTTCCAATTTGCTCACGAATACATACGCATGTCCAACGCCATCGCCTTTAACCGCGATCCTGACAAGCACCGGCCGTTTGCCCTTGGCAATTTCTAGATACATCTGTTTGATTTTGGCGTCGTCGGCAATATTGGCC
>JBARMQ010000172.1:0-4033 GCA_049802535.1 Bryobacteraceae bacterium | reverse complement strand
GTCGCGGGAGGTGTGAATAGGTGGGCCTTTGAGTAGGCGTCCGATTCTGGACACCGAGGTTTCGTTTTCGTACAGTTGTCCCCGA
This sequence comes from Bryobacteraceae bacterium, assembly GCA_049802535.1. Taxonomy (GTDB): domain Bacteria; phylum Acidobacteriota; class Terriglobia; order Bryobacterales; family Bryobacteraceae; genus Bog-105. Next base: position 3,948 of record JBARMQ010000172.1, on the reverse strand, counting down.
AAAGACTACTCGGATTCTCGGTTCCGAACGGCCGAGCTCCGTTAGGTGAAACCGACTGGGCGCATGATACGCACGATTCGTCGCTCCACGCGTATGTAGCATCTCCGTTGGCATCGAATGTGCTTCGTATCCTCGGGTTTTTGCGTTTGATTATTTGCGGGGTGACGATTCGTGACGCATATACTTCAGGATCTTCGGTTCGCTTTTCGGCAATTGCGCAAGACGCCTGGCCTGACCTTCACTGTGCTACTGACTTTGGCGCTCGGAATCGGTGCCAACGACGCGATATTCACTTTAGTCAACGCGGTGCTCCTGAGGAATTTGCTCGTGACTAATCCTCAGTCTTTGGTGCGATTAGGCGATGACGATGACTGCTGCGTAAATCCTGCCAGAGGCCGCGAAGACGGCAAGACCCCTCTGTTTTCAACAGACGCCTATCACCAGCTCCGGAAGAACCTACCCGAATTTGAGGATCTCTCCGCCATGCAAGCGGGATTCGGTTACAAGGCGATTTCCGTGCGACGGGATGGTCCCGATAGCTTCGGTCGAACAGCAGTAGGCGAATTTGTTTCTGGAAACTATTTCAGGACTCTGGGGCTGAGACCCCGTGCGGGTCGGCTTATCACTGATGGTGACGATATCCAGGGAGTTCCGGCTACGGCGGTGATGAGCTACAAAACGTGGCAGCACGATTACGGCGGAAATCCCTCTGTTGTTGGAGGCACGTTCTATGTAAATACGAAGCCCGTGACGGTAGTGGGCATTGCTCCTGAGAAATTCTTCGGAGATCGTCTATCGAGCAAGCCGCGGGACTTTTATCTGCCGATTGAGGCCATGCCAGTTCTCTTTGGAGTATCGTTTGTTCACGATCCAGAGATGACTTGGCTCTACATTGTTGGGCGGCTTAAACCGGGGGTTCCCCTCGCGCCTCTTCAACAGAACATCAGTTCGCTCGCCCGTCAACTATTTGCTCCGCTTAAAGCCTATTCCACGGAAAGTAGTAAGCTCCATTTGGCCAGAGTACATGTATTTCTTGCACCCGCCGGCGGAGGTATTCAAGAGTTGCAGGAACAATACGCATCCGATTTGCACCTGTTGACGTGGATATCAGCCCTAGTACTGTTAGTCGCCTGCGCCAACGTCGGCGACCGAATTCGACAAAAGATTCAAGAGGATCTTGCGCTGTCGGAGGAAGATAACATCCTTGTCGGAATCATTCTTTCTGAAACACGGCGACAAGCCAATATGCAATTTGGATCCGTTTGAAGCGATTCGCCAAAAATTACCACGAAGAGGAGAACCTACCCGTGTTCGAAAACCCTGTACACGACATGCGATTCGCGGTGCGCATCCTGCGCAAATCTCCCGGTTTCATGTTCATAATTACACTAATTCTCGGGTTGGGCATTGGCTCAACGACGGCCATTTTCAGCGTGGTTAACGGCGTTCTTCTAAAGCCACTGCCGTATTCTGCCCCGGAACGACTTGTCGAGGTTAAGCTCAATCTTCCCGACGCCATCCAGAGCAACTGGGGACTGTCGCCCGCAGATTTCTTTGTTTATCGCGAACAAAACCGGACGTTCCAAGAGATTGGCCTCTATACAGCAGGTGTGAATTCTGCTGAAGAGTCGGTGAATGTCACCGGAGTAGGCGATCCTGAGCATGTGCCGGCTCAGACGGTTACTGCGAGCGTGCTTTCAATTCTCGGAGAGATACCGGCGCTCGGACGTTCCTTTACACCGGCAGACGATCAACCGGGGAGCGCTGATACTGTCATGCTTACATACGGGTATTGGCGTACCAAGTTCGGCGGCGATAGGTCAGTGCTGGGAAAAACGATCGAGGTTGACGGTAAGGCGCGAGCTATCATTGGGGTTTTGCCGCCGCGTTTTTTCTTCCTTGAAAGAACAAAAGTGGCCATGTTTCTCCCCATGAAGTTAGATCGCTCTGAAACCCGCTTGGGTGGCTACGATCGTGGGGCCATCGCACGGCTCAAGCCCGGAGTCACGTTGGCGGAAGCCAGCGCGGATGTGGCGCGCATGATGCCCATCGTACTTCGAAGCTTTCCTCCGCCGTCAGGCGCAAGCGTCCAGACTTTCGAAAACTTGCGGCTTGTTCCGAACTTGCAGCCATTAAAACAAGAGGTCGTGGGAAACGTAGGGAAAGTTTTGTGGGTTCTGATGGGCGGAATCGGACTCGTGCTGCTTATGGCCTCAGCCAACGTGGCCAATTTGCTCTTGGTTAGAGCTGATGGGCGTCAACAAGAATTGGCCCTGCGCGCGGCGTTGGGGGCAAGCCGGGGTCGAATCGGTGCAGAGTTATTTTACGAAAGCCTAATTTTAGCTTTGCTTAGCGGCTTTTTGGGTACCGGACTGGCTTTTGCAGCGATTCGAGCGCTTATCGTTATCGCTCCGACTGGGCTGCCTCGCCTCAATGAAATTGCCATCGATGGAAGGGTCATCGTGTTCGCGCTAGCGGTGTCGCTGGGAACGAGTGTGATTTTCGGATTGATGCCTGCATCCAGGTTTTCGGGTGCGGGGCTTGGCACCAAATTGCGCGAGGGCGGTCGCTCCTTGAGCGAAAGTCGCCAGCGGCTTCGCTCGCGAGGAATGCTCGTCATCCTGCAAGTAGCGCTGGCTCTCGTTTTGCTTATAGGCTCAGGTCTCATGATTCGTACCTTCCGCGCTCTGACGCGGGTCGATCCCGGTTTTAGCAACTCTTCAGAAGTACAGACATTTCGGGTCTATATCCCTGAAACGCAAATCAAAGATCCCGTGGGCGTAGTGCGCATTCAAAAGGAAATTGCAGATAAAATAAGTGCTCTCCCGGGCGTGTCCTCAGGTGCACTCGCCGCAAACCTTCCCATGGACGGCGGCGGAGACCTCGAGTCTGTCTATTCAAAGGATCGTGTTTACAGCCCAGGAGAAACGCCGCTTTGTCGTTACGAATACATTTCGCCTGGCTTTCTCAAGACCGTTGGCACGCCCCTCTTGTCTGGTCGCGACTTCACGTGGAGTGACATTGTGAATAAGGTTCCGTTGGTCTTGGTCTCGGAAAAGTTTGCTCGCGATTATTGGCACAACGCATCGCTTGCTGTTGGCAAACAGATCCGAGGCGGGCCCAACGAGCAATGGCGGGAGATCATAGGTGTCGTGGCGGATGTTCACCAAGACGGCGTCGATAAGGAAGCTCCTGAATCTGTCTATCTGCCAGTGTTGACCGTCTACGCGGGCGGCGACTACGTGAGCCGCTATGTAGCCTTCGTGCTTCGTAGCCCGCAGGCCGGCTCAGAAGGTCTAATGAATGAGGTGCGACTAGCCGTATCTTCCGTGGACCCTCAACTACCGTTGGCGGAGGCCCACACACTTCACTACTACTACGTGAAGTCGATGGCCCGTACTTCTTTTACATTGGTTATGCTCTCTTCGGCCGGAACAATGGCGCTCCTACTTGGCATCTTGGGGCTGTACGGGGTGATCGCCTATTCGGTGTCACAGCGCACTCACGAACTCGGCATCAGGATGGCACTGGGTGCCCAGAGGGGCGACGTTCTGAAGCTAGTCTTGACTCAAGGAATTGCATTGACGCTGATTGGTGTCATCATCGGGATTGCGTGTGCTTCCATCCTGACCCACTCTCTATCGAGTGTTCTCTACGGGGTTAGGCAAGATGACCCTCTGACGTTTGTCGCAGCGTCGATTCTTCTGATTACTGTTGCGCTGTTCGCGTGCTACATTCCAGCCCGCAGGGCAGCTAGTACTACTGTGTTATAAGAAGTCTCGCAGACAGCAGGGGCATCTGGGCAGGGAGCGGGCCAGGTATGCGGCCAGCTGGCAGCGCAGGGTGGCGATGGAATATGGGTTGTGCCGCTCAGTGCGAGCCGGAAGCGCCGCGGGGCGCGTAGCCGGCTTCGGGACGTGGTAGCGGAAGGCGGAGATCGGCTGGCCG
>JBARMQ010000171.1:0-9794 GCA_049802535.1 Bryobacteraceae bacterium | reverse complement strand
ACGTCGGACAATACGGAAGCATTTGACCGGCTCCGCATCCAGGAAGGCTTCTCGCAAGCCTACGCCGCGAAATTCATGTCAGCTTGGGTGACGGATGTACCGAATATGAACGGGCGCAGCACGCCTTTGCAGTATCGTTTTCTTGTTGCCATGCAAGGCGCCCTCGGAATTGGCGCGAATTTGAATAAGTGGACCGATGCCGATTTCGATCTCGCGACCCACATGATCGCGCTTGACAAGCGAATTCGCGAGACTGTTCAGTACGGCGCGCTCTACCGCCTGCTCTCACCGCGCATCAGTGATGTCACAGCAAATGAATATGTCTCCAAAGATGGCCGCGAAGCGGTAGCCTTTCTATTCCGCCACTCGCAGGAGTATCAAACACCGCCGCCCACCGTCCATTTGGAAGGCTTGGATGAGAATGCGGTTTATCGCGTGGAACCGGCCTACGGTAAATTGCGCGGCATCGGAGAGTCTGTTAGCGGCGCATATCTGATGCATCGCGGCATCGACGCCGACCTGCGCGGCGATTACGACAGCATGGCCGTCTTGCTACACCGCCAGTAGAAGATAAGACTAGCCGGGCAGCCAAGCGGTGCTTGGTTACCCAAAGCCAGCGATCGCCAAGCCTCCGCGCAGTGCGTTGCCCGGCATTTATTTAGGCTCTGGGCGCTTCTTCCACGGCAACCAAACCTTTGCCGGTAGACAGATTCTTCTTCTGACATCGCACAACTTGCCCGGTCGTGAATTGCCATTCGTCGCCGGGCGGAACTTCTTCAAGGATTTGATAGAAATTGTGGCCCAGGTCGGCAGCGCGGACCGGCCGCAGTGCGCCCCGGCTATCGCCCAATAAGCCCACGTAGATGGTCGTCTCTTTCACTGCCGGAGCAGGAGCGGGACGGGCCATCGCCGGCGCAGGCGCTGCCGCGGCAGTGGCGTATGAAGGCGCCGCAGGCATCGGATATGCCGCAATCGTTGTCTCTTCCGAGATCGGAGCAGAAGTAGTCCTCGCCGGCGCTGCAGCAGCGGGCATGTTCACCGGTGTCTCGATCCCAAAAACGCTGCCCCTCGCCGCTGACTGCGCCGAGACGTGGGCCGCTACGCGTGGCGTATAGTCGGCCGAATCCGGTACGCTACTTCCCACGCGCACGCGATCCACAACAACAAACACCACGAAACCGATCGCCCAAAAGATCGGGTACCACCCGCCCGGGAACGCCAAATACGTTCGGTTTGCTTCCCAATAGGCAAATAGCCAACTGGGCGCCAGCATAAAGGCGAAACCGCAGACCGCCGCGTACGACAGGCTCTGCGCAAATGACCGAATCGGCTGTTCATCCCAGGCAAACAGACCCAGCAGCAGCGTCACTCCCACGAAGGTCGTGAGCCATCCAAACTCTCCCGACGCCGCCTTAATTGCCAATCCGCCAGCCAATACAGCGCCCAACAAGACTGCGGGGCCGATGTGCGACTTACCCATATCCGGTATCAATTGCTCCAGTCGGCTCAATTTTAGCGGATTGCGGATTGGAGCCGCGCAGAATAGCCCATACTTGAAGAAGATATTTATGTTCCGGTTAGCGACTTCGCTGCTGGGCGCGATGCTTGCGGCAGCTGCAATTTTCGCCCAGACAGCACCCGACGCTCAGCCAACCGGCCAGATCGTCGGACACGTTCAAAACGCGGTCACCGGTGATCCCGTGGTGGGCGCCCAGATTGAACTGTTTCAATTTAGTATTGGTTCGAAGCGGTCATTCCCCGCCCCGCACACGGTTTCGTCTCAACCGGACGGCAGCTTTGTCCTTGATGGCCTCCCACCAGGCATGTACTCACTGATGGCGTCGGCGCCCAACTTTGCGGCCGCGCGTTATAAAGCCGCTGGCTCATCCGCCCTGATGGACATCTTCAACCTGCAACCAGGCTCGCAGATGGCCGGGGTAGTTTTATCCTTGCAGCCTTACGCAAATCTCAGCGGGAGAGTAGTCGACGATACGGGACAGCCCGTGTCGCGCGCAGAGGTTCGCGCTTTCGTTTCCGTTCTAATGCGCGGCAAAACGCAGCTCCAGCCCGGCAAGGAAGCAACCTCGGACGACGCCGGCAAATTCGAACTGAAAGGCGTTCCGAACGGTAAGGTCTATATCTCAGCCTCGCCTGCTCCTGCCGCCGAGTCTGACACTCCTCCTTCGTCGGCGGCAACCGCTCCGGAACAGAAGCTTGACTTAGTGACAACCTTTTACCCCGACAGTTTGACCGTCGTTGGCGCAGCGCCACTCGATGTCGCATCGGGTCAGGATCAAGGCGGCATTGAGATTCACATGAAGCGTGCCGCTACCTTCCATATTCGCGGCAAAGTCGCCGTTAACGCCGCCGAGGATTCCAAGCTTTTCATTGGCGTTTCGCAGAGCGGCAGTCCTTCTTCCATTGTTTCCAGGCATGGCCAAACACCGGGCCCTGGGGGCCAGTTCGACATCTCGGGCTTGGTTCCGGGCGCGTACACCTTGCGTTTGATCGAGACAGGCACGGCGACACACGTGCTTGGCCGGCAGGACGTCACCATCGCAGCAGCCGATGTCACTAATGTCGTCATTACACGGATGTTGCCTGTGACGATCACGCTTCATGCCCGCTCAGAGTCCGACGAGGCTGCGGACTTAAGCCGCGTTATGGTTAATCTTCAGCCTTGGGACGATCTGCCGCGATACGGTCCTCCCATAGTGGGTGTCAATCCGGATGGTTCACGGACAGTTACCGTATTACCCGGTTCCTATCTGATTCACGTCGTCGGTATTCCTCCGGAGTCTTACATCAGTTCATTGCAGTTCAATCAGGCGAACGCCTTAGATAAGGTCATCGATGTACCGCCGAGCGGCGCGGGCCAAATCGACGTTGTTTTCCGCAAGGGGCTCGCCCAACTTGACGGCACTGTGGCTGCGAATGGCGACTCCAGTCCTCGAAATTCGACCATTGTCCTCGTTCCCGAAAATGTCGCGCCGGACGGCAGCAATCTGATGATGCGCGGCACGGGCCGCGGCTCGAATTTCTCCTTCTTTGCAGTCCCTCCGGGCCGCTATACTGCGTTCGCCGTTGAGCAATTCGACTACAACGCCTGGCAGAATTCGGACTTCATTGCGGCACTTGCGGGCCGCGGCGCCGCGGTCGACCTCAATGAGAACGATCATAAGCGGGTTGAACTCACGGCAATTCCCGCTTCCGATTTGCTGCAAGTCATGGCACAGCTTGGTCTCGCCGAGTAAGTTCCCGGCGCTACACTAACGGATACAGGTTCAATCCTTGACTCGACTAAGTCTTTGCCTCCTCGCGCTGGCAGTCATGCCGGTGGCGGCGGAAATTCCTGAGGCGATCGTGGTGGACGCAGTTCCCGACCTTTATCAGCCGCAAGCTTACGCGCATCTGAAACTCACCGGCTTGCTTGCCGATCGTATGCGCGTCAACATCGAGGGCCGCTTGCTCCAAATCGATCAGGCAGCGCTGCTCGACCCGTTTCAGCACCGCACCGCCCCGGCCAATAACGACCGTGCCTGGGCCGGTGAACATATGGGTAAGTTCCTGGACGCCGCCGCTAATGCGTACCAATACACCGGCGATCACCGGCTTAAGGACTTAATGGATCGGTTGGCAAAGGCCCTGATCGCCACTCAGGAAGCAGATGGCTATCTCGGCACCTACCCGAAGGAAGACCGCTGGACCAGTTGGGATGTTTGGGTCCATAAATACGATCTGCTCGGTCTAATAGCGTATTACCGGGTTACCGGTGACGACGCCGCCTACAAAGCCGCAAATCGCATCGGCGCCTTATTGGTGGAAACATTTGGCGATGGACCGGGGAAACGCGACATTATCGCCGCCGGACAGCATGTTGGCATGGCCGCCACCAGCGTGCTGGAACCGATGGTCTATCTCTACCAGTACAGTGGCGACCCTCGTTATCTTGACTTCTGTAAGTACCTGGTTCGTTCCTGGGATCAGCCGAATGGACCCAAGATAGCCGCCAGCATTGAGAGCACCGGAAGCGTGTTTAAAACGGCTAACGGGAAAGCTTATGAAATGCTCTCCAATTTAGTGGGCTTGGTTGAACTCTATCGTGTCACTGGGAACCCAGCGTATCTGGATCCGGCCGTGACCGCCTGGAAAGATATCCTGGGCAATCGTTTGTACATTACCGGAACGACCAGCTCGAGCGAGCATTTCATGGACGATCACGTTCTCCCAGCCGACGAAGCGGCTCATGTCGGCGAGGCCTGTGTCACCGTAACCTGGATGAAACTGACTCTGGAACTGCTTCGCATCAGCGGCGAACAAAAATATGCGGACCAGTTGGAACTCACCATTTATAACCAGTTGCTGGCCGCTCAGGATGCCAAGACTGGCGATGTTTGCTACTTCACTCCACTGAGCGGCAGCAAGAAGCCAAGCCATAAGATTAGCTGCTGCAACTCCAGCGAACCGCGCGGCATTTCGATGATTCCCGCGGCAACCTGGGGACGGTATGGCGGCGGCATTGCCATTTTGACCTACACGGGCGGACATGCCGACTTCGCCCTAAAGCGTCGCGGCTTGGTGCACTTGATTTCTGAAGCGTCTTATCCGGAATCCGGAGATCTGCTGCTGCACATCGACCCGGATCACAACACCCATTTTCCGCTGCGCCTGCGGGTGCCATCGTGGACCAAGAGCTTTACCGTTGATTTTGGTGGATCTCATCTCATTGGCACTCCCGGTGACTATCTTGTTATCGATCGCGAGTGGAGGAAGGGCGACACGCTCAAAATCAAAATCGACATGACCGTCAAGTTAGTAAGTGGCGCGCCTACCTATCCAAATCAAATCGCAGTCGAACGCGGCCCACAGGTGCTCGCGCTTGACAGCGCCGTAAACCCCGATCTCGGCGCACTTACGATGGCCAAAATCGCTGCGGGAAATCCAAGCGAATTAGAGCTTGTCCCCTCGCCTGCTCAGCTTCCACCAACATGGGCTGGCGACCAATGCTACCGGGTGGACGGGCAAGTTGATGATCGCTCGGTCCCTCTCTTCCTGGTTCCATTTGCCGACGCGAAGAACTATCGCGTTTGGCTTCCACGCTAAGCCCTTACTCCTTGTACCGGTACTACCCCTTACCCATAATCCGTTTACGTTCGTCTGTAAAGCCGCCAAAATACAGATACGTTTTCGGAGGCCGTTTATGAAGTATTTAATTCTTTCTTTGGGGTTGCTGCTGGGCGCGCAAGCGTCGATGGCAAGTGTCGTTTATTCCTTCACGACCGCGCCCGTCGGCAAGATCTCTCCCTTTACTTTTTCATTTGATGAATCCACGTTTCTAACCCACGATACTCTGATTCCCGACGCGGATCTGGAAGATGTCTCGGGTTTACCCAAGGGATTTAGCTTGAATTCAATCGGCATTGCATTCTTCGGACCAAGTGTTACCTTGACCGAATATTTCAATAACGCATTGCCAATTTCTTTCTTCTTCAACGACGGTCCGTGGAATAAACCGGGGACATTTGATTCTTTAGTGGATGCCGCGTCGATCACGATTTCAAACGACCCGACCGCTCCTGAACCTGGTGAATTCGGTCTAGTTCTTGTCGGAGCTTTGCTGCTTATGAGTTCTTGGCGCCGCGTCGCCAGTAACTTTCAAAAATGCCGCTCATAGCTTCGGCGAACCCTTCGTGCTCAAATATGACGGCGGTCCAAGCGGGCTTGGTCTGAACCGGATCAAGTAGCGCGACTAAACCGCACTTGCAATCGAACAGTGCCAGCTTTAGGGGCAACCGGTCGAGAAACCGTATTTGAACCCCATGCCGGATGTAGTCTCGCAGGCGTTCCTCGTGTTCACTATCGAGGGCGCCTGCTTCAATCAATAAGCGGCAATCGACGTTCCGCGTAGCTGCTTCTTTGACCAGTTGCTCGTCCAATGGATCAACGGCGAACGGCGGCCGCGAGAATTCCGAATACTGTCTCCCGGAGACAGCTAACATCCGGCGGTAATGGATCGCAGTCTGCGTGGGATCGTTCACAAGACTCAGAAAGTCCAGTGTTCCCCGCCCATCTTGACCGGTTTCAAAAGCCTCCCGCAAGTCTTCGATCAGGCCGCTGGCAAGGCGTGTTTGCTCCATCAACTCGTGTTGCAGCACTTTGCCCCGGCGGGCCATATACGCCGGAATAGACAGGCTCGGGTCTATCGCCGAAAATAGTTTGGTTTTCTCCTGCACGACTTGCGCGAAGCCCTTTTCCACCAAGCTATCGAGCACTTCGTAGATCTTCTGCCGTGGCACATGCGCGCGCGCCGCCAGCTCCAAAGCCTTAAATCGCGCATGCCCCATCAACACCAAATAGGATCGCGCCTCGTAGGCGTTTAGACCCACTTGTTGAAGCTTGCGCCAGTTTAGCTGGTAATCCCCGGTTGTCGTTTCCCTACTGTTCACGAACCCGAGAACATATCACAGATGGGTGACACCGGCAGAAGAACATTCTAGCCGCCAGTCATGAGTTCAGCTTGTGCCAACGAATAGTAGTCTTTGTTGAGGTTTACGCGTTCACTGCGGAACCGCTGTGCGACGCCGCGATCCGGGGTCCATTCACACCGTGGCTGAAGCAGTAGTGTCGTGACCGCCTCCAAAGTCAGGGGAACGTTCCAGACGCCCCATTCAAAATACGTCTTCCATCGCCCGTCGTTGGACCTGCTGCGGCTAAAGCCTGTGGTTCGGAGTTGGCCGTCCACGACGACGCAGGGGAAAAGCGGGAGCGCTTCGAAGGCCAGCCAAATTGCTCCTCGAATCCCACGTTTGTCCTTAATGCCGGCGGGCTCCGCAGCGGTGAATGCTCCTTCCAGCAGAGTGGATGGATCGAGCCCCATGGAGTGACTGTTCTCTGCTTCGGCTCCTTTGGTCGCAAGCTTATACTCCCAAGGACCAAAGAGTGCCTCCTGGAGCAGTCTCCTCGTTTCTTTCGGCGATCCGCAAAGAGCGCACGATGCCTCGCGTAGTTTAAGAAGAAATTTCTGCTGGCCGCCGGTCATATCGAAATCGGTGGACCGGAGTGTTCCGTCTTTGGACAAAGCGAGCTCGGACCCGAAGGCTGCGAACCAATCAGAGCAAGAAGAGTTCTGTTCGATCGCGCGACGGAAGTCTGCTGGATCCCGCTTCTTGATTTGTTCAGACCATTCGAATTCGGGTCGCGAACTGGTTTCGCAGACGCTCTTGACTAAGGCGTCAAGAAACGCTTCGGATGAGAGGTCAGCGTCGAAGGCGAGTGTGGCAAACCACTCGCCGGCGCGATGGGTCCAAGCGAGGCGCGGATCGCCGAGCTTCGACGACATGACGGAAGCGTGGCGGAACGCACCGATGGCGGCAAGAAATCCGATGGGTGTTCCAGCTCTCGGACCTGTGAGCACAATTTCGCTCACCTTGTTTGTTCCTCACGCGACTGAATGCTGTCCGCACGCCGGAGAATGGCCTCGAGATAAGCCAAACCCCAATATCCGTATCGCTGATTTAAACGTGCAAATCGATCGATCCAGCCGGAATCGATACGCCCGAGCCGTCGTCCCGTGCCGGTAGTGACGTCTTTGCCGCCGACGGAGGCGGAAATGGTTTCCGCTTCGTCTTCGTTCCAAGTGGGAAGTTGAGGGCGGCCAAACCCATGGTGAGTTCCGATCAAATGGATGACCAAGTCGCGGTCATTCGCTTGATCTAGCGCTCTGGAGGCACACGCCAACAGCACGGAGCCGGACTCATGGCGCGCGCCGTCGGGATACTGAGCACGCCTTCGAGCGGTCCTGCGCTCGAGGACGGTTCGATTGCCGCCCGACTTCGCTAACGGTTCGGTATATTTCCAAGCCGCAGTGGGAGACTTATCGCAATAGGCGAGCCACATTTGAAAACGATCGTCCCATTTACCTAAATCGTGTAACTCGGCGGCTAAACTTAGATCGTGGACAAGTTCGGGACTTAGTCCGCAATGAGTCGCAGAGAGACAAGTCTGTCTTACGACACCGGCTGTGTGGGACCCGAGGGTAATGATTTCTTGTTGCCCGACCGAGTCGTCCTCTTCGTCATCAGGTTGGCGATTCGGCTGAGACTCGATCTTGGTCCGCGACCAGATCGCTACCTGACCGGTATCATCGATTCTAGGATCGCCTTCAAAACGGTCCTGTAAGATTTTTCTAATTTCGTCTGCGGCCGAGGCGTTCGAGTCATTGTCCGAATCGACCGTCAGGGCATCGCAAAGCTTGAGGAACCGCTTTTGCGCCGCAGAGTCGTCCTCAAGTTCATTGGCAGCGAACAAACGAAGGCGCACTCTCCGTTTTGCGACTCCCTTATCAGCCAATTCTCTGTTTGCGCGGTCGCCGATGTCTTCGACGTCGTGATTGGATTGCGGATGCCAACCGAATTCATCGCAACCGCCGTAGTGGGAGGGAACAACAACGACATCGCCGGGGCGAATGTCGCGGACGTTTGACGAGATCTTGTTGGTTGAGCTTGCGCCTCGCCAGATGAGAAACGATTTGGTCTCCCGTTTAGGTTCAGGGGTGTCTTTGGGCTTTTCCTCGATGCCTTCAACATCGGCAACATCCATCTTTCGTTCGCCGCGGAGCCACTTTCGTAGAGCACTGATCGGGAGCGGGAGGCATTCCGATGGGAGAGGCGGAGCGAGCGCGAGTAGCTCCTCCCATTTGTCTCCTTCGAGGTCAGCTCGCCAGAGTAACTGGACGTCGGCATCTTCCAGCGCATTCTTGCCGTGAAGGAAGGGAGCGACATCGGGATCCGGATCGGGCCGCGGATTAGTTTGCGCCCACATTTTGAGGTATGCCGGGAGTATGAGAGGACCTTCGCTGCTAGCGGTGACGGCCCTGGTGACATCGCGGCCGCTGAGCGCTGCGTTCATCGCAAGAACACCAAAGTCGACACGCTCGACGTCGGCCAAGATCTTCCAGGCTTCAGCGGTGGTTTCGCCGTAGACAGGATCAGCGCCGGGGCGGCGAACGATGATGGCTTGGGAGCGCGGAACTTTTCCAAGCCGATTCTGGCGACCAAAGCGCTGCCGTAGAGCGTCGAGGGGCGCGGATTCGGAGACCAACGCATCGAAATCGAGATTTGCGCCGACCTCGATGGTTTGGGTCGCGACAACAAAAAGCCGCCCAGCGGGAGAGCTTTCCCGATTTGCCGCGATTCGGGCTTTGTAATTGGCCCACAGTTGCTGGGAGCAATAAGGACGATTGCGGCCGGTCAACAATATTGCTTCAGCATCCCTTACGGCTCTGAGTTCTTCAAAGACGGCTCGCGCAGATGCGACCGTATTGACGACAACTCCGACGACCGAGACGCCTTCAATCAGGGAGAGCTCTCGCGCGGCCCGAGCCACTTCGGTTTCAAAGCCCTTTTCAGGCGCTCGCAGCTCGGCTGATTTCGACGCGGCCAGACGCTTAATGAGTTCGGGCGTTTCTTCATCAGCGGGGCCAATCCTAAATGGTTCCTTCGCCGTTTTAAGTGTCGCGGACATTTGGACGACATCAATGCCCGGAAAACGAGCACTGGAGCGGGCCGTGTACGACTGGACGGTCGCGAGAGTATCGATGAAAGGCGCGGACAAGTGAGCCTCGTCAACAATGATGAGCGAGTCATTACCAACCAGTGCCGCATGAACGGGCTTTGCCGAGTCACTGACTTGATAGCCGCGAAAGAGCAGGCGCGATCCCACTTGATCAACAGTGGATACGCAGACTAAAGGCTGGTTGGGTTCGTCAGCCCAATTGATATTTCGATAGGTGCCGC
>JBARMQ010000170.1:0-7075 GCA_049802535.1 Bryobacteraceae bacterium | reverse complement strand
GTCCAATATTGCTTCAGCGTCTCAAGGATTACACTGACAGAAGTACTGACTTCCACCCCAACCATGAAATGGAATGGCGATCTCCTGTACTTGCTACAGAACCTCATCCTCAAAGACTTTCGCATTCGCTATCGCAACATGTCGTTGGGAATTTTTTGGTCCCTCTTGAACCCGCTGGTGATGATGCTGGTCTTTACCTTTGTCTTCAGCCATATTTTCAAGGGCAACATTGCACACTATCCTGCGTTTGTCCTCTGCGGCCTAGTCCCTTGGAATTTCTTCTCCGGCGCGTGGATTTCCGGTACGAATTCGCTCGTTGAAAACGCCGCGCTCATCCGCCGCGTCCCTGTCCCTCGAGAGCTCATCCCTATTTCGAGCGTTCTCTCGAATTGCCTCCATCTTGGAATTCAAGTCGCCCTGTTGGTCATCCTCTTATTCGCCAGCGGAATTTTCCCTACCCGCTTATGGCTCTGGATGCCGCTCATTTGGACGCTCGAAATTGTCTTCTTATGTGGCCTGTCGCTGGTCTGCGCCGCGCTCAATACCTATGTCCGCGACACTCGTTATCTTGTCGAATCCGCCATCACGATTCTGTTCTGGCTCGTGCCGGTGTTCTACTCGTTCCCCATGATCCCGCCCCGCTTTAAGGGGATTTATGAGTTCAACCCTGTTGCGGCGCTGATCATGGCTCTCCGCAACGTGGTCCTTGAAGGCCACTCGCCGGCGTCCACTTTGCTCTACAAGTTGACCGTGGTTTCCATCGCCACCTTCTTTGTGGGCCTGTATATTTTCCGCCGTGTTCGAAACAATCTGTACGATTATTTGTGAGCCTCCCGGAATGATCGAACTTAGCGACGTCTCCAAGTCATTTCGCGTACAGGGTGGGCGTCACTTCCTCCGCGACTATTTCTCAGGTCGTGTTTCGCCTGTTCGAAGTTCCAAATTCTGGGCGCTCCAAAACGTCTCTTTTTCGGTTCAACGCGGCGAAAGCGTCGCCCTCATCGGCCGCAACGGGGCAGGGAAGAGCACTGCTCTCACCCTTATTTCGGGCTTGACCGCGCCCGACTCCGGTAAGGTTCGCGTGCAAGGGCGCCTGTCACCGCTCTTGCAACTCGGCGCCGGCTTCCACGCCGATCTGACAGGGCGCGAGAATCTTTTTCTCAACGCCGCCATCCTTGGCTTCCATCGGAAAGATGTCATCCGGCAATACGACGCCATTGTTGAGTATGCAGGCATTGAAGAGTTCATCGATCAACCATTACGCACTTACTCGACTGGTATGACGCTGCGGCTCGCCTTCGCCATTGCCATACACATCGACCCGGAAGTATTGTTAGTCGATGAAGTCTTAGCCGTAGGGGATGCCTCATTCCGGGACAAATGCCGCCAATCGATCGAGCGGCTTCAACGCAATGGTGCGAGCCTGCTGCTTGTCACTCACGAAATGGCTTCTGTGAAGTCCCTATGCAAGCGCGTTGTGTGGCTCAATCATGGCAAAGTAATCCTCACCGGCTCCCCCGCCGAGGTTCTTCCGAAATATGAAGAGGCCCTCCACCGTCCGGAGTTAGTAAGCAGTCTGGCGTGAAGACAGTTATGCGAGCCAGTAAAGCTATGCCATATCCAATTTGCCAAGCGTTGCTGTGGCTTATGATCGGGAGCTGCGTCGCCTTGTCAAGCTGCCGGGATGACGGAACCATTGTTTGGTCCGAAGCGGTTCACTCCCCGGATGGCCGTTGGCTCGTTTCCGCGGACACCCGACAGTGGAGCGGCCCGGGAACCGCCTACGTCGGAACCAGCGTTTACCTGAAGTCAATTGGAAGCTCGCGACCTGCCGTGGAACTCTTAGAATTCTCTGATCCCTCCGCCTATCCGATGGGCGTGACGAGGGTGAAAATGACATGGCTCACTCCGACGCACCTTGACGTAACCTATGGAAGCCAGTCCACGCTCGACTTCCAAGTTGTCAAATGTCAGGGCATCGAGATTACAGTGCAAGCTCAAACCCGCGATTCGCCTAAAGCTTCGGGCGTGCGTAACGGCGTGGCGGCGACTGAGAAGTGATCAGCTTGTTATCGCTCAGCCAAAACCGCATCCTGCCCACCTAGGAAACATCCCGCAAGCCGTGCGCCTTCGCTCGTGGGACGACGAAGCCAAATTACCTGGCTTGCGACCGCCGATCTGCCAAGCTATCGCGACCTTATAGAGAGAGCTTCGTTGACACGCAACACGGATGGTTAGACCGATACCTGCCTCACTCTTCCTGCATCAATTTGGATGGATCGACAGCAAGGGCGCGCCGCGCGGGAATGGCGGACGCTGCCATGCCCAGCAGCGCCATCGTCAGCACCGCGCCGCCTAAGACCACGGGATCCCGCGGATTCGCTTGATAAACGATCTGTCCCAGCAATCGGCTGGCAAAGACGCCCGACAGCAGACCCACCCCCGACCCCACCGCCAGCAGCACCACGGGCCTTCCCACCGCCGCGCTCATCACCTGTGCTCTCCGCGCGCCCAATGCCACCCGGATGCCCAGTTCCTTCATTCGTCGGCTGACGCTGTACGCAGCCATGCCGGAGATTCCCGTCACCGCCAGCATCGCCGCCAGCAGGCCCATCACCCCCAGCGCCACCGTCGCCGCGCGTGCCGGGAATAACTCGGACTCCAGCTCATCGGGCCAGCTCTCGACCGAGATCGGCACATTCGGCGTAATGCTGGCCAATGTGTGTGCGAGCGCAGCCGCCATCTCGCGCTCCGACCGCCGGGACCGCACCACGAATATCCCTTCGCTCTGCTCGCTTTGCGAGAACGGCACATAGACCACCGCGTGAGGCGACTCTGTCATGTCGTGGTACTTGCCGTCCTCTGTCACGCCCACCACTTCTGTCAGATTGCCCCACAGAACAAACCGCTGTCCGATTCCCCGCGTTTTCCCCCACATTGCGCGTGCGAAGGTTTCGTTCACGATCGCCACATGCGGTGTCTTTGCCGTATCCTGCCATGAGACATCGCGTCCGCCCACGAGTCGAGTGCCGGCAGCCTCCAAATATCCCGGCGACATCGAAAATACGTATGGCGCCAACACGGAGTTTTTCAGTTTAAACTCTATTGTCCCCGGTTGGAAAATCGGTATCCCATGTAGGCCGCCAGTCATCGGCATGCGGCTCACCGCACCCGCCGCCGTCACACCGGGAACGCTCCGCGCCGCCTCGATCACTTCTTTCTCTTTCTCGACCGCCGCGTCGCCCTTCTCGCTCAGGTCCACCCAAACGAGCATTGCGCCCTGCGGCTGTATACCCAGCGGAGCGTGCAGCGCTCGCTCCATGCCGCGCGCCGCCACCAGCGAAGCGGCTACCAGCAACGTGCAGATTGCAATTTGGCCACCCAATAAAAGGTCCCGCAGGGCAAGCCGGCGCAGGTGCACCGAGTGGACAGGTCCGCCCTTCATCGTTTCAAACGGACTGCTCAACCACGCTTGGCGCGCTGGAACCATCCCAAACAGCATTGCGCTGCCCAGGGTGAATAGTAGACCTGCCAGGTACACACGCGCATCTACGCTTGCGGCCAGATGCCCTTCTGCCGCGCGAGGCCACCGGTTCAACACCCCCAGCAGCAGGTCCGCCGTCAAAAGTCCCGCTGCTCCGCCCATCAGCGATACCAACATCGCTTCGGTCAACAGTTGCCTCGCCAGCCGCCACCGGCTCGACCCCAGCGCCGCGCGTAGCGCCAATTCCTTGCTGCGATCCGCCGTTCGCGCCGCGAATAGACTGGCGAGGTTTGCGCAGGCCGCCGCCAGCACCAGCAGCGCCAGCACGGTCACGCTCCAAAGAAAACCGCGAATGACATCGCCGTCGTCCCCCCAGAGACCTGGATGGATCAGCCGCAGCGCAATATCTTCATCCGTTGTCGGGTACTCGTGCGCCAGCTCGGCCGCAATCGCATTCAGATTTTCGGTCGCCTGCTTCGAAGTCACTCCCGGCTTCACCCGGCCAATCACCGTAACCGTGATGGCTGTCCGGCTATGCAGGTAATCCGACCCCTCCACCTGCTCCTCATTCACCATTGGCATCCAGTAGTCCGGCCACACAAAGCGCTCAGTGCCGTGAAACCGCGCCGGTGCCACGCCGATGACTGTGAACGGATGTTTGTTGAGCTCAACCGTCGCTCCGACGATCCCCCGATCGCTTTGAAATGCGCTTCGCCACAAATCGTTGCTTAACACCAGATAGGGCGCTGAATCCGGGCCATGCTCGTCCGCCGCATGGAAGAATCGTCCTACCTCCGGCCGCACGCCCAGCAGGTCGAAATAATTACCGGTGACTTCATCGCCGTGCACGTCCCTTACCGCGTTACGCCACCTCAGTCCCGCCCCCGAATATCCATAAATCCCGGCCATCCCGCTGAAGGTGGTGTTTCGCCGTTGAAAATCTTCAAACGCAGGATAGGACGTAGTCAGTAGCCTGCCGCTCATCCAGGGCTTATGCCGAATCTGATACAAACTCGCCGGATCGCTCACATCGAGTGGGTGCAGCAGGACCGCATTCAGCACTCCGAAGACGACGACGTTTGCGCCGATTCCCAGCGCCAGCGTCACTAATGCGACAACCGTAAACCCGGGAGACTTCCAGAGCACGCGAAGCGCATAGCGAACGTCCGGCAGCAGGTTCTTCACAGATGGCGTCCCTCACAGGAGAATGCCACAGTGTTCTCATCGTGACAAGCGCGAAGGACACGGCTGACGTGCCGCCGGAGCCGTTGGTACGTACTCGCGCGCGATTAAACAGCTCTTGATTTCGTCTCTGTAAAGCCCGTCGGAGAGGTCGTAAGCTGACCACTGTCCTGCTGATCCAAACGATCTGCGGCTATCGCAGAGATCTCAAAGCGGAAGCAGCTACCTTGCCCCGGGACACTGTCCAGACTGATCCGCCCTCCCATCAGCTGAACCAGACGGGAGCAAATACTGAGCCCAAGCCCTGTCCCCCCAAAGCGTCGAGTCGTTGAGCCGTCAGCTTGAGAAAACGCCTCGAAAATCGACTGTTGTTTGTCCTTGGGTATCCCAATTCCTGTGTCCTGCACGGCGAAACCCAGTCGAAGGGCACGTCTCTCAACTGCCGTAATTCCCACCTTGAGCGTCACTTGACCTTTCTCCGTGAACTTAATGGCATTGCCGATGAGATTGATCAGAACCTGCTGTAGCCGCGCAGAATCGGCCCATATTTTTTCAGGCGCCCCAGGTTCAACTTCAAGGTGCAGTTGTAAGCCCTTTCCCCAAGCCTGATGACGCAGCGGCTTTAAGGTTTGGTCCAAAAGCGGATACAAGCTGAAGCAGATGGGATCGAGTTCAAGGCGCCCGGCTTCAATTTTGGAAAAATCCAGCACGTCGTTGATGATCTTCAAGAGGGCTTCTGCCGAACTTTTGCTGATGTCCGCATATTCCCGTTGTTCACTGGTAAGTTCAGTCCCCAGCAGCAGCTCCGTCATGCCGAGAACTCCATTCATCGGCGTTCGGATTTCGTGACTCATGTTCGCCAGGAATTCACTCTTCGCCCGGTTTGCCGATTCCGCCTCCAGCTTGGCCTTACGCAGCCCGGCCTCCCCTCTCCGCAAGCGGCTCTGCGTCACCAGAAGGCGGCAGCTGAAACAGACGAATGAACCCACCCCAATCGAGGCGGCCGCCGTTGGATTAAAGTGCGCGACGGGGCCCAGGAATGTCATGATGATCGCCGGATAACATACCGGGAACAGTTGATGAAAAGCGGTGTGCCGTCTCTGAGTGGTGATCCTCGCACTCTCTACGCGTTTGCCACTCCAGCTCACCGCGATAACAAGCTCCACCATGACGGCGGAGCCCCAGACGAGATCGAACCAATCCCCGGGCTTGGGAATAGGAGGCAAGCTGCCCCAGCCCTCCGCCACGCCATAGATCATGCAATAAATCGATCCTCTCCAAAATAAGGATCGTGTTGTTGCCGAACTGGTAAAGAGCCCTCGGAGCAGAAACAGCGCAAGTAGCAGGCTGTCACAGAATACGCTTCTATTCCAAAGTGGCCCATACATGTGTGGAGCGGTCCCAGCCGGCGTGAAATATACGTAAAACGTGATCCACAACAGCAATGTTTGAACCAGATCCGCCCAATGTAGCGGATCGAGCCTAACGGGTTCGGAGTCCGTCTCGAGGAATAGCGTCATCCCTAAGGGCAACGTTGCGAACTGAAAGAGTAAGTCGTCAAGGTTGCCCGGAGTCTGGACCGTGCCGATCAATTCCGCGACAACCCAGATGACGAATGAGAGAGTAGCCAGATACCAGAAATGGCGGCCTAGGGGACCAGAGCGGGTCGCCGCATCATAACAGGCGATCACGCACACGGTACCTTCTGCCAGCAAAAAAAGAGCGGAGATCAGCGGGCCATAGCCACGCACGCCGAACCAGGCAATGCAAGCGGCATGCGCCAACAACAATCCGCAACAAACGGCAGTCCAACGAGCTGCGCGGCCATGGCTAACCGGAATCCCTACCGAGGCACGACGCCGACTATTCACTTGAACCTCATCAGCCTATCTAGGTCCTTATCGGGTATAGGGCGGCGGCGTTTTAGGCTTCTAACCTCCGCGAGAGCCTCCCGATTAGATTCATTATGCCGATATGCCAGTAGAAGCAACAATATGGGGTTGGCAATCGTTGCCGGTCGCGAATGAAAAAACATGCCAAGGCTGGTCGCCTATCTCGGTCCGAACAGGAGAAATCGTTTCATTGAGAACCGTCGCAATGGCGCGAGCCCAAAACCGATACGCGGCTTCATTGCTTTCCATCACTCGAATCTCCCACCGCCCGGGCAAGCGCTTCCAGACTTGCCGTGCCGCTTCAGTTCCCACTCCACAGCGCCGGTAGCGCCGAAGCACAAAGAATTCGGCCATGTCCCAGACGCACTCTTCTCGCGTAACCCCGGGTCCTCTTTTTACAAACGCAAAACCAGCTAACTTCTGTCGAAACTTGAGAAGAAACGGAAGCCGGTCCGGCTCGGACCAATAAAGCGGAAGATTGTGGTAACCGTAGCGGCCGACCTCGCCAAGTTCTACA